>PABG01000109.1 GCA_002699185.1 Gammaproteobacteria bacterium | reverse complement strand
GACCCGGGCCATGTCGCCCGCGCGCAGATAGGTTTCACCCAGCAGGGTGAGCACCGAAGGGTCATCCGGCCGGATCTGTCTCAGACCCTGCAGCAGTTCGATCGCGCGCGGATAGTCGCCAAGCCGGAAATGGATGTGGGCGCGGATCTTGTCCAGCGGATAAAAACTGTGCATGGCGCTGACGAAGCGTTCGATATGGGTGCTCGCCTGCTGATCGTTGCCCAGTGCATAGTGGGTCAGCCCCAGGTACATATGGGCCGGGACAAAGGCGTCATAGGTACTGACCACGCGTTCGAAGTGACTCAGTGCCGGCTGGTAATCGGCCTCGGTGAACAGCAGCAGCCCCTCGATGTAATCGACCGCGGGATGCCGGGGTGCAATCGCCTTGAGCTGCTCGAGATTGGCCACGGCCGCCTCGCGGTCGGAGTCGGCCATCGCGATCAGCGCCAGATCGATGTAGACGTTGTAGAAACGCGCGCCCGCATCCACCGCAGCGACGAGATGCCGCTTTGCCTGTTCCAGGGCCTGCAGCCGCAGGTAGAGCCGGCCGACCAATGCCTGGAGATAGGGGTCACCCGGCTGCAGGGCATCCAGGCGCTCCCGGGCCGTCTCCCTGTCACCCTGGCCGAGCCTGTACATGATGCCGGCCAGCTGGACGTCGCCAAGCTCCGGCGCAAGCGATTCGGCCTGCTGCAGACGGGTCTGCGCCTGTCCAACATCCCCGGCCTGCAGCGCGGCCAGTGACTGGTACGCCAGCACCTGAGCGCTGACCTCGGCCCCCAGCCCCTCGGGCTCCAGCGCCAGCAGGCGCTGATGACTGGGCGCGGAATAATAGGCCCTGGCGAGCCGCGGATAAACGGCTGCCGGCGCCATGCCCAGCTCCAGCGCCTTCTCCAGTTCCTTGTAGGCCGCATCGAGCTTCCACTGCTGCATGTAGGCGTCGGCGAGCAGCCACCTGGCCTCGATATCCTCGGGGTTGGCCCGCAGCAGATTCTTGAGATGGATCTCCGCCGCCTTGTAATCGTATTCGGCGATCCGGCTCTTCGCCTCCAGGCGGATCTCGTCCGGCGTCCTTGAATCGAAGCCGCAGGCGGCAAGCGCCAGGGCCAGTATGCAGGTTGCGAATATGACGGGCGCGCTGCGAAGCAATCTGCCAATACCAATCATCTGTAATAATCCGTGTCGGGGTTGTCAGTCTGCGCTGTTCAACTGCTGATACAGCGCGCGCGCCTGTTCGGGCCGGGACAGCTCATCGAACCGGCGCTCGATCTCCCTGAGTTCCAGCAGGGCAGCCTTGTCCCTGCCATTGCGGTGATAGGCCGCGGCCAGGTGATGGCGGATATCGGGGATATGCGGGGCCAGGACCGCCGCTTCCTTCAATAGCCGCTCGGCCTCGACCGGCCGGTCATTTTTCAGCAGCAGCCAGCCATAGGTATCGATGATCTCGGGACGTGAAGCCGACAACTCATAGGCCCTGGCTGCATATTCCAGCCCGCGTTCGGGATCCGTCTCGGCCGCGATGACCGCGGCATTGTTCAGGGCCGCGACGTTGTCCGGCTGACTCTTGATCACCGCCTGATACTCCTTGAGCGCGGCCCCGGCCTCGCCGGCGCGACCGAGATCGGAGGCGTAGATGAGCCGGACACCGGTGTCGTCAGGGTGTGACTGCAGCCAGGTCTCAAGCACCGTCCGCGCCGAGCCTGTATCTCCCTGCGCCTTATGCACACGGTAGAGCTTGGTCATCAAGGGACGGGTGGCGCTTCTGGCATAGGCCTGGCGATAGGCCTCCAGCGCCTTTGCCGGCGCCTGACGGCGCATGTGGAAGTCGCCTTCCAGTTCGAAGCCCAGGCCGATGTCCGCATATTCTTCTTTTGTCCGTTCGATCAGGGCCAGGGCCTGCTCGTCCTGTCCCTGCGCGGCATAGGCCTCGGTCAGCAGGACCCGGGCTTCGATGTCCTCCAGCCCCAGTTCCAGCGCACGCTCCAGCGGGGCGATGGCCTTGCCGGTCTCATCGCGCGCCAGATGCAGGCGGCCGAGCAGATAATGCGCATAGCCGTTTTCCGGCGTCTTCTCGATCAGTGATCTGATGGTGGCCTCGGCATTGGCGTGGTTGCCGCTGTTGATCTGCACCATGCCAAGCTTGGCAAGCACCTGCGGCTGTTCCGGATGCCGGCGGTCCAGCTCGGACAATACCACCAGGGCCTTGTTCAACTCATCGTTGCGGGCCAGATAATCGGCATAGGCCAGTCCCGGCTGCAGTTCGTTTTCGTGGCCTTCATAGGCCTGCCGGTACAGGTCCACAGCGCCATTCCGATCACCCGTGGCCTCGGCAAGCCTGGCCCGTGCCAGCAGCACCCCAGGCGATCCCGCCCCCTGGCGTTCGGCGCGTTCGAGGATATCCGCGGCCGCGGCGGCATTGCCGTCCTGAAACTCGAGATTGGCCAGGTTGATATAGGCAGCGGAGAACTCCGGATCCTTGTCGATCGCCTGCCGCAGGGTCTGACGCGCGGCCTTGCGCTCACCCATGGCCAGCTGGACCACGGCATGCAGGTTGGCCGCTTCCGCGCTGTCCGGATACCTGTTGCGCATCGCCTCGACGGCGCGCAGTGCGGCAGCATGGTCCTCCAGCGCCATGTAGGACATGACCAGCAGGCGGTCATAGCCCATGCCGCCCTCGGCATCTGTAAGCGAACGCAGTTCCTCCAGTCCGGTTTCCCGATCCCCCTGCAGGATGCGCCCCATGGCCAGCTGTGCCTGGACCGGCAGCGCTTCCGGCGCGATTTCCCGCGCCCGTTCCAGATAGTCCATGGCCCGCTCGACCTCGCCGACCTGCATGTAGGCCGCACCGAGCTGAGCCAGATAACCGGCATTGTCGCGGGCGGCTTCCGCAGCCGGCTGCATGATCTCGATCGCCTCCTTCACCTTGCCCTGCTGCAGGTTGATGCTGCCAAGCATCTGTCTTGCCGGCACGTGCGCCGGGGCGTATTCCAGATAATCGCTCAGGTAGAGCCGCGCCTGATCCAGATTGCCGCGCTGATGATGGATGGTCCCCAGGAACAGCATGGCCGGTGCGTGCTTGGGCTGTACCGACAGGACCTTGTTGAAGGCGGCGAGCGCCTGGTCATGGTTGCCGGCACTGAATTCGAGCAGGCCATCGAGGTGTGTTACCTGGGCGTTCTCCGGCAGTACCTCCAGCAGTTCGTCCACGACCGGACGCGCCGCGGAGAACTCGCCCTGGACGATCAGCGCCTGGGCCTTGCCGAGACGGGCGACGATATCGTCCGGCCTGGCCTCCAGCGCCCGGTCGAACCAGTTCACCGCCTCCGCTCGTTTCTCGGCCGCGAGAATCTGCGCCTTGACCAGATTGGCACTGTAGCTGCCGCGGTCGCTGTCCAGCGCCCGGTCGACAAGCTGATGCGCCTGTGCATACTCACCGGCGTTGTAGGCCAGTTGAGCCAGGCCGAGATGAGCATCGGTATGCTTGTCGTCCAGAGCCAGCGCCCGGCGGAACTGTTCCTCGGCCTGAGCCAGTTCGCCCTGGGCCATCAGGGCCTGGGCGCGCAGCACCCGGATATCGGCCGCCAGCGCCGCCGGATCATCCGCCGTGACCTCAATTTCCTTCAATACCTCGTCGAACCTGGACTGCCGCAGCAGTGAGTGGGCCAGTCCGGTGATCCAGTCGGCACGCTCCGCCTCCAGCCGCCGCGCCTGCCTGAATTCCTTTTCCGCGGCCGCGGCATCGCCGGTTTCGAGATGAATCCGGGCCAGGAGCAGCCGGGCATCACGGTTGTCCGGCGCCTCCTTCAGGGCGTTCTTCAGCTGGATCACCGCGGCCCGGTATTCCTGCCTGGCATAGTAGTCCCTGGCCTCCTCCAGATAGTCCGCGGCCACTGCGGTGATGGGAAGCAGCAGTCCTGCGATCATTCCCCGTATCAATCGTGTGCTGACATGCATGGTCATATCCTTGTCATTTCGCTATTTCGCCTGGATATTCAGGTTGTATTTCTTTACCAGTGAATAGAAGGTGGGACGGGTGATGCCGAGCAGTTCCGCGGCCTGCGAGACATTGCCGGAGGCATACTGGTAGGCGCGCAGCAGCGCCTTGCTTTCCGCTTCCTCGCGGATCTGACGCAGGTTGAAGGGCAGGGCCTGATCCTGGTCGCCGGGGTCCAGTTCCAGGTCGGCAGCGGCGATGTGCTTGCCGTCAGCCATGATGATGGCGCGCTTGACCCGGTTCTCCAGTTCACGCACGTTGCCCGGCCAGCTGTAGTTCTCGATCGCGGCCAGGGCGTCGGGTGCAAAGCGGACGGAATTCTTCTTGAACTGGTCGGCATACTGGTTGAGGAAATAATTCGCCAGCACCACCGCCTCGCCCTGACGCTCGCTCAGTGACGGGATATTGATGGTGATCTCACTGATGCGATAGTAGAGATCCTCGCGGAAGGCCCCCTGCTGGATCTGTTCCTGCAGGTTGCGGTGGGTGGCGCAGACCACGCGGACATCGACCGGGATCTCCTTGCGCCCGCCCACACGCACGATCACCCGTTCCTGCAGGAAGCGGAGCAGCTTGGCCTGCAACGGCAGCGGCAGATCACCCACCTCGTCCAGGAACAGGGTGCCGCCGTTGGCGCACTCGACGTTGCCCGGGGTGGTCTTGTTGGCGCCGGTGAAGGCGCCCTTCTCATAGCCGAAGAGCTCACTTTCCAGCAGGTTTTCCGGGATGGCGGCACAGTTGATTGCGATCCAGGGCTGTTCGGCGCGCGGGCTCAGTTGGTGCAGGCTGCGGGCGAGCAGTTCCTTGCCGGTGCCGGAATCCCCCAGCAGCAGGGCCGTGGCATCGGTGGGTGCGAGCTTCTCGATCTTGCGGCAGACCTCGAGCATTTCGGGGCTGGTGGCGATGATGCCCGCCAGTGGGGATTCGGCGCTCGGATTCACGCTCCGCTGCTGTTCCTCCAGTTCATGCAGATGCCAGGCCCGTTCCACGATGAAACCCAGCAACTCCGGATCCGCCGGTTTCTGGCAGAACAGCCAGGCGCCCTCGGCGATGGCACGAATGGCATTTTCACTGTCGTTGTTGCCGGTGACCACGATCACCTTGGTTCTGGGCGCCAGGGACAGGATCTGGCCCAGCGTGGCCAGGCCCTCGGTGGCACCACCCGGGTCCGGCGGCAACCCCAGGTCCAGCGTCACCACCGCGGGTTCGTGGCGCCGCAGCTGGGCGATGGCGCCCTCGCGGTCGCTGGCGGTGACAACCTCGAACTCATCGAATGACCATTTCAGCGCGCTTTGCAGGCCAGGGTCATCCTCGACGATCAGCAGTGTTTTCTTCCTTGCGTTCACCTGTACTCCCACATCAGCTGAGGTGATCAGATTCCCTGCACATTCAGGCGACCTGCTCCTGCTCCGAGTCGGGGCAGGGCAGCAGAATCCTGAAGGTTGATCCCGCACCCGGCTGACTCTGCACCATGATATCGCCGCCCAGCGACCGTATGTACTCGCGGCTCTCGTAAGCGCCCACCCCCATGCCGACGTCACCCTTGGTGGTATCGAAGGGACGGAACAGACGTTCCTGGATGAACTCGGGCTCCATGCCGATGCCGTCGTCACTGACGCTCACCTGGACATGCCCCTCCGTGCGCTCCACGCTGACCTGGACATGGCCGTCCCGGGTAGTGGCCTGCTGGGCATTCTGCACGATGTTGCGCAGGGCAGTGCGCAGCCGGTCCGGATCCACGATCAGTTCGATCTCCGCGACCGCGTTGTGCAGCTGGGGCCGGGGCTCATAGACGGACAACTCCTCCATCACCGAGTTCAGCAGCCGATCCAGCCTGATCGGACGCGGCCGGTTCTCGCTCAATCCGGACTTGAGCAGATTCATCAGGCGGTTCATCTTGGTGACCGAGTGTTCCATCACGGCAACCACATCGTCGACAAAGGCCGGATTGTGTTTATGCTTGGCGGCGTTCTTGGTAATTATTGATTGTTGCGCGATTATATTCTTCAAATCATGAAGAATATAGGCCGAGAGCCGGTGAAAGCCCTCGAACTGCCGGGCCTCGGTGAGCGCCATGTTGGCCTCGAGTTGCCCCAGGTAGGCCGCGGCCTGGCAGGTCGCGGTCTTGAGCAGATCCATCACTTCCCAGTCCAGCCGCACCGTCGCCAGGGGTTTCGCAAGGAAAATCAGGCCGATAAGCTCACCTCCGTCAAGCAGCGGCACGATCAGCCAGGCGTGGGGGATCTCGGGCAGCCATCCCGGCAGGTGCATGTCGGCATAACGCTCGGGGCGCTCGCGCCACTCCTGCAGATCAATGACCCAACCATTGGCCTCGACGAAGCGCACCAGGTCCGATTCCGCCTCCAGCATCCACGCCGCCTCGAAGGGTTGGTTCCAGTGCGCAACCGGTGTGTAGGCCGTGGTCGAACGGCGCAGCCACAGGATACCCGCCGGACTGTCGACGATGCTGGCCACGGCCCGGATCACGCAGACCCTGGGATCGGCTTCCTGTTTGCAGGCCGACAGGGTGCGGGTAAAGCGTAACCACTGTTCACGATAGTCATACTGATAATTGAAGAAGTGCTTGCTGAAGAATACCCGCAGCTGTGCCCGCGCATGCCCCGAAAACAACAGAGCGGCCAGCCCCAGCAGGGCGGCGGCGACAAACACGATCTGGAGAACATCCCCCCATTCGCCGCCGACGGCGCGGATGTAGTACCCGGCTGCCGCCATCACCAGCAGATAAATGCCTGTTCCGATCAGGGTGGCGGTGTGGAAGACCATTCGCCTCGAGACGAAAACATCCAGCGACCAGTCCGGATTGCGCGCGGCGGAAACCGCGATCAGGGGCACGGCCAGGGCATTGATCGCCCCGCGTGCCTGCCAGATCGCCGGATCCAGCTGATTGAACATCACCGCGTTGGAATACAGGATGAAATCATAGAGGTAGATCCCGGCAATCCCGAAGCACAGATACTTGATTCCCCAGCGCTGGTCGGACTTGGTGTTGCGGAACAGGTTCTCGACCAGCCACAGCACGCCCACCACCAGGCCCAGATACAGGGCATAGACGAGCTTGAAGGGAATGGCATTGAAGATGGCCACGGGGAACAGCGGCAGCAGCGCCAACAGCCCCGACAGGCCATAGGCCGCCAGCGGCCCGGGCGAAAAAGCCCCGAAGAACGTGGCCGCGCCGCGCTGGGTGCGCAGGATACCGAACAGGAAGATGAACCAGCCGATGAATCGCAGGGCTTCTGCTGTGGGAATGAAGGCCTCGGCAAGCGGATACTCCGCCGCCACCAGCATGGCATGTACGGCCCAGAGCGCCGAGACGCCGACTCCCGCCAGCAGCACCCCGCCCTGAAGGCGACCGCGCCAGCCACTGGCCAGCACCAGCGTCAGAATCAGGTAGGCCAGAGCGGCCAGTCCGTAGCTGTATATCCCGATGCTCAATCTTCCCCCGACGGTTTGATCGGTCCCGGTCAGATTCAGCAGTCAGCGAGACGCACCCGCCTGCATGCCGTTCAGCCCGCCATCACGGGTCCGGATACCTGCATTATGAAAGTGCCGTGCCCGGCGGACAATGCTGGTGATGATATGCAGCCGGGCCGCGGCGGGCAGGCGGAACCGGACCTTCAGTGGGCCCCTTTGCCCATCAGGACGACCTCCACGGTCTGCACCATTATCATCAGGTCCAGCAGCAGGCTGTAATTCTTCACATAGTACAGATCGTACTGCAGCTTCTCGAAGGCATCCTCCTCCGAGGCGCCATACTGATAGCAGACCTGTGCCCAGCCGGTCAGGCCCGGCTTGACCCGGTGGCGCTCGTTGTAATACGGGATCTTTTCAGACAGCTGCTCCACGAACTCGGGCCTTTCCGGACGCGGCCCGACGAAGCTCATGTTCCCTTTGAGCACATTGAAGATCTGCGGCAGTTCGTCCAGGCGCACCTTGCGGATGATCCCGCCCACGCGCGTCACCCGGGTGTCGTTGCGGCTGGCCCATTGGGCGCCGTCCTTTTCGGCATCCGTGCGCATGCTGCGGAATTTCACGATCTGGAAGGGACGACCGTTTTCACCGACCCGGATCTGCCGATACAGCACAGGCCCGCGAAAACCGCCCTCGACAAACACGGCGATGGCCACCACCAGCATGAACGGCAGCAGCAGCGGCAGCAGCAGCAGGGCCAGCGCAAGGTCGAACAGACGCTTGAGATAGGCGCGAACAGCACCGCCGCGGAACCCGTCCGACAGGAACATCCAGCTCGGGTCCAGCACATCGAGCTTGATCTTGCCCAGTTCGCGCTCGAAGAAACTCAGCAGGTCGACCACGTCGACGCCGCTCATCTTGCAGTCCAGGATCTCGTCCACGGGCAGGCCGCGGCGACGGTCGTCCACCGCCACCACGATCTCGTCGATATCATGATCGGTGACATATTCTGCCAGCGGGCTGTCGATTTCCAGGATACGATCGGGGTCGATCTGCTCCTCGGCATCGCCCATGCGGGCAAAACCGACCAGGTGCAGTTCCCGCATGTCGCTGCTGCGCCGGTAGCGGGTGATCAGGGCGGCCTTTCTGCCCGTGCCCAGTACCAGCACCCGCCGCTTGAGCATGGACTGGTCCCCCAGGCGCAGGAACAGGCTGCGGGTCAGGACCAGTCCGAGCAGGCTGATGGAATAGGCGATGGCCAGTGCCCCGCGCCCGAGAAACAGCTCCGGGGCCAGGTAGAAGATCACCGCCAGGGGCACCAGACTCAGCGCGAAACTGGCCATGGCGCGCAGCAGCAGACCCTCGAAGCCGTCCCGGGTGCGCCGCTCGTACAGCCCCATCCCGGCCATGCTGAGCACCAGCGTCAGGGAGAACACGATCGCCTTGGGCCATACCGGCTGGACACTGGCCACGGTGGCCGGGTCGGACTCCCAGAAGCGGATGGCCACGGCCCATTCGAAGGCGAGAAAGAAGAACACACCCTCGAGCACCGCCAGATAGAGAAAGGCGGTGGGGATGTAGTGGCGGAATATCCTGATCGTTGCCATTATGCCGTTCCATGGCGGAATGCGGGGCACCCCGCCGGGATTGTCACCTCAGTGCAGGCCGCTTCCCGGAGGCGGCCTCGTTATAGTCTGGACTATATTGGGGCTATCGGCTGCCCTATCGGAATATTGACCACAACGGGGCTACAGCAGCCGATCGATGGAATGCACCTTCAGCCCCCAGGCCAGCAGCGACCAGACCTTGTCGTTGGTCAGCCGCAGCCGGCCCACCAGCATCTCGATGATCTCGCGCAACACCGGATAACCGATGTCCGGGTGGGCATCGAAAAACCGCAGCAGTTCCACCCCGTCGAGCACGGCGAGTTCCACCGGTTCCAGCGTGGTCACGCCGGCCGAGCGCGGGCCGGCATCGAACAGGGCCAGTTCGCCGAACACCGCACCCGGCCCGAGGTCGCACACCCCGGGACGAATATGGCGCTCATCGTCCAGGCTGACGTCACCGGTGACGCGCACCCGCCCGCTGAGCAGCACATAGACTTCGCCGCCCGGATCCCCGGCCCGGAACAGGCAGTGGTTGGCCGGATAGTCGGCCCGGTGCCAGTACCTGCCCTCGGCGAATCCGGGGTGCTGCAGCAGCGACTGGAGGGACTGCACCACTGCAAGCCTCGCCTGTGCTCACACCCGATAGAAATCCCGGTACCAGTCCACGAAGCGCGCCACCCCCTCTTCCACCGTGGTGGCGGGCTTGTAGCCGACATCGCGGATCAGGTCCTGGACGTCAGCATAGGTGTCGGGCACGTCGCCGGGCTGCAGCGGCAGCATGTTCATCTCCGCCTTCCGGCCCAGGCAGTCCTCCAGCACCTTGATGTAGTGCAGCAGTTCCACCGGTTGATTGTTGCCGATGTTGTACAGTCGGTAAGGGGCGGTCGAGGAGGCCGAGTCCGGCGCGTCGCCGCTCCATTCGGGGTTGGGCTCGGGCACCCGGTCCAGGGTGCGGATCACGCCTTCGACGATGTCGTCGATGTAGGTGAAATCACGCCGATGCCTGCCGTAATTGAACACGTCGATGGGCTCGCCGGCCAGGATGCTGCGGGTGAACTTGAACAGCGCCATGTCCGGCCGGCCCCAGGGGCCGTAGACGGTGAAGAAGCGCAATCCCGTGGTCGGAATCCGGTACAGGTGGCTGTAGGTATGCGCCATCAGTTCGTTGGCCTTCTTGGAGGCGGCATACAGGCTGACCGGATGATCCACGTTGTCGTGCACCGAGAAGGGCATCCTGGTGTTGGCGCCGTACACGGAACTGCTGGAGGCATAGACCAGGTGCTCGACCCCGTTGTGCCGGCAGCCCTCCAGGATGTTGGCGAAGCCGACCAGATTGGTGTCGACATAGGCGAGCGGGTTCTCGATCGAGTAGCGCACGCCGGCCTGGGCGGCCAGATTGACCACCCGCTGCGGCCGGTGCTGCTCGAACACCCGGGCGATGCCTTCCCGGTCCTCCAGATCGATGCGCACATCGGTATAGCCGGAATGGCCGAGGGTGCGGTCCAGCCGCGCCTGCTTGAGGCTGACATCGTAATAGTCGTTGAGATTGTCGATGCCGATGACCTCATCGCCGCGCTCGAGCAGCCGCAGTGACAGTGTCGAGCCGATGAATCCCGCCGAACCCGTGATCAGAACCTTCATTTCATTCTTCCTTCGATCTCTTTAGTTGTTATCCAATGGCTACAGGCGGCCATCCACCATATCGGCCGGCAGCACATATTTGACATCGAACAGTACCGCATCCGGCTTGCCCAGCGCCCGGATGCGCTCGGCACCCATCTCCACGAACTGGTGGTGCGCCACCGCCAGGATGATGGCGTCGTAGCTGCCCGGTTCTGGCGCATCGATGACCTCGATGCCGTATTCCTCACGCGCCT
>PABG01000108.1 GCA_002699185.1 Gammaproteobacteria bacterium | reverse complement strand
TCGACGGCGATCCCGCCGCGCTGCGCGAGTTCAGCCGCATCACCCAGGGGGCCCGCATGGTACCCCAGTTCACCGTCGACGGGGAATGGATCGGCGGCTTCGCCGATCTGACCGAACTGCACATGGAGGGCCGGCTCGACGAACTGATGGAACACACCCCCTGAACCCTCCGTCAGGGTGATGTCGAGACGAGCTCGATCCGCGTCTCCGCCATCCCCGGCACCAATGCCCCCGATTCATAACGCAGGAAATGCCCGGACCGGGCATCGAACCAGTAGCTGGCCGACCACAGCCGCCCGCGCCAGCCCGCGGGCCGCACCTCCACCCGCCGTGTCTGACGCGTATCACCGGCGATCCGCAGCGGCTGCACTTCCCCCCGCCGCGCCTGCAATCTGACCGGACGGTGATTGTCGGGCCGGATCATCCAGAACTCGATCTGCCCGGCCTGCGGTTCACGCTGCAGCCACTGTCCGAGGGCATAGGACAGGGCCTGGTACCACGGCAGGCCCTCGAGCGCGAAGCTGTACTCGAACTCGCCGCTGCCGTTGCGGCCGCGAACCCGCACCTGCTGGTCCCTGCGCTGCGCTTCCACGGCGGCCGTTTCGCCCCAGACCTGCCATTGCCGGGTATCGCCGTCGGCACCGGCGCGGGTGAAATAGGTCTCGCTCTCGGACTGGGAGGCGATCAGCACCCCGTCCTGCTGCACGCTGTAGCCGAGCTCGAGTCTGGAGACCTCTCCCCCCTGCTCCTGCTCATAGACCTGTACTTCCGCCGCCCGGACGGACATCGCCCCCAGCCCCAGCAGCAGAATCGTTGCAAGCACGCGCCCTTTCATGGCCGGGCTCCCTCCATATTGAACAGGCACCATTGGAACGCAGCAATATTGCAATCATGTTGAATGTCGTCAAACTGCAATGGATATTTCATGTGACTGTCACCCGGCACTGCTAAAAGATTACAAACCCAAAGCCGGTGAAGCCGATGAGTGACATCCGACACTGCCGCGCCATCTGGATCTCTGACACCCATCTGGGTACCCGGGGCTGCAAGGCTGAATTCCTGCTCGATTTCCTCCGCCACCACGAGGCCGATTACCTGTATCTGGTGGGGGACATCGTCGACGGCTGGTCGCTGAAGCGTTCCTGGTTCTGGCAGCAGGCGCACAACGACGTACTGCAGAAACTGCTGCGCAAGGCGCGCAAGGGTACCCGGGTGATCTACATCCCCGGCAACCACGACGAATTCGCACGCGACTATGCCGATGTCGATTTCGGCGGCATCGAGGTCAGATCCAGCGCCATCCATGTCACCGCCGATGACAGGAAGCTGCTGGTCCTGCATGGCGACGAATTCGACGGCGTGGTCAAGTTCGCCAGGTGGATCGCAATACTCGGCGACATGAGTTACCAGTTCATGCTCTGGGTGAACCACTGGTTCAACCATTTCCGCCGCCGCTTCGGCTATCCCTACTGGTCGCTGTCGGCCTATCTCAAGGGCAGGGTGAAGAATGCGGTACAGTTCATCGCCGACTTCGAGCAGGCGGTGGCCGAGGCCGCCCGCGAGCTCGGCGTGGACGGCGTGGTCTGCGGTCACATCCACAAGGCAGAGATCCGTGACATCGACGGCATTCTGTACTGCAACGACGGCGACTGGGTCGAGAGTTGCAGCGCCCTGGTGGAGGAGGCCGACGGCAGCCTGCACATCGTCTACTGGGATCGCCTGGCCGAAACCCATTCCGGCACGGTGACCCGACTGCCCCGCCCTACCCGGGATGCGGCCTGAGTCCGGTATGCCCGTTCCTGTATCCCCAACCGCCGGGAGGCCGCGGGCATGCGCATCCTGATGCTGTCGGACGTCTATTTCCCCCGGGTCAATGGCGTGTCCACCTCCATCATGACCTTCATCCACGGTCTGCGCGCCCAGGGCCACGAGGTCAGACTCATCGCTCCGCGCTATGCCGCAGAGGCGGCGGACGAGACTGACATCGAACGCATTCCGTCACGCCGCGTGCTGCTCGATCCCGAGGACCGGATGATGCGCGCCGGTGAAATCCGCCGCCGGCAGGACGCCATCGCGGCCTGGCAGCCGGACCTGGTGCACATCCACACGCCCTTCGTGGCCCACTACCTGGGACTGCGGCTGGCCCGCCGGCTGAATCTGCCGGTCATCGAGACCTACCATACCTACTTCGAGGAATACCTGTTCCACTACATCCCCTTCCTGCCACGCGCCACGCTGCGCCGCCTGGCGCGCGGCTTCTCGCGCCGCCAGTGCAACGCGGTCGATGCTCTGGTCGTGCCCTCGCGGGCCATGCAGCGGGTGCTGCAGGAATACGGCGTACGCACTCCGATGAGCGTGATCCCCACCGGGCTGGAGCTGGACGGCTTTCATCGCGGCGATCGGGCCGGCTTCTGCGCCGAGCACGGCATCGACCCGAACCGACCCATCCTGATGCACATCGGACGGGTCGCGCACGAGAAGAACATCCACTTCCTGCTGGAGATGGTCGAGGAACTGAGCGCGGCCGTGCCGGATGTACTGCTGGTCATCGCCGGTGAGGGGCCGGCCAGGGCGCAGCTGCAGCGCCAGGTGCGCGAGCTCGACATCGAGGACAACGTGCGTTTCATCGGTTACCTGGAACGCGGGGTGCCGCTGTGGAACTGCTATTCCGCCGCCGATGTCTTCGTCTTCGCCTCGCGCACCGAGACCCAGGGTCTGGTGCTGCTGGAGGCCATGGCGCTGGGCGTACCGGTGGTCTCCACCGCCTGCATGGGCACGCATGACATTCTCGATGCGGGCCGGGGCGCGATCGTGGCCCGGGAAGAGGTCGAGGACTTTGCCGACAAGGTCGCGCAGCTGCTCAGAAATGCCGGCTTCCGCGCCCTGCTCGGCAACGAGGGGCGGCACTATGCCGCCACCTGGTCGAGCGAGCGCATGACCGAAAAGCTGATCCAGCTCTACGAACAGCGCCTGCGCCGGCCCGCCCGCCTGCACGTGACCGCGATGGCTGAAATGGCCACGCAGGCACAGGGAATTACCCGCAAGGATTCGTAGGAAATCCCGGATGACTCAGGCTCCGGGGGGATTCTGCTGCCGGATCCCCGCGTGCGCGGGAATGACGCTGCCTCCGGCCTGGTATTTTTCATTCCGTGTGCCTGCGTGGCCATCAGGCCGGCAGCACCAGCACCAGCCGGGCGCCGCCCAGTTCCCGACTGGTGTCGATCTCCAGCCGGCCACCATAGGCCTGAACGATATCCCGGACCATGGCCAGGCCGATGCCATGACCCGGGGTGGATTCGTCCGCCCGCACACCGCGCTGCAGGATGCGGGCGCGGTCGGCCGGGCCGATGCCCGGACCGTCGTCCTCGACACTGAGCCGATGCCCGGACGTGTCCGTCTCCACGCTGACCCGCACGCGTGAGACGGCCCATTTGCAGGCGTTGTCCAGCAGATTGCCGAGCAGTTCCATCAGATCGCCGGCCTCGATCGCCAGTTCCTGTGCCGGATCGACCTGGAGTTCGAAGTCCAGCTGCTTGTCAGCGTAGACCTTGCTCAGCGAATCCGTGATCCGCTGCAGCGTGGCGTGCAGGTTCACCCGCTTGCGCAGGCCGCCGCGACCGGCCAGGGCGGCTCGCTGCAGCTGATAGTCGACGATCTCCTGCATGCGCGCGGTCTGCTCACCGATCACCTGGTTCAGTTCCGCTTCCCGGGACCGGCCCACCGCGCCGCGGATCACGGCCAGCGGGGTCTTGAGGCTGTGGGCGAGATCGGCCATGGCGTCGCGGTAGCGCTGCCCGCGGGTACGTTCGGCCTGGATGAAGGCGTTGAGGTTCTCGGTCAGCGGCCGCAGTTCGTGTGGGTAGTGTCCGCCCAGCGCGTCCACCTCACCGGCGTGGATGCGGTGCAGATCGGCCGGGATGCGCCGCAGCGGACGCAGCCCCCACTGCAGTACCAGCACCTGCATCACCAGCAGAATGGCGCCGGCGATGCCCAGCCACAGCACCAGGCTGCGCCGGAACTGCCACAGCTGGTCGCGGTATGCCGCATCCGACTCCAGCACCCGCAGTACCAGTTCGCGGCTTCTGGCCGGGGCATATTCCCACACCACGCCGAAACGCAGCTCGAACATATCGCCCACGGCGGTCGTCACCCGGCTGAAGCGGACCTGGCCGGACTGCAGCGGCACATGACTGTAATCCAGCACCCGCCCGAGCAGGGAACGTGACTCCCATACCGGCGCGGCGGACCGTCCGGGGCCGGCGACGAGCACCTGGGCATAGCTGCCCGAACCGGGCTGCTGCAGGCGCTGGTCGGGATACTGCTCAGGCATCTGCACCCGGCCGGCGGCATCCAGTTCCAGCACCCCGAGCAGGCCGTAGACCTGGGCCTGCAGCTTGGCCCGCACGCCTTCCCGGGCGCTGGCCTGGAAGGCCTGGTCCAGGGCCAGGCCGGTCAGACCAAGAAAGGCGGCCAGGATCATCACCCCGGCCAGAACCAGCCGGGCCTTGAGCGAGTTCACGCCTCGCGCGCCAGCGCCAGCCGATAGCCGCGCCCGCGCACCGTTTCGATCGGCTGCAGCCCGCCGTCCGGATCCAGCTTGCGCCGCAGCCGGCCGATGAAGACCTCGATGGTATTGCTGTCGCGGTCGAAGTCCTGCTCGTAGATGTGCTCGGTCAACTCGGTCTTGGAAATCACCTTGCCGGCGTGCAGCATCAGATAGTGCAGCAGGCGGTACTCATAGGCCGTCAATTCCACCGGCCGATTCTCGACCCTCACCTGCTGGGCGGCCGGGTCCAGGCTCACCGGGCCGCAGCGCAGCAGGGCCTGGCTCCAACCGCCGCTGCGCCGCAGCAGGGCGCGCAGCCGCGCCAGCAGTTCCTCGGTCTCGAACGGCTTGACCAGATAGTCGTCGGCGCCGGCCTCCAGGCCCTCCACCTTGTCCTGCCAGCGACCGCGCGCAGTCAGGATCAGGATGGGCAGAGCCGCGCCCTCGGCACGCAGGCGGCGGATCACCTCGACCCCGGGCACGCCCGGCAGTCCCAGGTCGATGATGGCGATATCAGCGGGATACTCGCGCGCCAGGTACAGGCCCTCCTCGCCGTCACCGGCGGCATCCACCGCATAGCCCTGTTCGCGCAGTCGCTCGGCCAGCTGCTCGCGCAGGGCGGCTTCGTCCTCGATCACCAGGGCCTTCATCGTCCGGAGGCGTCCTGCCAGATCACCCGCACGTGACCGTCCCGGGTGAGCAGTTTGATGCGGTAGGCCGGGCGGCCGTCGCGCTGGACCCGCCGGGCCGACAGCACCCGGCCGCCGGTGCGCCGCTCGACCTCGGCCACGGCCCGGTCCAGCCCGGCGTCGCCGCTGCCCTGGCGGGTCGCTTCATTACCGTCGTACGGCGACTGCGCCGGGACCGGCGCGCTCTGGGCCACCAGCAGCAGCCCCAGCAGCACGGGCGTGAGGAATTGGCTGATTTTCATGAAATGAGAAACCTGTCCGTCTCGGTTTTGCGTCTGTTCGGGCCGCCGACATGCGACCAATCTAGTCCGGAATGTCTGAATCCCGCCTGAATCCCGCCGCGACCGCCCGGTTTGTGGCCCTGCCCGGCCCTCGGGTTGTAAACTCTCACGTTTTCCAGCCGGCAACAACTTCCGTCATGACCCAGGCACTGACCATCCGACAGCTGAGGAAAACCTACCCCAACGGCCTGATCGCCCTCAAGGGCATCGATCTGGACGTCGCCGAAGGGGATTTCTTCGCCCTGCTCGGGCCCAACGGGGCCGGCAAATCCACCGCCATCGGCATCATCGCCTCGCTGACCAACAAGACCAGCGGCTCGGTACGGGTGTTCGGCCACGACCTGGATACCGACCAGGCGGCGGCCAAGAGCTGCCTCGGCCTGGTGCCGCAGGAATTCAATTTCAACATGTTCGAGCCGGTGGTCGAGGTGGTGGTCAACCAGGCCGGCTATTACGGCATCCCGCGCGCGCTGGCATTCGAGCGGGCCGAGCAGTACCTCAGGGAACTGGGCCTGTGGGACAAGCGCCGGGTGATGGCACGCAACCTCTCCGGCGGCATGAAGCGCCGTCTGATGATCGCCCGCGCCCTGGTCCACCGACCGCGGCTGCTGATCCTGGACGAGCCCACCGCGGGGGTGGACATCGAGATCCGCCGCTCCATGTGGGAGTACCTGCGACGCATCAACCAGCAGGGCACCACCATCATCCTCACCACCCACTATCTGGAAGAGGCCGAGAGCCTGTGCCGCAATATCGCCATCATCGACGACGGCGAGATCATCGAGAACACCAACATGAAGGTGCTGCTGAACAAGCTGCACACCGAAACCTTCGTGCTGGACCTGCGTGAGCCCATCGACGCGATCCCGCCGCTGGCAGGCTACCGTGTGCATCAGGTCGACCCCACCACGCTGGAAGCCGACATCTCGCGCGAGTGCAGTCTCAACGGCCTGTTCACGGAACTCAGCAGGTACGGGATCGAGGTGCTCAGCATGCGCAACAAGAGCAACCGGCTGGAGCAGCTGTTCCTGGACCTGGTGGACGACAAGAACAGCCATCGCCGCAAGGGAGCCGCCGAATGACCCTGGGTGAGAAGTACACGGCCTTCAGGACCATCCTGATCAAGGAATTCCTGCGCTTCATCCGGATCTGGATCCAGACGGTACTGCCGCCGGTCATCACCACGGCGCTGTACTTCGTGATCTTCGGCAACCTGATCGGTTCCCAGATCGGTGACATGGAAGGCTATCGCTACATGGACTACATCGTGCCGGGGCTGATCATGATGGCGGTGATCACCAACTCCTACGCCAACGTGGTCTCCTCCTTCTACGGCTCCAAATTCCAGCGCCACATCGAGGAGATGCTGGTCTCACCCATACCCAACCATCTGATTCTGAGCGGTTTCGTGGCCGGCGGCGTGGCCCGCGGCCTGGTGGTGGGCAGCGCGGTGACAGCCACCGCCTTCTTCTTCAGCGACGTCCAGGTGCACAATCTGTTCGTCAGTATCTCGGTCGTGGTGCTGACCTCGATCCTGTTCGCCCTCGCCGGGCTGATCAACGGCGTGTTTGCCAAGAGCTTCGACGACATCTCCATCATCCCGACCTTCGTGCTCACGCCCCTGACCTACCTGGGCGGGATCTTCTACACCATCGAGATGCTCCCGGAGTTCTGGCAGGGAGTGTCGCTGGCCAACCCCATCCTGTACATGATCAACGCCTTCCGCTACGGCCTGCTGGGCGTAACCGACATCGATCTCTACGCCTCCTACCTGATCATCATCGGTTTCATTGCGGGGCTGTACTGGTTCGCGCTCACGCTGCTCAACCGGGGCGTGGGCATCCGCAACTGATCTGCCGGAAACGCCGGCCCGGCGCCACTAGAGCGCGCTGCTCAGATTGTCATCCTGCCCATCGTGTGCGCGACGACGGTTGTCATCGCAGGGCTGACTGAAATAGCAGGTCAGCGCACTGGTCAGGGTGGTCAGCCCCCAGAACAGGAAGAAGCCGATGGTGTAGGCGCCCATCCGGCTCAGTCCGGCCAGGGCGGTGCCGGCCAGCAGATGCACCGGATCGAACAGGGTGAAGAACAGGATCGTGGCCAGGGAGGACGTCAGAAACGACGGCCACAGGATGGAGATCACGCGCTGGATACGGGGTATCTCGCTCGACATACCGCACCTCCTAACAGCTTTTATATCGTTATGGGGCAGCCCGCACGGACGGGCTCCCGGAGCTGCCTGCCGGCAACCAGTACCCTGTAACATGCATGAATTACAGTCAGACGCCGGGAGTCAACCTCGCCTGACCACCTTGCGGCAGTACCAGCCGCCCCGTCAAGCGCCAACTGCCGTCGGGGGGTGACAGGATCAGGTGCCAATTGCCCGGCGCCAGTTGCGGCATCTGCGACACATATCGATAGCCCCCGACCGACTCGAGCCTAAGTGACTGATCCTTCTCTGCAAGCGTGGGGTGGACCAGCTGGAGTTGCAGATAGCCGGGGGCAGTAGCGGCGGCCTCCGCCATCAACTCCAGTTGCAGCTGCCCCGAGCCTTCGGCATGCCGCAACAGTCCGGACAGCCCGCGCTGCGCCGCCGCCCGTTCCCGCGCCAGGGTCTCGTTGATGGCCAGCCCCTCCTTGTAATAGTCGTCCACCACCATGGCATTGGGGCTGTGCATGGCGATGATCAGGGTGGCAATGCCGCCGACCACGGCCGACAGCGGCAGGGAGATCAGGAACCAGGGCCAGAATTGTTTGTACCAGGGTGTGTTCATATCGGGGCTCCACTAGGGACCGAGGAACCTCCCGGACTGGCGAATGCGGATGTCCGGGTTTTCCTGCGACTGCAGGACGAAGAATATCTCGTTGCTGGGCCGGTCAAGATGCACCGGATCGATCCTGACCTGCACCAGCAGTTCGGCCACCGCGCCCGCGGGCACCTTGAGCGCATCCTGCTGATAGGCCAGTTCGGCCTGCTCCAGCCCCTCGATCGTCAACTGATAGGTGTGCGCGCGCTCGTCCATGTTGATCAGCTTGAGCGTATAGATATTCTCCACCAGCCCCATGGGCGTCTCGCGATACAGGGCATTGCGGTCGCGGATGATGTTGAGATCCACCGGCACCCGGTTGGCGATGGCATAGACCAGACCTGCCAGCAGGGCAAGCAGAATGAGCCCATAGACCAGGGTGCGCGGACGCAGCACGTGAGTCGGCCTGCCTTCGAGGCGGTTCTCGGTGGTGTAGCGGATCAGGCCGCGCGGATACCCCATCTTGTCCATCACGTCGTTGCAGGCATCGATACAGGCCGCGCAGCCGATGCACTGGTACTGCAGGCCGTTGCGGATATCGATGCCGGTGGGGCAGACCTGCACGCACATGGTGCAGTCGATGCAGTCGCCCAGCCCCTTCCCGGCCCGGTCCTCGCTGCGCTTGCGCGAGCCGCGCGGCTCGCCGCGGGCCTCGTCATAGGAGATGATCAGGGTGTCCTTGTCGAACATCGCGCTCTGGAAGCGCGCATAGGGGCACATGTAGATACAGACCTGCTCGCGCAGCCAGCCGGCGTTGCCATAGGTGGCGAAGCTGTAGAACAGGATCCAGAAGGTCTCCCAGGGGCCGAGGGAGAAATTCATCAGCGAGACAGCCAGTTCGCGGATGGGAGTGAAGAAGCCGACGAAGGTGAAACCGGTCCAGGCGGCAAAGGCGATCCAGGCGGCGTGCTTGGTGGCCTTGATGCGGAATTTCCTGAAGGTGAGCGGTGACTTGTCCAGCTTCATCTGCCGGGGGCGATCGCCCTCGATCTTGCGCTCCATCCACAGGAAGACCTCGGTCCACACTGTCTGCGGGCAGGCGTAGCCGCACCAGAGCCGGCCCGCCAGTGCGGTGAAGAAGAACAGCGACAGGGCGGCGATGACCAGCAGCATGGCCAGGTAGAAGAAATCCTGCGGCCAGAATACCAGCCCGAAGATATGGAATTTGCGCGCCGGCAGGTCGAACAACACGGCCTGGTGGCCATCGTATGTCAGCCAGGGAACGAAGTAGTACAGGCCCAGAAGCACCAGGACGCCGGCCACCCGCAGGCGGGCGAACAGGCCGTGTACCTCGCGCGGATAGACCTTCTGGCGTTTCTGATAGAGGACATTCTCGACCTCATGGTCGTTCGGTGTCGGCGCGCTCTGACTCATCAGTTCAATCCATGGTGCATTCCAGAATAACGGCTACTATAGCGCCCGGCGGTTGGCAGAACCCTGATCTGGGGCAAGAACGGCCGCGCCGGCGGACTCAAACCCCTGCGCTGAACCCGGGATTTACCCGCACGCAAACGCCAGCGGCGGGCCACCCGGACCCGCCGCTGACAGGGTTGCCGGTACTCAGTTCGACAGGCTGTAGACGTAGGCCGCGAGCAGATGCACCTTGTCCTCGCCGAGGAAGTCCTTGTGGGCCGGCATCCTGCCATTGCGCCCCTTGGCGATGCTTTCGCGGATGGTGCCCGGAGAGCCGCCATAGAGCCAGGCGTCATCTGTCAGATCCGGCGCGCCCAGCGCCTGGTTGCCCTTGCCTTCGGCGCCATGGCAGGACACGCACATCTGCTGGTAATGCTGCCGGCCTTTCCGGGCCAATGCCGTGTCCACTTCGCGACCGTTGATCTGCAGAACGTACTCGGTCACCTCATTGACGCCCTGCTCGCCCAGCTGCCCCTCCCAGGCGATCATCAGGCCCTGGCCGCCGCGGCCGTTCAGAATGCTGGTCTTGATGCTGGCCGGATCACCGCCATACAGCCAGGCGTCGTCGGTCAGGTTGGGAAAGCCGGGAAAGCCGCGGGCGTCCGAGCCGTGACAGGTCGCGCAGTAATTCAGGAACAGCCGCCGGCCGGTGCGCACCGCTTCGTCATCGGCCGCCAGCGCCGGGATCTCCTGCTTGGCGTAGTTGGCGAAGATGGGCCCGTATCTGGCCTCGGCCTGTTCCATTTCCTTCTCATAGCGCACCTCGCCGGTCCAGCCCAGCACACCGCGGAACTTGCCCAGCCCGGGGTACAGCACCAGGTAGATGACGGCGAACACCAGGGTGATGTAGAACAACCACAGCCACCAGCGCGGCAGCGGGTTGTTGTACTCCTGCAGTGTCTCGTCCCAGGTGTGATGGGTCACATCGCCGCTGGCGGCCTCGCCGGCGCGCTTCTTCATGGTCCAGACGATCAGCCACCAGCAGCCCAGGATGTTGCCGACGGTGAGCACGATCACCCACCAACTCCAGAAATCGCTCGAGAATGTGAAGTCACCCATGGGTCGATTCCTTCTTATTGCCTGCACGCACAGGGTTGTCGTCCTCGACGAAGGGCAGATTGGCCGCCTCGTCGAAATCGGGTTTGCGCTTGCTGCTCCAGGCCCAGATCCACACGCCGATGAAGGCGACGAAGACCAGCACGGTGAAGATCGAGCGCAGGGTGTTGATATCGAATTCCATCGTGTCTACCTCCGCGTCTTCAGCGCAGTGCCCAGGTTCTGCAGATAGGCGATCAGGGCCTCCATTTCGGTCCTGCCCTTGACCGCCTCCTCGGCGCCGGCGATCTGCTCGTCGGTATAGGGCACGCCCAGGGTGCGCAGGACTTCCATCTTGCGGGCCGTATGGGCGCCGTCGAGGACGTTCTCCTCCAGCCAGGGGAAGCCCGGCATGTTGGATTCCGGCACCACGTCGCGCGGGTTGATCAGATGCACCCGGTGCCAGTCGTCGGAATAGCGTCCGCCGACACGCGCCAGGTCCGGACCGGTGCGTTTGGAGCCCCACTGGAAGGGATGGTCGTAGACGAACTCGCCGGCCACCGAGTAGTGACCGTAGCGTTCGGTCTCGGCACGGAAGGGCCGGATCATCTGCGAATGGCACACGTAGCAGCCTTCGCGCACATAGATGTCGCGGC
Organism: Gammaproteobacteria bacterium; assembly: GCA_002699185.1. GTDB lineage: Bacteria > Pseudomonadota > Gammaproteobacteria > Thiohalobacterales > Thiohalobacteraceae > Thiohalobacter. The sequence goes on along the minus strand of PABG01000108.1, from coordinate 25,151 downwards.
CTTCCAGCTGCAGCGGCGTGTAGGGTTCGAGCCCCTCCACCGGTTCGGTGGTGCTCTTGAGAAAGAACAGGGGCACGATCTCCACCAGGCCGCCGACACTGATCACCAGCAGCACCAGGATCGCCATCAGGCCGACATTCTTTTCAACGACTTCATGACTCATGACGTATCCTCCTCAGGCGGTCTGCGGGATGGCGGCTTCGACCGGCTTGTTGCCCTGGATGGTCCTGATCACGTTGTAGGCCATGATCAGCATGCCGGACAGGAACACCAGCCCCCCGAGCAGGCGCACGAAGTAGTAGGGATACATGGCCTCCAGCGACTCGACGAAGCTGTAGGTCAGGGTGCCGTCTGCATTCACCGCGCGCCACATCAGGCCCTGCATGATCCCGGCGATCCACATCGCGACGATGTAGAGCACCACACCTATGGTGGCCACCCAGAAGTGCACGTCGATCAACTTGATCGAATGCATCTGCTCACGCCCGAACAGCCGCGGAATGAGGAAGTACAGCGAGCCGATGGACACCATGGCCACCCAGCCCAGCGCACCCGAATGCACGTGGCCGATGGTCCAGTCGGTGTAGTGCGACAGTGCATTGACCGTCTTGATCGACATCATCGGCCCTTCGAAGGTCGACATGCCGTAGAAGGACAGGGAGACGATCAGGAACTTCAGGATCGGATCGGTGCGCAGTTTGTGCCAGGCGCCGGACAGGGTCATGATGCCGTTGATCATGCCGCCCCAGCTGGGCGCGAGCAGGATCAGCGAGAACACCATGCCCAGTGACTGGGCCCAGTCCGGCAGCGCCGTGTAGTGCAGGTGGTGCGGACCGGCCCACATGTAGGTCGAGATCAGCGCCCAGAAGTGGACCACCGACAGGCGATAGGAATAGACCGGGCGGTTGGCCTGCTTGGGCACGAAGTAGTACATCATGCCGAGAAAGCCGGCGGTGAGGAAGAAACCCACCGCATTGTGGCCATACCACCACTGCACCATGGCGTCGATCGCGCCCGGATAGACCGAGTAGGATTTGGTCGCGGTGACCGGCAGCGCGGCGCTGTTGACCACGTGCAACACCGCAATGGTCAGAATGAAGGCGCCGTAGAACCAGTTGGCCACGTAGATGTGCTTGACCCGACGCTTGACGATGGTGCCGAAGAAGACCACTGCATAGGCCACCCACACCAGCGTGATCAGAAGATCGATGGGCCACTCCAGCTCGGCGTACTCCTTGCTGGCGGTAATACCCAGCGGCAGGGTGATGGCGGCGGCAACGATCACCACCTGCCAGCCCCAGAAGGTGAAGGCTGCCAGGCCGTTGGAGAACAGCCGTGCCTGGCAGGTGCGCTGCACCACATAGTACGAGGTCGCAAACAGGGCCGAGCCGCCGAAGGCGAAGATCACCGCATTGGTGTGCAGCGGCCGCAATCGGCTGTAGGTCAGCCAGGGGATGTCGAAATTGAGCTGCGGCCAGACCAGCTGCGCGGCGATCACCACGCCGACGAGCATGCCGACGATGCCCCAGACGACCGTCATGATGGCGAACTGGCGTACGACCTTATAGTTGTAGGTGGTCGAAGTATCCATGAGTCAACCTCTGCTTTACCGTCACGGTTTGGGAAGCTGAACGGCGCCTGGACGCCGCTCATTCCTGGCACTGCAGGCTGTGTTCAATCCGCTCCAGCGGCGGTATGCCGCCGCAGGGTGCGGGATATGACACAGTCGCTACTGTGCTGTGAGCGGGCAGTGGGGACAATGACCCATGTCAACAATCAGGCAGAACCGACGGCTCGGGCAGTCGGCGGAAAGGCGAGGTAAAGACTCAGGTATTCAGCTGTGGTGGTCGGCGCCCGCCATGCGCTCCAGGGCTTCCATGTCCTTGATCAGGACATGCTTGCGGTCGACTTCCAGCAGCCCCTCGCTCTGAAAGCGCGAGAACAGGCGGCTGACCGTCTCCACCGCCAGGCCGAGGTAGTTGGCGATGTCGGTGCGGGACATGCTCAGGTTGAAATCGCAGGCGGAGAACTTGCGCGCCTTGAAGCGGCTGGAAAACCGCAGCAGCAGCGCGGCCAGACGCGCCTCGGCGGATTTCTTGCCCAGCCAGATCATGGTGTCCTGCTCGGTCAGGATCTCGTGACTCATGATGCGCAGCAGCTGACGCTGCAGACCGGGGATGCGGGTACCGAGTTCCTCCAGGCGATCGAAGGGGATCTCGCACACGCTGGTGGTCTCCAGCGCGCGGGCCGAGCAGGGATGATTGCCGGTGGTGATGGCGTCCAGCCCCACCAGTTCGCTGGGCAGGTGGAAGCCGGTGACCTGCTCCTCGCCGCCGTCGGTGGTGGTGAAGGTCTTGATCGAGCCGGAACGGATGGCATAGACGGCCCGGAACTCGTTGCCCATCTGGAACAGGTACTCACCGCGCTGCAGCGGCCGGCGCTGTTTGATGATGTGATCGAGCTCCTCCAGGTCATCGTGCGCCAACTCCAGCGGCAGGCACAACTGGAACAGACTGCAGGATTCACACGCCGTCTGCAGGCGCTTGAGGCTGATCACTCCGGATTCCGGTACGCTCATAACAGGTTTGCCCCTACACTCCGTCCATCCGCTGATCCCTCGCCACACCTGTTCGGCAGGCACAAAAATCCTTTTCAAAACAGCTAACTACTGGCATATCATTGCGTGGCTCGCAGTGTCTGTGCGCCCAACGGATCTGCCGATGGGACATATCGATAGGATTTGACCAGATCGCTTGATGCAAATCAATAAACTGATGCGTGATTTAACAAACGTGTAGTATATATCGGTGGCCTGCGCCAGCCCGCAGCGGCGAAAGGTGCCGGCAACAGGCATGGTCCTGCGGGAGAAGTCCTGCTAGGATGCAGGCTCACACATTTTTTTCTGTTATGGATTGCCCAGTTAGAGAACCCGCATGGCGAGGCAGAGCGAACTCAGACGCGACACCCTGGAAACCCGGATCCAGGTCAGGGTCAACCTGGACGGCACCGGCGAAAGCCGGCTGGAGACCGGCATCCCCTTCCTGGAGCACATGCTGGATCAGGTGGCCCGGCACGGACTGATCGACCTCGACATCCGGGCCGAGGGCGACCTGCACATCGACGCCCATCACACGGTCGAGGACATCGGCATCACCCTGGGCCAGGCCTTCTGCCAGGCGCTGGGCGACAAGCGCGGCATCCGCCGCTACGGCCACGCCTACGTGCCGCTGGATGAGGCGCTGTCGCGCGTGGTGATCGACTTCTCCGGCCGCCCGGGACTGGAATACCAGGTCGAGTTCCCCCGCAGCCATATCGGCGACTTCGATGCCGACCTGTTCCACGAGTTCTTCCAGGGCTTCGTCAATCATGTGCCGGCCACCCTGCACATCGACTGTCTGCGCGGCAGGAACGCCCACCACATCGCCGAGACGGTGTTCAAGGCCTTCGGCCGGGCACTGCGCATGGCGCTGGAGGCCGATCCGCGCATGGCGGACCAGATCCCATCCACCAAGGGCAGCCTCTGAGCCTGAGATACAGCCTGTCCGGGCGCAGCATCCCGACCCCGAGCCGACCATGAACAGCCTCGCCATCATCGATTACGGAATGGGCAACCTGCATTCCATCGCCAAGGCGGTGGAGCATGTGGGCGCCGACACCCACATCCTGATCAGCGCCGACCCGGCGCGTATCCTCGACGCCGACCGGGTCATCTTCCCCGGCGTGGGCGCCATCGGCCACTGCATGGAGGAACTGCGGCGTACCGGCCTGGATGACGTCATCCGCGAGGTGGCGGCCAGCCGGCCGCTGCTCGGCGTCTGTCTGGGCATGCAGGCCCTGATGGAGCATTCCGCGGAGAGCGGCGGCACCGACTGCCTGGGCCTGATCCCGGGCCGCGTCACCCGCTTCCCCGCCGACATGCCCGACCCGCTGACCGGCGCGGCGCTCAAGGTCCCCCACATGGGCTGGAACGCCGTCCACCACAGCGACCACCCCCTGTGGCAGGGCATCGACCAGGACGAGCGCTTCTATTTCGTGCACAGCTACTACGTCACCCCGGCACGTGACGGCGATCGGGCGGGGGTATGCACCTACGGCATCGACTTCACATCCGCCGTGGCCCATGCCAATCTGTTTGCCGTGCAGTTCCACCCGGAAAAGAGCCAGCATGCCGGGCTGCAGCTGCTGGCCAACTTCCTGCGATGGGACGGGGCCTGAACGCGGATGCCTCCGGTACAAACGACCAGCCATAACAACACTGAACAGATCAGGGGACGCTAACCATGTTGTTGATACCCGCCATCGATCTCAAGGACGGCCAGTGCGTGCGCCTGCGTCAGGGCCGGATGGATGACGCCACGGTATTTTCCAAGGATCCGGTCGAGGTCGCGCAGCGCTGGGTGGATGCCGGCGCCCGGCGCCTGCACCTGGTCGATCTCAACGGCGCCTTTGCCGGCCAGCCGGTCAATGCCGGCGTGATCCAGCGCATTGCCGAGCGCTTCCCCGAGCTGCCGATCCAGGTCGGCGGCGGCATCCGCGACGAGGACACCGTGCAGACCTATCTCGACGCCGGCGTGCAGTACGTGATCATCGGCACCAAGGCGGTCAGCACCCCGCACTTCATCAACGACCTGTGCATGGAATTCCCCGGCCATATCATCGTCGGCCTGGATGCACGCGACGGCAAGGTGGCCATCGACGGCTGGTCCAAGCTGTCCAACCACGATGTCATCGACATGGCCCAGCGCTTCGAGCGCGACGGCGTCGAGGCCATCGTCTACACCGACATCAGCCGCGACGGCATGATGGAGGGCGTCAACGTCGACGCCACCGTCAAGCTCGCCCAGTCCATCACCATCCCGGTCATCGCCTCCGGCGGCGTGACCAACATCGAGGACATCAAACGTCTGTGCGAGGTGGCCGACGAGGGCATCATGGGCGCGATCATCGGCCGCGCCCTGTATGAGGGCACCCTCGACCTGGCCGAAGCGCAGAAGTACGTGCAGGACAACGACTGCGACGGGGAGTGATTTGATCTTTTGTTCAACGCGGAGACGCAGAGAACGCAAAGCAAGCGTAGGCCGGAATAAGGGCTGCAAGCCCGTTTCCGGCGGCACCCAGACCATGCCGGGAACGCTGCGCTTATCCCGGCCTACAGTTTTCTGCCCTTTTCTCTGCGCCTCTGCGCACTGTACGTTGTTGTCACCTAACTCCGGGAACCCGCAATGACCCTGGCCAAACGCATCATCCCCTGTCTCGACGTCGACGCCGGCCGTGTGGTGAAGGGCGTGAAGTTCGTCGATATCCGCGACGCCGGCGATCCGGTCGAGGTGGCGCGCCGTTACGACGAACAGGGCGCCGACGAAATCACCTTCCTCGACATCACTGCCAGTTCCGACGACCGCGAGACCCTGGTGCATGTCGTCGAGCAGGTTGCCGGTCAGGTGTTCATCCCGCTCACCGTGGGCGGCGGCATTCGCGAACTGGCCGACATCCGCAGGATGCTCAACGCCGGCGCCGACAAGGTTGCCATCAACACCGCCGCGGTGTTCCGACCCGAATTCGTGCGTGAGGCGGCCGAGCGCTTCGGCTCCCAGTGCATCGTGGTGGCCATCGACGCCAAGCAGGTCAGCGGCCCCGGTGAGCCATTGAAGTGGGAGATCTTCACCCACGGCGGACGCAAACCCACCGGCCTGGATGCGGTTGAGTGGGCGCAGCGTATGGCCGCCTATGGCGCCGGTGAGATCCTGCTCACCAGCATGGATCGCGACGGCACCAAGAGCGGCTTCGACCTCGAGTTGACCCGGGCGGTCGCCGATGCCGTGGAGATTCCGGTGATCGCCTCCGGCGGCGTCGGCACGCTGGAGCACCTGGCCGAGGGCATCCGCGAGGGTCACGCCGACGCCGTCCTTGCCGCCAGCATCTTTCATTTCGGCCAGCACAGCATCCACGAGGCGAAGGAACTCATGGCCCGCGAGGGCATCGAGGTAAGGCTGTAGTCTGTTCTAATATCAGCAGAAACCCCCTGCCCCATTCAACCGTACAGGGCGTCGGCCGGTCCGGCCGGCGTTCCAATCCGAAACACCCGTGCCGAGTCCGGCCATTAAAATCCCTGCGCGTCTTCGCGCGCCCCGCAGATCACTTTATAATCGCGTCATGACAGGTGAAAACTGGCTCGACGAAATCAAGTGGACCGAGGACGGCCTGGTGCCGGCCATCGCCCAGGACGCCGATACAGGCGAGGTACTGATGTTCGCCTGGATGAACCGGGAGTCGCTGGCCATGAGCGCCCGCGAGGGGCGTGCGGTATACTTCTCACGCTCCCGTGGCCGACTCTGGCCCAAGGGCGAGGAGTCCGGTCATGTCCAGCAGATCCGCGAGATCCGGGTCGATTGCGACAAGGATGTGGTGCTGCTGAAAATCGAACAGGTCGGCGGCATCGCCTGCCATACCGGCAGACGCAGCTGCTTCTATTTCCGGCTCGAGGGCGGCAACTGGCAGGCGATCGAACCGGTGCTCAAGGACCCGGGGGAAATATACCGCCAGCCTTGAGCGTCTTTGTGCAGTAACACCGAGGATGCACCATGACTGACACACTGGAGCGCCTGGCCGGGATTCTGGAGGCGCGCAAACAGGCCGATCCCGACAGTTCCTACGTGGCCGGACTCTACGCCAAGGGACTGGACACGATCCTGAAGAAGGTCGGCGAGGAAGCCACCGAAACCGTCATCGCGGCCAAGGGCGGTTCCAGTGAGCAGCTGGTTTATGAGACTGCGGATCTGTGGTTTCATACCCTGGTCATGCTCGCACACCAGGGCCTGGGGCCTGAGGATGTGCTGAGCGAACTCGAGCGGCGCTTCGGCCTGTCCGGTCTGGACGAGAAGGCCGCGCGTCGGCAAAAGTAAGGTTGGATCATCAGCGCCGTGGAGCGGCGGGAGTAATTATGGGAATCAGCGTCTGGCAACTGTTAATCATTCTGGCGATCGTGCTGGTACTGTTCGGCGCCAAGCGCCTGCGCAACCTGGGCGGCGACCTGGGCACGGCCGTGAAGGGCTTCAAGCAGGCGGTCAAGGAAGGCGACGAGCAGTCCGGCAAGGAACAGCTCGAAGACAAGGCCGAGGAGGAGCGCACCATCGAGGGCGAGTCCACTCGCGAAAAGGACAAGGTCTGAACCTGTCCGGCATTGTCCGCGCCGGCCGCCGCCGGCCGTATTCATACCTGAACCCCGCCACGCGTCCGCGCCATGTTTGATATCGGCTTCTGGGAACTGGGTCTGCTGATGATCATCGCCCTGCTGGTCATCGGCCCCGAACGCCTGCCCAAGGTGGCGCGCACGGTCGGCCTGCTGCTGGGCAAGGCGCGCGGCGTCGTGCGTACGGTCAAGGCCGATGTGCAGCGTGAACTTGCCGCCGAGGAGCTCAAACAGACCCTGGCCAAACAGGCCGACAGCAATCCCCTGCACGAGATCATCGAAGAGACCAGTTCCGTGGCCCGCGACGCCAAGTCGAGCATCGACGAGGCCACTGCGTCGCTGCGTGACACCGGCGCGCAGGACGAGGACCGTCCCGCTCCGTCCAACCCGCCATCCGGGTCCGCGTCCAGACCCGGGTCCGACACCGACTCATGAGCCGCGCCGATCGGAACGATCCCGACCTGGAGGTCGAACAGCCGTTCATGGCGCACCTGATCGAGCTGCGCGACCGCCTCATGCGCATGGTGGTGGTGGTGCTGGCGCTGTTTCTGGTGATGAGCCCGTTCGCGGACAGGATATTCGCCATCCTGGCCGATCCGCTTTCCCGGCACCTGCCGGAAGGCACCTCCATGATCGCGGTGGAAGTGATCGCGCCCTTCCTGATCCCGCTCAAGGCCACCCTGGTGCTGTCCATCTTCCTGGCCATGCCCTATGTGCTGTACCAGCTATGGGGCTTCATCGCACCGGGACTCTACAAGCATGAAAAGCGCCTGGCGGTGCCGCTGCTGGTCTCCAGCACCCTGCTGTTCTACGCCGGCGCGGCGTTCGCCTATTTCGTGATTCTGCCCATCCTGTCCATCTTCCTCACCGGCACCGCGCCCGAGGGCGTGGCGGTGACGCCTGACATCGGCAAGTATCTCGATTTTGAACTGATGCTGTTCTTCGCCTTCGGCGCGGCTTTCGAGGTGCCGGTGGCCACCTTCGTGCTGGTGCTGATGGGCATCACCACCCCGGATGCCCTGGCAAAGAAACGGCCCTACATCATTGTCGGCGCCTTCGTCATCGGCATGGTGCTCACACCGCCGGACATCATCTCCCAGACCCTGCTGGCCGTGCCCATGTGGCTGCTGTTCGAGATCGGTGTGCTGCTGTCGCGTTCCTTCGAACGCCGACGCGCCGAAGAAGCGGCTGCGGAAGAGGCCGGGGACGAGGACTACCGGCCGATGACCGACGAGGAAATGGAGGCCGAACTGGACGAGATCGAGAAATCGGAGAAGTCCGACCGGGATTGATTGACCGTCTGGCGGTGGAAACGCAGAGGGCGCAGAGACGCGGAGGCGCCGAGATAAATCAATTCTGTAGTCGCAGGTTGGCTGAGCGGAAGCGAAGCCAACCTGCAAGCCAATATTTCTTTGCGTCCCTGCGCCTTTGCGACCTTTGCGTTCCTGCCGCCTACCTGCGATACCGCATCCGCGTGCCGTGGATCAGCGACAGGGTGATCTCCTCGGGATCGAGTTCGGACGGAAAGTAGGCACCGGAGATCTTGGCGGCATGGATGCTGGCGCCTTCGAGATTGGCGGCCGAGAAATCGATGCCGCGCACGTCCGCCTGTCTGAAATAGGCATTACTGAAATCAATGCCGCTGGCGTCCAGCCCGCGCAGGTCCAGACCGCGCAGATCGGTACCACTCAGACGCACCGCCTCGCCGCCCTGCTTCAGGGTATTGAATTCGTCGATCTTGCCGTGGCGCAGCAGCTGGTACAGCGGATCGTCAGTGATGACCGGTTTATCGCTCATACTCGTCCCTCCCGATTGGGCGAAGCCCTGAACATAGCAGATATCCAGGCGGCACAAAACGCGAAGCTGCGCCGGCGCCCGGCGGCAGGACTCAGAACCCGTACAGCAGTTCCAGCAGGGTATCGAACTCGCTGCCGGCCTGCTGCAGACACCCGGGCACCGCCTCCGGACCGACCCCGGCCTGCTGCCAGAGCGCCATGGGTACATGCCCCAGGGCGTTCAGCACCGGTGCGGCATCCTCGATTTCGATGAACCGGGTATAGGGATCGTGTTCAGCGCCGGCCGCCGGCCCCGGCTGCTGCTCGACGGCGTGGGCGACCTGGTTGGCGAGCGCCACCAGCGCCGTCTCGCGGGCACCCTGCCCCAGTCCGAGCGGCGCATGGTGACACTCGGCCGCCAGACACAATTCCCCGGGCAGCTGCCAGTGCCGCAGCAGGGCACCGCCGAGGGCGGCATGATCCCAGCCCAGCAGGTCCCGCTCCTGCCGGCACAGGTCCTCGGCGTGCGCCAGCACCGCCGGGCCCAGGTCGGCGCACGCATCCGGCATCCGGGTGAACATCACCAGGTGCCCGATATCGTGCAGCAGTCCCGCGATGAACAACCGCTCGGCATGCAGCACGCCGGCCTGCCGGGCCAGCTCCTGCGCCACCAGCGCGACGAATACGCCGTGGCGCCAGAAGGTGAGCATGTCGTAGCCCTGCAGGGGCTGGCCACGAAACACCTCCACTGCCGCCATGGCCAGGGCCAGCTTGCGCAGTTCATTGATGCCGACCAGACCGACGGCCCGGGAGACGGTATCGACCCGGGACGGCAGGCCGCAGGCAGCGCTGTTGACCCGCTTGAGCAGCTGCGCAGTGAAGGCCGGGTCCTGAATGATGATGCGCGCGAAGTCCTCCATCCCGGCCTCGGGGTCGTCGGCCAGCAGCTGGATCTGCAGACAGACCTCGGGCAGTGACAGCAGTTCGGCGTTGTCCCGGATCAGCTGTTCGATCTGCATCCGTCACGACTCCATGGTTCGCCGCGGATGCAGATCAGGGCTGTTCCGGGTACCGGCCCCGGTCATGCGCGGCCTCCAGATCCAGCCGCGGCCCACCCGGCACGATGCGTGATGGATTCAGCCAGGGATGACTCCAGTAGTAATGCGCCTTGATGTGCTCCAGGTTCACCGTCTGTGCAATGCCGGGGTACTGGTACAGTTCGCGCAGGTAGTTCGACAGGCTGGGAAAATCGGCGATGCGGTTGCGGTTGCACTTGAAGTGACCGACATAGACGGCATCGAAGCGCACCAGGGTGGTGAACAGCCGCCAGTCGGCCTCGGTCAGCCGGCCGCCGACCAGATAGCGCTGACGCGACAGGCGCGCCTCGATCTCGTCCAGCGCCGAAAACAGGGCATCGAAGGCCCGGTCATAGGCGGCCTGGCTGGTGGCGAAACCGGTCCGGTAGACACCGTTGTTGATGTGCTCGTAGACGAAGGCGTTGATGGCATCGATCTCTTCCCGCAGCGCCGGCGGATACATGTCGACCTGCGCATCCCCCCAGGCGTCGAAGGCGGAATTGAGCATGCGGATGATCTCCGCCGACTCGTTGTTGACGATGGTGCGTCGCTCGCGGTCCCACAGCACCGGCACGGTGACGATGCCGGTATAGTCCGGCTGCGCCAGCCGGTAGAGCTCGTGCATGTAGTCGCAACCGTTGACCGTATCGGCTGTGGCGCCGGGAAAGGAGGCATCGAAATGCCAGCCGGGCTCGCCCATGTGCGGATGCACCACGTCGACGCTGATCACCTCGTCCAGCCGTTTGAGCCGGCGCAGGATCAGGGTCCGGTGGGCCCAGGGACAGGCGTAGGAGACATACAGATGGTAGCGCCCCGGCTCGGCCCGGAAACCGCCCTCTCCACCAGGACCGGGGCTGCCGTCGGGCGTGACCCAGCTGCGGAACTGCGATTCCCTGCGGACGAATTCGCCGTCTTCCTGCTCACTGTCGAACCAGCCCTCGCGCAGTTCGCCATTGATCATCAGACTCATCTCAACCTCCGTCCACCGCCCCTGCCAGCACGCAGCGGTTGCGGCCCTGTTCCTTGGCCCGGTACAGGGCCTGGTCGGCACGCTCGAACACCGCCTCGACGGTATCGCCGTCGGTGAACAGGGCGATGCCGCAGGAGATGGTAATGGAGACATCCTGGCCGCGATAGTGGAACCCGCAGGCTTCGATCGCCGCGCGCAGCTTCTCTGCCACCCGGCTCACATCCCCGACCCCGGCACCGGTGACCAGCATGGCGAATTCCTCGCCGCCGAAGCGGGCGATGAAATCGGTCTCGCGGATGTTGTCGGCCAGCAGGCCGGCGATCACCCGCAGCACCTTGTCGCCGGCCTTGTGGCCGTATTCATCATTGATCGGCTTGAAATTGTCCACGTCCCAGACCAGCAGGGCCAGCGGGGTCTGGAAGCGTTTCCAGCGGGCGTATTCCTGCTGCACCCGCTCGTCCCAGGCCAGGCGATTGGGGATGCCGGTCAGGGCGTCGGTCAGGGCCTGACTGCGCTGCTGGCGCACCCGCTCGCGCAACTCGGCGGTCTCGCCTTCGAGGTCGCGCAGCCGCTGCTGCAGGGTCTGCACGCGGGCATCGGCGGCCTGGTTGCGCGCGGCCTCGGCCTGGCGATGCTGTTCGACGTGTTCGACAATGGCGTCGATGCGCGCCTGTACCGTCTGCTTGAGCTGGCTCAATTCCTGGGCGTCCTGAACGTCGGACTCGATGCCGCGCACCTGGGCCTGGACTGCATCGCCCAGCTCCCGTCCCTGCTCGTAGGCGGCCTGGCGCTCGCCTTCCGCTCCCTTGACGAAACTGTCGACGTCCTGCAGCCGGTCGGTGAGCTGCTGCAGAAAGTCCTCGATCTCCTGCTTCTCGCGCTGCAGCTGCACCCGCATCTCGGCCACCATGTCGGTGATCTCATGCAGGGCGGCAAGCGTATCGCAGTCGCTGTTCTCCTCCAGCCGCTGCTGCAGCGCCGCGATACGGGCGTCGAAGGCCTCCGGCAGGCCCAGCTGTTCCAGCAGCTGCAACAGGAGTTCGTGGCCGGCAGCGCCCGGCGCCGGGCCGGCCTTCGCTTCCGGCTGCGGTGCCGGAGCTTCCGGGTCCGGCGCCGGCGTCCCGGCTTCGCCAGCCGCGTCGGGGCGGGTCCGGCCGCCGAACCAGCGGCGCAGACCGCGCGCCGGCGCCGCGTCCTGCTGCGGCTGAACCGCGAGCAGTGCGTTGAGCAGGGCCGCGACCCGGTCGACCGCCCGCTCAGCCTCGGCGTCCTCCAGCGCGTCGAGTTGTTTGTGCAACGCCTTGAGCCGGCGTGCATTGCCGCGCGGGAAGCGGGTCTGCTCCAGCAGCAATTGCAGGCTCTCGACCGGTCCGGGGATACGGCTGGCGCTGGCGCGGTCGGTATCGAGCCTGACCAGGGTGGCGGACATGGCTTCGATGCGCTGCTGCAGGGTGAGATCATCGGCCCGGTCGCGGATGGCGTTGCGCAATTCGGCCAGCTGGCGGTCCAGGGTGGCGTCGAGCCCGTCGGCGGCCAGGCTCAGGCGGGTGATGGTCCTGCGCAGCAGTTCCTCCATCCCCGCCCAGCGGCGCTCGCGGGCCTCGGCCTGTTCGACACTGTCGTAGTACCTGCGCTTCCAGGTTTCCAGTTGTGCGTGTTCGGTGTCCGTCATGACGGCTGCGGGTCCCGTTGGTTCAATACTGCCCCGTGTGTCTGTATCGACGCCGGGCACAAAGTCTTCAGATGTTCAGGCGCAGCGATGCGGGCAGCGTCAGGTCCATGGCGATGGGCAGGTGGTCCGAGACCGGATAGTTCAGCACCCGGATACGATCCACCTGCAGGGTGGGGCTGACCAGGATGTGGTCGATGTTGCGGTTGGGCCGCCAGCTGGGGAAGGTATGCAGTCCGTGCACCGGCTCGGTCAGCAGGGTGCGGTTGATGAAATGGTCCATCTCCCTGGAATTCGATGGAAAGTTCATATCGCCCATGAGAATGACATGGCGTTGGGCGTTGACCAGCTCGCTCAGGTAGTCGAGCTGCTGCAACCGCGCGCGCCGGCCCAGGGCGAGGTGGATGATCAGCAGCAGCAGGGTCTCCTCGCCCTGTCCGAAGCGCAGCGACAGGGCGCCGCGGCCGGCGATGGGGCCGGGCAGCCGGTGTTCGACGATCTCATGGCACTGGAAGCGGCTCACCACACCGAGGGCATGGCGGGCAATCTGGCCGATGCGACGGTTGGTCTGGTCATACCAGAAGGGAAACTCGGCCCGCTGGGCGATGTACTCCGTGAGATTGACGAAGCCGCTGCGCAGGCTGCCGGCGTCGACCTCCTGCAACCCGGCCAGGTCGTACTGGCCGACCAGCCGGGCAATGCGGTCCAGATTCTGGAACCGGGTGGCGTGCGGCAGCACGTGCTTCCAGCTGTGGGTGAGATAGTGGCGGTAGCGCGAGGTGCTGATGCCGGTCTGGATGTTGAAGCTGAGCAGACTCAGACGCTGCCCGGTATTGCCCACCGCGGTACCGTCCCGATCCGGGATGTGCTCGAGCAGGGTGTCGATCTCGGCCGGACTCATAGCGGGCTGACCAGGTTGCCCAGCTTCTCGGTCAGGATCAGGTTCTCGCGATAATCGACCGGGCAGTCGATGATGCTGACCGTGTCATCGGCCAGCGCCTGGCGCAGCGTGGGCATCAGGTCCGCCACCCGCTCGATACGATAGCCCTTCGCGCCGAAGGACTCGGCATATTTCACGAAGTCGGGATTGCCGAAGGCGACATGGGAACTGCGCTGGAAGGTGTTGTGCTGCTTCCAGTCGATCAGGCCATAGCCGCCGTCGTTCCAGATCAGCACCACCATGGCCACGCCCAGACGCATGGCGGTCTCGATCTCCTGCGAGTTCATCATGAAGCCGCCGTCGCCGGTCACGGCCACCACCCGGCGCTCCGGGCAGGCCAGTCGCGCCGCGATCGCCCCCGGCACGGCGATGCCCATGCTGGCAAAGCCGTTGGAGATCAGGCAGGTATTGGGATGCTCGCAGCGGAACATGCGCGCCATCCACATCTTGTGGGCGCCGACGTCGCAGATGACGATGTCCTCCAGGTCCATGGCGGTGCGCAGGTCCCAGATGATCTTCTGCGGCTTGACCGGAAAGGCCTCGTCGCGGGCGTGCTGGTTCATGTCCTCGATCAGCGCCTCGCGCAGCACCCGCATGGGATGCCCCTCGTGCGGCGTGGCCAGTTCGGCGATGCGCTTCAGGCTGTGGCGGATATCGCCGACCACGCCGACCTCGGGCTCGTAGTGGGCATCGACCTCGGCCGGAGTGGTGTCGATGTGGATGATCTTGCGGTCGCGCGTCGGATGCCACAGATGCGGGTGGTACTCGACCAGATCGTAGCCGATACAGATGATCACATCGGCGCGGGAGAAGCCGCAGCTGACATAGTCCTTGGCCTGCAGCCCGGCGCTGCCCAGGGCGTAAGGGTGTTTGAACGGGATCACGCCCTTGGCCATGAAGGTATTGGCGGTGGGGATGCCCAGGCGCTCGGCGAAGGCGGCCAGTTCCGGCCAGGCGCGCGAGCGGATCACGCCGTTGCCGGCGAGGATGATGGGATAGCGCGCCCGCGAGATCAGTTCGGCGGCATACTGCACCTTCTCCTGCGGCGGCTCGGAGAGCATCGACTGGCGGCTGCGCAGCGGCGGCTCCTCGGTGTCGAGCTTCATGATGTTCTCGGGCAGCTCGATGAAGGTCGCCCCGGTCTTGTCGGTCTGGGCCAGCTTGAAGGCCTTGCGCACCACCTCGGGGATGATGTTGGGCGCGACCACGCGCGAGGAGTACTTGGTGATGGACTGGAACATCTGCTCCAGGTCCAGCACCTGGTGGGACTCCTTGTGCAGGCGGTGTGTATCGGCCTGGCCGGAGATGGCCACCAGCGGGGCATGGTCCATGTTGGCGTCGGCCACCCCGGTGAACAGGTTGGTCGCTCCGGGACCGAGGGTGGCCAGGCACACCCCGGCGCGGCCGGTCAGCCGGCCGTAGACATCGGCCATGAAGGCCGCGCCCTGTTCGTGGCGGCAGGTCACGAAGCGGATGGAGGAATCCAGCAGGGCATCCATCACGTCCAGGTTTTCCTCGCCCGGCACCCCGAAGATGTACTCCACACCCTCGTTCTCCAGGCACCTGACGAACAGTTCAGCGGCTTTCATACGCGCTATGGTATCAGGATTTCCCGCGCCTCACTCCTTGCCCATGCCCCATAAAAAGGTTCATCGCGCATTTCCGGGGAAGGCAGGCCAACCCGCCCAGCCGGCAGGCCCGTGACCTGCGGTCGTCATCCCGGCACCGTCCTAGGCCGGCACAGGCTCCAGCCGGAATCCAGCGGCCCGGGGCGGTCTCTGGGTTGCGGCCTGCGCCGCAATGACGGATGCAGACCTGTTTATCTGCGCGCAGGGGCTTCGGCTCTCGAGCACCCCGCACCATAAAAAAGGCCCGCACGCCGGCGGGCCCCTGTGTCTGTGCCGGCAGCAGCACCGGCCTCAGTCGCCGGCGGCGGCGCGCTCCTTTTCGATCAGGTGGTTGGTTACCTCGATCATGGCGGCATGGCTGCCGGCCTCGGAGGCCGAGGTGCGGTATTTGCCGTTGATGATGAGCGCCGGCACGCCGCGCACCCGGTAGCGCTGGGTCATCTCGCGCGCCCGGTTGAGCTTGGCCGCCACCCCGAAGGAATGGAAGGTCTTGTCGAAGTCCTCCGCCGTCACGCCCTGCTCGACGAAGAAGGCCTTGAGTTCCTCGACCGTGTTGATTCGCTTGCGCTTGTCATGGATGGCCTGGAACAACGGCTTGTGGATCTGCCCGGTCACGCCCAGCAGTTCAGCGGTATACCAGGCCCGGGCCAGCAATTCCCAGCGCGGACTGAGCACGGCCGGCAGGCGCACGAACTCGACGTCCCCGGGCTTGCTTTCCAGCCACTGTTCGATATGCGGCTCCAGCCGGTAGCAGTGCGGGCAGCCGTACCAGAACAGCTCCACCACCTCGATTTTGTCCGGTGCCGAGGTCGGCTGGACGCTGGACAGGCGCTCGTACTGCTTGCCTTCCTCGAAGGTCGCCGCCTGGGCGGCGGCCAGGAACAGGCTGGTGAGTAGCACAGCAACGGTTTGCATTAACTTTCTCATTCTTGGATCCCTTGGTTGTCTCGTTTACGCGCCCTTGTGCGGAGAGCATCTTTCCCCTGCCCCCTGATGGGAGCACCTGTACGGGCATAAAGGGATGGGGGAGGGTGCGCGTCGGCATCCATACCAACACAGGGAACCGATACGCTCCCCCTCCTCACCTCCCATCAAATAAAGAGGTTTTTCCTCATCTCCCCTCCCTTGATGGGAGCACCCGTACGGGCATAAAGGGATGGGGGAGGGTGCGCGTCGGCATCCTGCCAATGCATGGAACCGATACGCTCCCCCTCCTCACCTCCCATCAAATAAAGAGGTTTTTTTCCTCATCTCCCCTCCCTTGATGGGAGGGGATGGGGGAGGGTGCGCGTCGGCATCCTGCCAATGCATGGAACCGATACGCTCCCCCTCCTCACCTCCCCCATCAAGGGGGAGGGAACAAAGCACAGAACCTTCTATTTCAGAGTTCCCCGTAGGAGTGCAGCCCGGAGAGGAACATGTTCACGCCCAGGAAGGCGAACAGGGTGATGAACAGACCCACGATCGCCCACCAGGCCATGGGCGCACCGCGCCAGCCCTTGGTCAGGCGCATGTGCAGCCAGGCGGCGTAGTTCAGCCACACGATCAGGGCCCAGGTCTCCTTCGGATCCCAGGACCAGTAGCCGCCCCAGGCCTCGGCCGCCCACAGGGCGCCGAGGATGGTGGCCACGGTGAAGAAGGCGAAACCCAGGGCGATGGACTTGTACATCACGTCATCCAGCATCTCCAGGCTGGGCAGCACGCTGCCGGATGCCGCCTGCGGATTACGCTGCTCCTGAGCGTTGCGGATCAGGTAGGCCACGCCCACCATGGCCGCCAGCGCAAAGGCGCCGTAGCCGACGAAGTTGGCCGGCACGTGGATCTTCATCCAGTAGCTCTGCAGCGCCGGCACCAGCGGTTCGATCTCGTGGGCGCCGCGGTCGAAGCTGTACCAGAGCAGGAAGGCCACGGCGGCCGAGATCACCAGCAGCACGAAACCGCCCAGGGCGCGGGTCTGGTACTTGCGCTCATAGAACAGATACAGCAATGCAGTAATGACGGCGAACAGAATGAAGACTTCGTACAGGTTGCTGACCGGAATATGGCCGAAGTCGGCATTGACCAGGTAGGACTCGCGCCAGCGCACCATCAGCCCCACCGTGCCCATGACAGTGGCCGACCAGGTCATGGCGGTGGCGACCTTGCCGCTGAACTCCGAACGGGTGAAGGTGGCGAAGAAATAGGTCAGGGTGGCCAGCACGTAGAGCGCGCTCATCCACATGATGGCCGACTGACTGGCGATCAGATACTTCAGGAAGAAATTGCTGTCACGGGCACCGATATCAGTGCCGTAGAGCCAGACGGCAAACAGACTGATGGCGGTGACCGCCAGGGTGTAGGGGCGCACCGGCTTCCAGCACCAGCCCCAGGCAACCAGGGCAATGGCGGTGCCGGCCAGGATGGCCACCTCGTAGCCGTCCATCAGGGTGTGGTAGTGCCACCAGGCATAGATGCTGCCTGCCACCACCAGCAGGGCCCAGATCCATTCGAAGGCACCGAGGCGCTGGAGGAAGGGGCGCTCGTCAAGTTCCTGCATCATCTGATCGTGTGTTACCGACATGAGGGTCTCCTGCTGGGGTCGGGTCTCCCGGGTAAGGACGCTGCACCGCCCCGGTCCCATTCCATTGCGTACGCGTCAGGTATTATTGAGGAATCCACCCCTTGAGACAACGGCGGGGCCAGTTTGCTCCCGTAGCGCTGAACCGGGGCTGAATCCGCGCCGTTCCGGTTCAGCCGGATTCCCCGGCGCGGCGAATCCCCTGATAGAGTTGGGTGAATTCGCGCTCGAAGTCACGCCGGTCGCGTTCACCGGAGCCGGCCAGGATGACCTGGGTTTGCTCCAGCTGCGGCTGCAGCCATACCCAGATCCGGCGCTGACGCACGTAGAACATCATGAATACCCCGATCATGAGCAGCGTGAAGCCGAGATAGACCACGCTCTTGCCCGGGGAACGGGTGATCTGCAGCCCCGAGGCCTGAACCTGCTCGAAGCTCTCCAGCTGCAGGAAGAAGGGGGAGCCGTACAGGGGCAGGGCGGTCACGGCATTCAGTGTATCCTCGTAGAAGCGGCTGTCACGCTCGCTGATGCCCTCACTGATGTCCACGCCCTCGGCGCGCAGCACCTCGGCGTACAGGGCGCTGAGGATATTGCGCAGCACCTTCATGTAGGCATCGATGACCTGCATGCGCCGATCCTCCGGCACGGTGGCCTCGACCTGCTCGACAATGCCGTCGAAGCCGCCGCGGGCGAACATCCGCACCAGCCGGCCCATGGTGGCGGTGACCTCCTCGACCATGCCCGGTTCCTGCAGACGCAGTTCGCTGAAGGTCTGACGCACCGTCTCGGCGGCGATTTCGCGGACCCGGGCCTCGTCGCGCAGCAGGGCGTTGAAGGCCAGGAAACGCTGCGGCGAACCGGCCGGATCGGCCGGGATGTGCAGATAGAAGAACGGCTGGTTGGGGTTCTCGCGCACCCCGCTGAGGAAGAACTTCCGCCCCTCCAACTCCACCGGCAGCATGTAGTTTTCATACTCACGTGCCTCGCCCTGGGCATTGCGCAGCTTGTAGGTGAAGCTGGGACCGAAGTTCTGGAACTGCTTGTCCGAATCCTCGGGCGCCGGGTTGACGTTGAAGGGGCGGAAGGATTCGAACTCCAGGGTCTGACGGCCGGCCGGGGTCTCGACCTCCAGGCTTTCGAACACGGCCGTTTCCACCTTCTGCGTGTCCAGCGTGGGATGGCTCAGCGGCCAGGCGGTGAGGCTGAGGCCCGAGCCGCCGTCATCGAAGCTGGCCTGGTAGATGGCGTAGCCTTCGTAGATCAGCGGGTGATTGACCGCGATGGTCGCCTCCACCGGCTGCTCGCGCTCCGGGTCGTGGATCACCAGGTCACTCTCGAAGGACTTGGGCTGCCCGGTCACATAGTGCTCGATGCGAAAATCCTTCAACTCGATGGTAAAGGGCAGCGGCTGCACCAGATAGCCGTCGCGCAGCTGCAGGAAGGCGATGCCGGCGCGACCGCCCTCGGGGATGGTGACATTGCCGCGGAAGGAGGGATTGCCTTCGGGCAGCCAGCTGATCTCGGGCACCTGCGAGGCCGGGATGTCCCGGGTCTCCGGCTGGATCTGGCCGAGCATCTCCTTGACGCGGACCGGCAGCTGGCCGTCGACCAGGCCGCCGAGGCAGATCACCACGATGGCGGTGTGGGTGAAGATGTAGCCCAGCCGGTTCCAGGACCCCTTCTTGGCCGCGATCAGGCGGTGGTCATCGTGATCGGCGCTGCGGGTCTTGTAACCGTGCTGCCTGAGCCAGGCGCGGTAACGCGGCTCCAGCGCATCGACCGGCACATCGGCGTGCCACTCCTGCACCTGGTGCATGTTGCGCAGCGAAACGGCCTGTACCCGGGTGCGGAACTGGCGCATCTCGCGCACCATGTTCGGGGCATTGCGGTAAATGCAGACACTGGTGGAGATCACCAGGAAGGCCAGGATCACCAGGAACCAGCCGGCGGCATAGACATCGTACAACCCCAGGCTCTTGAACACCTCGTGCCAGAAGGGCCCGAACTTGATGATGTAGTCCTGATAGGGCTGGTTCTGCTGCAGCACCGTACCCACCACCGAGGCGACCGCCACCGTCACCAGCAGGGTGATGGCCAGATTCATCGAACCCAGGAATTCGAGCAGGATGGTGCCGCGGGAGGGAATGTTGCGTTGCGCCGGGGAGTTCACGTGATTCCAGTCAGTTTGTCAGGAGCTGGCAGGTCGGCCAAGCATACTGTATCGGGCTGCATCCGGGCAAAAAGCCGGGCCGGGAAAGCGACAAGGGGCGGCCCATGGCCACCCCTTGTTCAGTCACATCGCTTGCGGGAAAGTTCCCCGAACGCGATCAGTGCAGCCCCTGGATGTAGGAGGCCACGGCCTTGATCTCGGCATCCGTCATGCGCGCGGCGACATTGCGCATCATGCTGCCGTAGTCGTTGGCACGCGCACCGCTGCGGAAGGCCTTGAGCTGGATCTCGGTGTAGGTGGCATGCTGCCCGGCCAGGGCCGGGAAATTGGCCGCCGGATTGCCCTTGCCGGCCGGGCCGTGACAGGCCATGCAGGCCGACACGCCGCTGGCCTTGTTGCCGCCGCGGTAGATCTGCTCGCCCAGTTCCACCAGATCGGGATCGGCCTCGCCCTGCTTGATCTGCTGCGCGGCATAGTAGGCGGCCAGGTCCTGCATGTCCTGCTCGGACAGCGGCGCGGCCATCGGGGCCATGGTCTGGTTCTCGCGCTCGCCCGCCTTGAATTCCTTGAGCTGCTTGACCAGGTAGTCGGGGTGCTGCCCGGCCAGCTTGGGCCATTCCGGATTGGCACTGTTGCCGTCAGCGCCATGGCAGGCAACGCAGGTGCTGGATTTTTCCTTGCCGGCGCTGGCATCACCCGCGGCCAGCGCGCCCGGAGCGGCCATCGCGGCGGAAACGGACAAAAGGGCTGCGAAAACAAACGGCTTGTTCATGGAAACGGAACTCCTGTGCCTCAAGGCCTTGGAAATTCAGGATGCCGGCGGGCATCGTGCGGGAAATGCGGCCAAAAAACGGAGCGCCATTTATACCAGCGCCCGCCGCCCAATTCAACCTGACCGGTCTGTCACCAGGACATGACAGGACCCGGATTTCCGGGGAAAATGCTCCCCATGCACAACAACCCCTACACCCAGACCCGGTTTCAGGTCAGCGCCGCCGAGCCGCGCCAGGCCCCGCCCGATCGCGGCCGCGAGGTGGCCTTCGCCGGCCGCTCCAATGCCGGCAAGTCCAGCGCCCTGAACGCCATCACCGGCCAGAAGGCACTGGCCCGGACCAGCAAGACCCCGGGCCGCACCCAGCTGCTGAATTTCTTCCAGGTCAACGACGCCGCCCGCCTGGTCGACCTGCCCGGCTATGGCTACGCCAAGGTCGGCGGCGCGACCCGGGCCCGCTGGCAGCAGAGCCTGGCCGCCTACCTGGAGCAGCGCCGTTCGCTGGCCGGACTGATCCTGCTGATGGATATCCGCCATCCGCTGACCGATTACGACCGCCAGCTGCTGGAATGGTCACGGGCGGCCGGGCTGGCCGTGCACGTCCTGCTGACCAAGGCCGACAAGCTCAAGCGCGGGGCCGCGAAGACCGCCCTGCTGCAGGTCCGCCGCCAGCTCGAGGCCGACGGCCTGCCGGCCACGGTGCAGCTGTTCTCGGCCCTGAAGAAGGAGGGTCTGGAGGAGGTCTGGGCCGTGCTCGACGCCTGGCTGGGAAGATAAAAGCGCGCCACGGAAATGTATTTAAAACTTTGATTTAGTCGTTATGCCCGTACCGGCCGGCACAGGCTCCGGCGGGCATCCATCTCCCCGAAACACCTGGATTCCCGCCTTCGCGGGAAGGACGCAGCGGGCAATATTTAACAGAAATCCTGTTGGCTGCCATGAATATGGCTCGGGTACACATGCAAGGATTGAGTGGACCAAATACACCCGCTTTATTTCTTGTCCGTGTTTTCCGTGTCGTCCCTGGCGCTCTTGAATTCTGATCGGGCGGGCAAAAAAACGCCCCGGCTTCAAGGGGGAAGATCGCCGGGGGCCAAGCTGTCACCCGGATGGGGCACCGGGTGGAGGGATGCCTGCTCCAGGGAGGGAGAGCAGGCGTCGGAACCATCTGTACTCGGTTAGTCCATCCCCGCCCCTGAAAGTTCCAGCACCGGCATATCCGATTTCCCCGCATCTTCCGGGGATTATCCTTCCGCCTCAGTGCGCCTCATCCCAGTTCGCACCCACCCCGACCTCGACTTCCAGCGGGATCGCCAGCTCGGCCGCGCCCTGCATCTGCTCGCGGATGGCGGTCTCGGCCTGACGCAGATCCTGCTCGGCGACCTCGAACACCAGTTCATCGTGCACCTGCATGACCATGCGCACATCCAGCCTGCCCGACCGGATCCAGCCGTCGGTGCGGATCATGGCCAGCTTGATGATATCGGCAGCCGTGCCCTGCATGGGGGCGTTGATGGCGGTGCGCTCGGCCGCGGTGCGGCGCTGGTGATTGCGGGCATTGATCTCCGGCAGGTACAGGCGCCGCCCGAACAGGGTCTCCACGTAGCCCTGGTCATGGGCCTGCTCGCGGGTGCGGTCCATGTACGCCTTCACGCCCGGATAGCGGGCGAAGTACAGATCCACATACTCCTGCGCCGCACCGCGCTCGATGCCCAGCTGCCTGGCCAGGCCGAAGGCCGACATGCCGTAGATCAGGCCGAAGTTGATCGCCTTGGCACTGCGCCGCTGCTCGCTGCTGACCTGATCCGGCCTGACCCCGAACACCTCGGCCGCGGTCGCCCGGTGGATGTCCTCGCCCGCGGCGAAGGCAGCCAGCAGCCCCTCGTCGCCGGAGAGGTGGGCCATGATGCGCAACTCGATCTGGGAATAATCCGCGGCCAGGATGCGGAAACCCTTCTCTGCAATGAAGGCCTGGCGGATGCGCCGGCCGGACTCGGTGCGCACCGGGATGTTCTGCAGGTTGGGCTCGGTGGAGGACAGCCGGCCGGTGGCGGCCACCGCCTGGTGATAGGAGGTATGCACCCGCCCGGTACGTGAATCGATGCGTTCGGGCAGCTTGTCGGTATAGGTGGACTTGAGCTTGCTCAGGCTGCGGTAGTCCAGGATCAGGCGCGGCAGTTTGTAGTCCAGCGCCAGTTCGGCCAGCACGCTTTCCGCAGTGGAGGGCGCACCCTTGGGTGTCTTGGCCAGCACCGGCAGGCCCTGCTGATCGAACAGGATCTCCTGGATCTGCTTGGGCGAGCCGATATTGAACGGCTGGCCGGCTTCCTTGAACGCGGCCTCCTCGATTTCGGCCATCTTCTGTGCCAACTCCCCGCTCTGGGTCGCCAGCATGTCGCGGTCGACCTTCACGCCATTGCGTTCCATGCGCGACAGCACCGGCACCAGCGGCAGGTCGATATCGTTGAACACACTCACCAGCGCCTTCTCCTGCTGCAGCCGCGGCCACAGGGTCTGGTGCAGGCGCAGGGTGATGTCGGCATCCTCGGCGGCATAGGGTGCGGCGGTCTCGACCGGGACCTCGTTGAAGCTGAGCTGCTTCGCCCCCTTGCCGGCGACCTCCTCGTAGCTGGTGCATTTATGCGCCAGGTATTTCAGCGCCAGGGAGTCCATATCGTGGCGGCTGGCGGTCGAGTCCAGCACATAGGATTCCAGCATGGTGTCGAAGGCGATGCCCTTGAGCTCGATACCATGATTGGCCAGCACGCTCATGTCGTACTTGAGGTTGTGACCGATCTTCTTCGGCGCCTCATCCTCCAACAATTTCCTGAACTGCTCGAGCACCCGGTCGCGGTCGAGTTGTTCCGGCGCGCCGGCATAGTCGTGGGCCAGCGGCACATAGGCGGCCCGGTGCGTCTCCACCGCGAAGGACAGGCCGACGATTTCGGCCTGCATGTATTCCAGGCTGGTGGTCTCGGTATCGAAGGCGTAGTGATCGGCCTGTTCCAGCCGTTTGATCCAGGCATCGAGCTGCTGTTGTGTCAGCACGGTTTCGTACTCGACCCCGGCGGCGGGCACTGCCGCAGCTTCCGATTCCTCTGTCGACTCATCGCCGCCGAGGATCTCCTTCAGCCAGGTGCGGAACTCCATCTGTTCGTAGAGTTCCTTCAGCGCCGCGCGGTCCGGCGGCTGCATGGCCAGGGCGTCGACATCCTGCCCCAACTCCAGGTCACAACGGATGGTGGCGAGCTGCCGGGACAGGTCCAGCTGCTCCAGGTTCGCGCGCAGGCTCTCGCCGACCTTGCCCCTGACCGACCCGGCCTGCTCGATCAGCGCATCCAGCGAGCCGTACTCGTTCAACCATTTGGCCGCGGTCTTGGGGCCGACCTTCGGCACGCCGGGAATGTTGTCCGAGCTGTCGCCGACCAGTGCCAGGTAGTCGATAATGCGCTCCGGCGGCACGCCGAACTTATCCACCACGCCCTCACGGTCGAGCCTGGTGTTGCTCATGGTGTTGACCAGGGTGATGCCGCCCTCGACCAGCTGCGCCATGTCCTTGTCGCCGGTGGAGATCACCACCGGCTCGCCGCGGGCATCGGCCTGCCGGGCCAGGGTGCCGATGACATCATCCGCCTCCACGCCCGGGACCTGCAGCACCGGAAATCCCAACGCCCGCACGATGGCGTGCAGCGGCTCGATCTGGGCGGCCAGCTCCTCCGGCATGGGCGGGCGGTTGGCCTTGTAGTGCTCGAACATCTCGTCGCGGAAGGTCTTGCCTTTGGCGTCGAACACCACGGCCACGTGCTCGGGCTGATAGTCCTTGAGCAGGCGCTTGAGCATGTTGACCACGCCATAGACCGCGCCGGTGGGCTCGCCGCGCGAGTTGGTCAGCGGCGGCAGGGCGTGGAAGGCCCGGTAGAGATAGGAGGAGCCGTCCACCAGGACGACCGGTTTGTCATTGGCCATGCATTATCCTTTCGCTGGTCCGGCCGGCATGCGCCGGGCATATCCGGGAAAGCCCGGATCAATTTCGTCATTGCGAGGCGCAAAGCGCCGTGGCAATCTCCAACCAATTGATTCACAGGCATGAGATTGCCGCGCTGCGTTCATGCCCTTCGGGTGCCCGCAATGACGGTCAGTTGAATCAAGCGGGGACACCTGATGGTATCATCCCTCGACAACCCGGAAGGTTCGTTTCCTGCCGGGTGGACAATAATCATGGAATCTCGGTAGACAGAAAACCTATGGACGACCAGACACGTCACCAGCATCCGGGCATGCGCCCGCTCAACGACACCCAGCTGACGCGGGAGTCGTGGAAGATCTTCCAGATCATGGCCGAGTTCGTCGAGGGTTTCGAGCGCCTGGCGCGCATCAAGCCCTCGGTGAGCATCTTCGGCTCGGC
>PABG01000107.1 GCA_002699185.1 Gammaproteobacteria bacterium | reverse complement strand
TGGATGGTGTTGCCGATGCCGAAGGCTGCAATGGTGCCGAACAGGGCGAACAGGAAGGCCAGCCAGCGCCAGTTTGGGCCCAGGCCGTTCTTGATGTAGTACATGGGGCCGCCCTGCTGGCGGCCGAGGCGGTCCACTTCGCGATAGCGCACGGCCAGCACAGCCTCGCCGTACTTGGTGGCCATGCCGACCACGGCCGTGATCCACATCCAGAACACCGCTCCGGGTCCGCCGATGGCGATTGCCGTCGCCACCCCGGCGATGTTGCCGGTGCCCACCGTGGCCGACAGCGCCGTCATCAGGGCATTGAAGGGACTGATGTCACCGGGCTCATCACCCGGTTTACGGCCCTGCCACAGCATGCGCAGGCCGTAGCCGAGCCGGCGCAGGGGCATGAAGCGCAGGCCCAGGGTGAGATACACACCCGTGCCGACCAGCAGCACCAGCATTGCCGGACCCCAGATGATGCCGCTGAACTGGCTGAGCAGGTTGGTGTAGGATTCCATGGCCGTATCCCGCGCTTTTGCGTTGATTGTATGCCGGGCTGATGCCGGCTTATCGGGGCAACGGCCTGAGTATGAGCCGGTCGCCGCGCTGGGTAAACTCCAGCCGCCTGAGTACGCTCATGCCGAGCAGGATATCCTCGGAGCGGTAGGTGGGGTTGATGCTGGCACGCACGTCCCGCACCACCAGATCGCCGATGGCCAGTTCGTCCAGACGGGTCAGGTAGCCGGTGGCAAAGCCGTTGGCGGTCTGGTAGCGCACGGCACGGCCGCGCTCCAGTCCCAGCCGGGCGGCGATGTCGGCGGGAATGGCGACGTCCGAGGCGCCGGTGTCGATCATGAAGCGCACCGGCCGGCCGTTGATTTCGCCGCTGGTGACATAATGGCCGTAGTCGTTGCGCCTGAGTACGATCTCGGTGCTCCCGTCCGGGCCGCTGCGGCTGATCACCTGCTGGTTGGGATTGTGGCGGCGTTCGAGATAGCCGTTGAACAACCAGGTCAGCAGGCCCAGTGCCAGTACCCAGGCCAGGATGATCATCCCCCGGCCGAGGCGCGGGGGCGAGGGAGAGGGCGGATTCATGCCGCCATTATACATTGCGACCGCTGGCATGCCGATCGGCCGCCGCCGCAGTGCCTGCTGATCTGAGTCAACGCGAACCCACCCCGATTCACTGACAATCCTGCTCAGCCCCGAATGGCGCTGACTCATGCCGCGGCATGCGCGTCGGGATGGGATGGGACCGGTCTGGTACAATCGTGCCGGGTCTGCCGACTTACCGCATCGCCCGGCGCGAACGCCGCTACCGACGAGGATGAGCTTGAAACCACACCTGCTGGCCTTCGCCCGAACCCTGCGTGACAGCCTGCGCGACCTGGCGCCGATCTTCATCGTAATCGGCTTCTTTCAGCTGGTGGTGCTGCGTCAGCCCATTCCGGAACTGGAGCAGATACTGTTCGGCAGCCTGCTGGTCGTGCTCGGCCTGACCCTGTTCATTCAGGGGCTGGAACTGGGGCTGTTTCCCATCGGCGAGAGCATGGCCCATGCCTTCGCCCGCAAGGGCAGCGCGACCTGGCTGCTGCTGTTCGCCTTCGCCCTGGGTTTCGGTACCACCATTGCAGAGCCGGCGCTCATCGCTGTGGCCAAGGAGGCTGCCGAGGTGGCCGCCGGCGGGGGGGCGATTGGAGCGGATGCCGAGGCGCGCGCCGCCTACGCACTGGGCCTGCGCATTGCCGTGGCCCTGTCGGTTGGTTTCGCCATCGTGCTGGGAGTGCTGCGGATCATCAAGGGCTGGCCGGTGCATTACCTGATCATCAGCGGTTATGCCGGGGTGGTGATCATGACCGCCTTCGCTCCAAAGGAAATCGTCGGCATTGCCTATGACTCGGGCGGGGTGACCACCTCCACCATTACAGTGCCGCTGGTGACCGCGCTCGGGGTCGGCCTGGCCATGTCGATCAAGGGGCGCAACCCCATGATCGACGGCTTCGGGCTGATCGCCTTCGCCTCGCTCACCCCCATGATCTTCGTCATGGGCTACGGGATGCTGCTCAATGCCTGAGGAGACGGGCATGCTGGATGTGCTGATGCAGACAGTGCGCGACGTGCTGCCGATCGCGGCCGTGCTGTTCGGTTTCCAGGTGCTGGTGCTGCGCCGCCGCATTCCCAACCTGCGCCGGGTGCTGCTGGGCTTCGTCTATGTGCTGGTGGGGTTGAGCCTGTTTCTGCAGGGGCTGGAGCAGGCGCTGTTTCCGTTGGGGCGTCTCATGGCCGAGCAGCTGACCCGACCGGAATTTCTGTACGATGGTGCCGCGGTGCATGCAATCACCACTGTCTGGACGGACTATGTCTGGGTGTACGTGTTCGCCGCCTGCGTGGGCTTTGCCACTGCCATCGCCGAACCGGCGCTGATCGCGGTGGCGATCAAGGCCAATCAGGTTTCCGCCGGTGCCATTGGCGTATGGGGGCTGCGCGTGGCCGTGGCGCTGGGCGTGGCGACGGGCATTACACTGGGGGCATTCCGCATTGTGACCGGCCTGCCATTGCACTATTTCATCATTGCCGGCTATGTGGTCGTGATCGTGCAGACGGCGATGGCCCCGCGTCTGATCGTGCCGCTGGCCTATGACTCGGGCGGGGTGAGCACTTCCACTGTCACGGTACCGCTGGTGGCCGCCCTGGGGCTGGGGCTGGCCAGCAACGTGCCGGGCCGCAGCCCGCTGTTGGACGGCTTCGGCATGATTGCCTTTGCCTGTCTGTTCCCCATCATTACCGTCATGGGCTATGCCCAGATCAGCCACTGGCGCGCCCGCCGCAGACGGGACGAGGGCGTCGACAACGAATGAGAGCGAGGAGCCCGAGATGCATTTCAAACTGATCATCAGTCTGGTCGAGGACGACAAGACCGACGCCGTCATGGATGCCGCCCGCGAGGCCGGGGCGACCGGTGCGACCATCATCAGCAACGCCCGCGGCGAGGGGCTGAAGGAGGCCAGAACCTTCTTCGGCCTGAGTCTCGAGACCCAGCGAGACGTGCTGCTGTTCCTGGTCGAGGAGCATCTGAGCCGGCCGATCCTGGAGAAGATCGCCGAGGTCGGGGAGTTCGAGAGCAAGCCCGGTACGGGCATCGCCTTTCAGGTCGACGTGGAGGACGCCGTCGGCGTCACCCAGCAGATCCGCAGTCTCAGTCCAGTCGTGGAGGATAAACTATGAATCGTCAGCCGCTGATACAGGTACGGGATGTCATGAAGCAGCAGTTCGACATGGTCGACGGCATGATGACCATCTCCGAGGCCCTGGAGAAGATGAAGCATGTCGAGACCAAGGCCCTGCTCGTGGACAAGCGCCACGAGAACGACGAGTACGGCATGCTGCTGATATCCGACATCGCCCGGCATGTGCTGGCCAAGGACCGCTCGCCGGACCGGGTCAACGTCTACGAGATCATGGCCAAGCCCGTGGTCAGCGTCGATCCCGAGATGGACATCCGCTACTGCGCCCGGTTGTTCGAGCGCTTCGATCTGTCGCGCGCCCCGGTGATCGAGGCCGGCCGGGTCATCGGTGTCGTGAGCTTCACCGACATGGTGCTGCGCGGGCTGTGCCGACAGGCGAAGTGAAGTGCCGCACACCGGGATAATCGATACCGCTCCTACATGTAATTCCACAGCACGAGGTTGAGGCCGGCAATCGTTGCCCCGATCGCCGCGCCGGCCAGAACATCGCTCGGATAATGCAGGCCCAGGGCCGGTCGGGACAGTGCCACCAGCAGCGTGAAGGGAACCAGCAGCGGCCACAGTGCGGGAAAGTGGGCCAGCGCGATCAGGGTGAAGGCCACCGCATGCAGGGTATGCCCGGAGGGGAAGCTGTACTGATCCAGCGGCGCCATGACCCGCTTGATATCGGGATTGTTCACGTAGGGACGCGGCCGAACGGTCCGCCCCTTGAGATACTTGTAAAGCAGCACACAGAGGATGCCGGTCAGGTTGAGATGCACGCTGGCGCGCAGCCCACCCCAGCCGGCGAACAGCGGCAGGGTCAGCATCAGGCCATACCAGAAGATTCCGTCTCCAAGCCGGCTGCAGGCGCGCAACACGGCCGTCAGGAACCGGCGCTGGTGGATGCGATTGCAGAGGATGCACAGGGAGGTGTCCAGATGCAGCAGGCGCTGCATGGCGTCAGATGTGAGAAACATGGGCAATCGGCTCCGGCAGGGCGAGTTCACACAGAATGGATTCGAAGCGCTCGACAATGCGGTCCCAGCCCAGCCCCTCGGTATGCTCGCGGGCGGCCCGGCCCATGGCGGCGAGCGCTCCATGGCCCCGGGCCACGAGTTGTTCGGCCCGCCGGGCGAACGCATCGGGGCCGTCCAGGGCTGCGCGCACGCCGTTGACGTCGTCCTGGATGTGCATGGCTGCGGCGGCGTAGTCGTAGGCCACCACCGGCAGGCCGCTGGCCATGGCTTCGAGGGTGACATTGCCGAAGGTCTCGGTCCGACTGGGAAACAGGAACAGGTCGGCCGAAGCGAAATACTCGGCCAGCGCCCGGCCGGTACGCATGCCGCAGAAGAGCAGATCAGGATTTGCCCGGGCCAGGCCTGTGCGCAGGGGGCCGTCTCCGACGATGATGAAGCGCGCACCCGCACAGTTGCGCTCGATCCGGCGAAAGGCCGCTATGGCCTCATGAATGTTCTTTTCCATCGCCACCCGGCCGACGTAGAGTACCGCCAGACCGGTCTCGTCCATCCCCCACTGCCGGCGCAGTTCGACGCTGCGGCGGGCCGGATTGAACAGTTCTGTATCCACGCCGCGCGGCAGTACCCGTACCTGGCCGAAGCCGGCATCGGTCAATGCCGCGCACAGGGCGGGGTTGGGGGCAAGGGTGCAGCGGCTGCGGCGGTGGAACTGACGCAGGTAGCGTTTGATCAGCGGCATCAGCAGTCCCAGGTGGTAATGCCGGCTGTAGCTGTGAAAATTGGTATGGAAGCCCGAGACCACCGGTATGCCCAGGGCTCGCGCCGTGCGCAGGGCCGACCAGCCCAGAGGCCCCTCGGTGGCGATGTAGATGACATCCGGCCGCAGGGCTTGCCAGGCCTGGCGGAGCCGTCCCCCGGCCGGGACGCCGAACTGCAGTTCGGGATAGAGTGGCAGCCGGAGTCCGCCTGCCAGTAGCACCGGCACGGTGGCAGAGGATATTTCCGTGCCGGCTTCGCCGGCCTGCCGGGGACGGACCAGGTGCAGTCGGTGTCCGCGCTGCTGCAACCCTGCCACCAGCCGGCCCAGGGTCATGGCCACGCCATTGATCTCGGGCGGGTAGGTTTCGGTCACCAGGCTGATCGTCAGTCGCTGAGCCACGGGGAGGGTATCCGGATGCTGGGATGCGGCCCACTGTGGCGCGACTCTGTGACTGCAGCTTGACACAGGGGTGAACTTTCAGTGACCGCGCACCGTGGCAACCTGTCATTTATCTGTAATATTCTTGCGTTCTAATGCCTCCGAATGTCATGAAATGGTCAACTGAATGAACTACAGGGTCCTGATTGTCGAAGACGAGCCCGCCATCCGCGAGATGGTGGCCTTCGCGCTGGAACGGGCCGGGTTCCAGTACCGGGAAGCCGAGACCGCCGGCGCTGCCCAGGTCGCCATCGCCGACGAGCAGCCGGACCTGATCCTGCTCGACTGGATGCTGCCGGACATGAGCGGCATCGATCTGGCGCGGCGGATCAAGAAGGATGAACTCTCGGCGGCCATTCCCGTCATCATGCTCACCGCCCGCGGCGAGGAGGAGGACAAGATCCGTGGCCTGGATGCCGGCGCCGACGACTATGTCACCAAGCCCTTCTCGCCGCGCGAGCTGGTCGCGCGCATCAAGGCCGTGCTGCGCCGCAGCCGCGGCGAGGAAACCGATCAGGTCCTGGAGGTCGAGGGACTGATGCTCGACCCTGCCGGGCACCGCGTCAGCGTCGGCGGCGAGGCCCTGGAAATGGGGCCGACCGAATTCCGGCTGCTGCATTTCTTCATGACCCATCCCGAGCGCGTGTTCAGCCGCAGCCGCTTGCTCGACAGTGTCTGGGGGCGTAACGTCTACGTCGAGGAACGCACCGTGGACGTGCATATACGGCGCCTGCGCAAGGCCCTGTCCGTGCATGGGCACGACCGGCTGATCCAGACGGTCCGCGGTGCCGGCTATCGGTTCTCGACACAGGTATAGGCATTGTTCAATCCCTGGGCTGACGAAGCGTGGCGCCTGACGGTGCTGCTCGTGCTGGCGTTGGTGATCGGCCTGATCATCGGTTACCCGCTTCCGCTGGTGCTGCTGGTGGTGGCCGGTTATCTGGCCTGGCATCTGCGCAATCTGCGCCTGTTGCAGCGCTGGCTCAAGGAGGGCAGGCGTTTCCATCCACCTGAATCCGTCGGTGTCTGGGATGACGTGTTTCAGGAGATCTACCGCCTGCAGCAGCGTAATCGCAAACGCAAACGCAAATTGGGAAAAATGCTGAACCGCTTCCAGGAAGCCACCGAGGCGATGCCGGATGCCACCGTGGTCCTCACTCCGGACGACGAGATAGAGTGGTGGAATCCGTCCGCTTCGGATCTGCTGGGCTTCAGTTATCCCCGCGACGCCGGTCAACGCATCGGCAACCTGATACGTCATCCCGGCCTTGCCGAATACCTGCGCAGTGGCGACTACGAGGGTACCTCGATCGAACTGCCTTCACCCGTGGATGAACAGGTCAGCCTGTCATTGCGCATCATTCCCTACGGCAAGAGTCAGCGGTTGCTGATTGCCCGTGACATCACCCGTATGCAGCGTCTGGAGCAGATGCGCCGCGATTTCGTCGCCAATGTTTCGCACGAACTGCGTACCCCGCTGACGGTGGTGGCCGGTTATCTCGAGACACTGGAGGAAGAGTGCCGCGGTAAGGATGAGGGGATGCGGCACATGATCGAGGTGATGCAGCAACAGAGCGAGCGCATGCGGCGCATCGTCGAGGATTTGCTGATGCTGGCGCGCCTGGAGACTGAACGGGTCAACGATAATCCGGAACCGGTCAGCGTCCCCAGCATGCTCGCGAGCATTTGTGACGACGCCCGGCGGCTCAGCGCTGAAGAAGGACACCGGATCGAGCTGGAGGCGGAATCGGGTCTGTGGCTGAAGGGTAATGACGGCGAGCTTCGGAGTCTTTTTTCCAATATTGTTTTCAATGCAGTCCGCTATACGCCGGGCGGCGGTGATATCCGGATCAGGTGGTACAGCGACGAGCGCGGTGCGGTGTTCGAGGTGAAGGATACCGGCATCGGTATCGCGCCCCATCACCTTGCCCGCCTGACCGAGCGTTTCTACCGGGTCGATGTGGGGCGCTCGCGTTCCCGCGGCGGGACCGGTCTGGGGCTCGCCATCGTCAAGCATGTACTGCTGCGCCACGGTGGCCGGCTGGAAATCGAAAGCCAGATCGGCGAGGGCAGTACATTTCGCGCCATTCTTCCGCCGCAGCGACTGGTCCGGGTCGGTCAGGCGCAGATCGACAAGGCGCCCTTGTCATAAATATGTAATACATCGGTCACCGGTGTGTCATACATTCCCTCCACAATCGTGCCGAGTATGACAGGTCACAACCGCCATATGTTTTTCTATCGATACCTTAAGGAGTGATTCAATGCATCCCTTCAGCAAGCTGATTACGGCCATGGGCCTGGCCGGTGCCTTCGTCATGGGCTCGGCCGGCGCCGCCGATCTCGACCCCAACCTGACGGAATACGAAAAATCCAGCGGCGTGTCAGGTAACCTGTCCAGCGTGGGTTCCGACACCCTGGCCAACCTGATGACCCTGTGGGCCGAGGAATTCAAGCGCGTCTACCCCAACGTGAACATCCAGATCCAGGCCGCCGGCTCCTCCACCGCACCGCCGGCCCTGACCGAGGGCACCTCCAACCTCGGTCCGATGAGCCGCAAGATGAAGGATAAGGAAATCGAGGCCTTCGAACGCCGCCACGGCTACAAGCCGACGCCGATCCGGGTGGCCATCGACGCCCTGGCGGTATTCGTGCATAAGGACAACCCGATCGAGGGCATGAGCATCCCGCAGGTCGACGCCGTGTTCTCCTCCACCCGCATGTGCGGTGCCGCCAGCGACGTCAACACCTGGGGCGATCTCGGCCTGACCGGCGACTGGGCCAGCCGTCCGGTGCAGCTCTACGGCCGCAATTCGGTCTCCGGTACCTATGGCTACTTCAAGAAGGTTGCCCTGTGCAAGGGCGACTACAAGAATACCGTGAACGAACAGCCGGGTTCTGCCTCGGTAGTGCAGTCGGTGACCACCTCGATCAACGGCATCGGCTATTCCGGTATCGGCTACAAGACCTCCGGCGTGCGGGCCCTGCCCATCGCGGCGAAGGACGGCGGCGAGTTCGTGGAGGCCTCGGCGGACAACGCCATCGCCGGCAAGTATCCGCTGGCGCGTTTCCTCTACGTCTACGTGAACAAGCACCCGAACAAGCCGCTGCCGCCGCTGGAGCGTGAGTTCCTGAAGCTGGTGATGAGCAAGGTCGGCCAGCAGGTGGTGGTCAAGGACGGCTATTACCCGCTGCCCGCCAAGGTGGCCGAGCAGGAACTGGAAAAACTCAAGTAATCCCAAGCATTCCGCTCAGGGACGACTGACAGGCGGCCTCCGGTGACGGAGGCCGCTTTTTTTCATGCTGCGGTGATCATGTAGCGCAGGGCGTAGAAATCGCTGTAATCGACGTGACGCAGCATCAGCCCCACCCCGTCATCGCTGCCGTGCACCACGTAGGCCGGCATCCGATGCTCGTGGCTGCGGGATGCGCCTTGCGTGACAAAGCTGATCTCCAATTCCGCCTCCACCGGCAGTTCAGCACCGTGGGTGCGCACGAACATCCCTTCCAGGCTGATGTCCCGGGTACGCCCGACGATGGTGCCAACCGGCGGGTAGTACAGGGCGACATCCATTTCGATCGGTTTGCGTTCACTCCAGCGTTGTTCGATGGGCATGGTCCCTCCCGGCTGTTGTCTGCTGGAAACCTGTCATGATCGATAAAAAGCAAGTTTGATGCCAATAAGTCAGGGTAATGCGGTGGAAATCCGGTTGTTTGTCCGTCATGCCCGTATCCGCCTGCGCCGGCACAGGCTTGGGCAGGCATCCGCGGATCCGGGCGGGATTGCGCACCTGACTGTTCTCATTAGTAACTCTAGCCGGCTTGCGGGACATGTCCATCAGCCGGCGGGACCTGCCCGATCTGGCCTCGGCCGCCGGGATGACGGTATGATGCGGCATCGGAATCGTAAAGGGACCAGGCATGCCGCTTGAGGCCGAACAGAATCCCTCCGCCCCTGCGGCCGAGGCCGATACCATCGCCGCTGTCGATCTCGGGTCGAACAGCTTCCACATGATCGTCGCCAGCCAGGACAACGGTCAGCTCAAGGTGCTGGACCGGCTGCGCGAGCCGGTGCGCCTGGCTGCCGGTCTGACCCCCGAGCACCGTCTGAGCGACGAGGCGCGGGCCCGTGCCCTGGCCTGCCTGGAGCGTTTCGGCCAGCGGCTGCGTGAATTTCCCTCCGGCGCGGTGCGGGCGGTCGGCACCAACACCCTGCGCCGCGCCAACCGCGACGGCGCCTTTCTGGAACAGGCCCGCCAGGCCCTGGGGCATCCGATCGAGATCATCTCCGGGGTGGAGGAGGCGCGCCTTATCTACCAGGGTGTGAGCCACAGCGTGGCCGCGGAGCCGGGACGGCGGCTGGTGATGGATATCGGTGGCG
>PABG01000106.1 GCA_002699185.1 Gammaproteobacteria bacterium | reverse complement strand
TTGGTCGTCTGGTCCGGGGCGCGGTTGACGTAGTACGTGGTGATATCGTCATCACCGAGGTCGACAAGATTCTTCACCAGCTGCCGCGGGATGTCGGGTTACGCCTTACAGGCTAACCCGACCTACATTCTCCTCACTCCTCACTCCTCACTCCTCACTCCTCACTCCTCACTCCTCACTCCTCACTCCTCACTCCCACACCAAGATACCCGCACAGATCCTCCAGCCGCAGCGGCCGACTGAACAGATAACCCTGACCGATATCGGCCTCGTGTTCGCTCAGGAAGTCGGCCTGGGCCGCGGTTTCCACCCCCTCACCCACCACCTGGATGCCCAGCCCCTTCGCCATGGCGATAATGGCCAGGCACAGGGCTGCATCGCCGGGGTCAGTGGTGATGTCGCGGACAAAATCCCGGTCGATCTTGATTTCGCTGAAGGGGAAGCGCTTGAGGTAGCTCAGCGAGGAATAGCCGGTACCGAAGTCATCCATGGACAGACGCATGCCCATACGCACCAGGGCATCCAGACAGCCCATGGTGGCCTCGTCGTCCTCGACCAGCAGGCTTTCGGTGATCTCGATGAGCAGATCGCCCGGCGCCAGCGCATACTCTTCCAGGTAATGGCGGAAGCGCTCCAGGAAACTCGGTTCCCGGAGCTGGCGCGAGGAGATGTTGATGGACACGGCCAGATGCCGCCCCAGGGTCCGGTTCAGGGCCGACATGTCCGACAGCACCCGATTGAGCATCCATTCACCGATGGGGTTGATGAGACCGCTTTCCTCGGCCAGCGGGATGAAGCGGTCCGGCGGCACCTCGCCGAAACGGCGATTGTTCCAGCGCATCAGCGCCTCACAGCCGACCACCTGGCGGGATCTGAGCTCGATCTGGGGCTGATAGACCATATACAGTTCCCCCTTTTCGACCGCGTGGCGCAGCTCGCTTTCCAGTTCCAGGCGCAGGGCAGCATCGCGATTCATCTCCGGGGTGAAGAAGCGATAGGTGTTTCTGCCGGCCGCCTTGGCCCGGTACATGGCGGTGTCGGCGTCGCTGAGCAGCACGTCCGGGTCCTGCCCGTCATCCGGGTAGACCGCAATACCGATACTGGCGGAAACAATCAGTTCACGCTGTTCAATCTGCACGGGCCGGGACATCGCCTGCAGGATCTGCTCGGCAACGGCCTCGGCGCGCTCCAGCCCCTGAAGCTCGGGCAACAGGACCAGGAACTCATCCCCGCCCCAGCGCGCCAGCGTCTCACCCGCCTCCAGCGTCGCCTGAAAACGCCCCGCCGCCACCACCAGCAATTCGTCGCCCACCCGATGCCCGAGCGAATCGTTGATGTTCTTGAAATTGTCGAGGTCGACGAACATGGCCGCGACCTGGGTATGGTTGCGCGCCGCCCGGCTCAGCCCGACCTGCAGCCGGTCCATGGCCAGCGCCCGGTTGGGCAGGTGCGTGAGCTGATCATAGTTGGCCTGACGGATCAGCTGCTCCTCGGCACGCTTGCGGGCGGTGATGTCGGTGGAGACATGCACCATGCCCTTCAGGCCGTCGACGAGACCGAACGGTGCCAGCGAGTACTCGCGCCACTCGCCCGTCTCGCTCAGGTACTGCTCATAGCTGGCCAGCGGCTGGCTGCTGTGGACATGCTGGCAGATGACGCACTCGCCCTGGGAATACTGCGCGGAATGAAACAGGTCGTGGCAATGCCGCCCGACCACCGCCTCCGGTTCCCGGCCCGCCCTGGCGGCCGCCGCCCGGTTCACCTGACGAATGATGCCGTCGGCATCCACCAGCAGGGTCGGGTCGGGGATTGCGTCATAGGTGCTGGACCCGCGCGCCAGTACCCGGTAGGGCGCGGTCAGGGTGGTACGGATGACGGCATAGTAGATCAGCCAGAAGGACAGCAGCTTGAGAATGTGTCCGATCAGAAGCGGAGCACTGTAGACGCTGTGATACAGCGTGAAGGTCAGTTCGGCGGCCACGGTGAGCAGGATGGCGCCGATCATCAGAAGATAGATATCCCGGTCCATGTGGTTGCGGTACCAGGTCAACAGGCCGGCCGAGGCCATCAGCAGCAGGATCACCACGTATTCGCTGAGGACCTTGAACCGGGTCAGCCCCTCGCCCTCGACATAGGCATCGGGGATGACGCCGGAGAAGACCCAGCTCGCCAGCAGCCAGGCGATCAGCCCGAACAGCAGCATCAGCGGTACGGGCTGGATGCTGCGGGTAAAGAACAGCGGACCGCTCAGCAGGAGCAGGGCCTCGAAAACGCGGGTCACGATCCAGAACTCGATCGTCATCCCGGCATCGGCCGCGGGGATCACGCTGACACCCGGAAAGCTCAATGTATGCAGCAGGTCCAGGATGGCCACCCAGAAATATCCCACGCCCAGATACATCAGGTAGTGGTTGCGGGAAAAGCTGTAGGTGTGCCATGCCACCACCGAGAGGATGACGGCCACCATGATGGCGAACAGTTCGGCCAGGGTGTGGAACAGGACGAAGTTGGTCTGGCTGATCAACACCAGCAGCAGGCTCAGACCAAGCGGGACCACCCAGCCACGCCAGCCCGCGAAAGGCTCAGCCAGATAACCCAACCAGGACGGCTGTAGCATCTCTTCCAGACGCGTATTCATGTGTATTATCAGAGACCTGAAATTATCCTGCCATTACCGCCAGCCATTATAACCACATTAATAAAATGGATATTAGTGAGGATGGGGCCGAGTATCAATATCGATGTTAACGGTTTGAAACAATTATAACTTTAGAGGAATCGGCAAAGGAGGAAGGAGTAAGGAGAGAGGAGTTCGTAGGCCGGGATAGGCGCAGCGTTCCCGGCATGTGCCGGACGGCATTTGCCGGAAACGGGCCTTGCGGCCCTTATTCCGGCCTACATTGCATTTCAGTCCAGCTTATTACCACGCCAGCCCGTGGCCGAAGCTCTCCTTGTAGCGCTCCTCGAACTCGCCGCGGCTGAAGCTGTGGTTCTGGGTACCGTGCTTCTCGATCTTGATCGCACCCATCATGGCGGCGATGCGGCCGGTGGTTTCCCAATCCATGTCATTCATCAGGCCGTAGAGCAGGCCGGCGCGGAAGGCATCACCGCAGCCGGTCGGGTCATTGATCTCGTGCGGCCTGGCGGCCGGGATGTCGATGCGCTTGTTCTTGAGATAGATTTCCGAGCCCTTGGCGCCGCGGGTGATGATCAGGGCCTCGACCCGCTCGGCGATCTCGTGCGGCGACAGACCGGTACGTTCCTGGATCAGTTCGCCTTCATAGTCGTTGACGCAGACATAGCTGGCCTTGTCGATGAAATCCTTCAGGTCGTCGCCGCCGAACAGGGGCAGGCCCTGGCCCGGGTCGAAGATGAAGGGGATGCCGGCCTCGGCGAACTGGGTGGCGTGCTCGATCATGCCGTCACGGCCGTCCGGCGAGACCATGCCCAGGGTCACGTCACTGGCATCCTGGACCCGGTTCTGGTGCGCCAGGTCCATCGCGCCGGGGTGGAAGGCGATGATCTGGTTGTCATCCATGTCGGTGGTGATAAAGGCCTGCGCGGTGTAGGTCTCGTTGATCTGTTTGATGTAATCGCGCGCGATGCCGTGCTTGTCCATCCACTCGGCATAGGGGCCGAAGTCCGCGCCCACGGTGCCCATGGGCTTGCCCTCGCCACCCAGCAGCTTGAGGTTGTAGGCGATGTTGCCGGCGCAGCCGCCGAACTCGCGGCGCATGTCCGGCACATGGAAGGCCACGTTCAGGATGTGGACCTTGTCGGGCAGGATGTGGTTCTTGAACTTGTCGTGGAACACCATGATGGTGTCGTAGGCCATGGAACCACAGATCAGAGCAGACATTCGGATACCTCCATTACAGCTTCAGATGAATTCGTTGAAAATCGGTCATAGCCACGGAAAACACGGAAAGCACGGACAACAATCATGAGATGTAGGTCGGGTTAGCCCGGAGGGCGTAACCCGACGAATTCTATGGGCCATGCCGGCTTACGCTGCGACTTATTCCGATCTGCGGTGTCTTGTTGGGTTACGGCGCATCGCGCCTAACCCAACCTACATTGACTTGTCCGTGCTTTCCGTGTTTTCCGTGGCTATCTCAAAAAAACAGAATCAACCCCCACACCGCGCCGGCGGTCAGCAGGCTGGTCAGCACCGCCGCCGAGCCCATGTCCTTGGCGCGCCCGGCCAGCGGATGCTGCTCGTCGCTGATCCGGTCCACGGCCGTCTCCATGGCCGAGTTGAGCAGTTCGACGATGGGCACCAGCATCCAGCTCGCGATCAGCAGGCCCTTTTCCACACCGGACTCACCCAGCCACAGGGCGAGGGGAACGAACACCAGGGTGGCGGCCATTTCCTGACGGAAGGCCGCCTCGTGACGGAGCGCCGCACCCCAGCCGCGCCAGGAGAAGCGGGTGGCGTTGATCAGGCGGGTGAAACCGGTATTGCCATCCGGTTTGCCCACATTCAGTTCTCCATCCAGGCGAGATCCAGCTCGCGGGCGGCGCGCACATCATCCAGACGCCGTACCGGCTGGGTATGCGGGGCCTCCTTGAGCACCTCGGCATTGGTCTCGGCCTCTTCCTGGATCTTCACCATGGCCTCGACGAAGCCGTCCAGTTCCTCGCGCGCCTCGGTCTCGGTCGGCTCGATGAGCAGGCACTCCGGCACCAGCAGCGGGAAGTAGGTGGTCGGGGCGTGATAGCCGTAGTCAAGCAGCCGCTTGGCGAAGTCCATCGCGGTCACGTCCAGTTCCTTCTTCTGGCGCTTGAGCGTGACGATGAACTCGTGGGTGGCGCGCCGCCCGGGGAAGGCCAGGTCGAAGCCGGCCTCGCGCAGCTTCACCATCAGGTAGTTGGCGTTCAGGGTGGCGAAGTCGGCGACGCGATGCATGCCCTCGCGCCCCAGCAGCCGGGCATAGATGTAGGCGCGCAGCAGCACCCCGGCATTGCCCATGAAGGCCGACAGCCGGCCGATGCTCTGCGGCCTGTCCTTTTCGGTGATCCAGTGGTAGCGCTCACCGTCGTGACCCACCATCGGCACCGGCAGGAAGGGTTCCAGACGCTCGGACACGCCCACCGGCCCGGCGCCCGGACCGCCGCCGCCGTGCGGGGTGGAGAAGGTCTTGTGCAGGTTCATGTGGATGACGTCGAAGCCCATCACGCCGGGCCGCACCTTGCCCAGGATGGCGTTGAGGTTGGCGCCGTCGTAATAGAGCAGTCCGCCGGCCTCGTGCACGATCCGGGCGATCTCCTGGATCCTGCGCTCGAACACGCCGAGCGTCGAGGGGTTGGTGAGCATGATGCCCGCGGTCTGCGGCCCCACGGCCTGCTTCAGCGCCTCCAGATCCACGTCCCCGTCCTTCAGGGTAGGGATTTCGCGCACCTTGTAGCCGCACATGGTGGCGGTGGCCGGATTGGTGCCGTGGGCCGCGTCCGGGACCAGGATCTCGCTGCGCTCGCTGTCGCCGCGCGCATCGTGATAGGCACGGATCATGGCCACCCCGGTGAACTCGCCCTGGGCGCCGGCGGCCGGCGTCAATGACACCGCCTTCATCCCGGTCACATCCTTCAACATCTCCTGCAACTCGTACATGCAGGCCAGGAAACCCTGCCCGTTCGAAGCGGGCGCCAGCGGATGCCGGGCCAGGAAGCCGGGCAGCATGGCATAGGTGTTACAGGCCCGCGGGTTGTACTTCATGGTGCAGGAGCCCAGCGGATAGAACTGGGTGTCGATGGAGAAGTTCTTCTGCGACAGCCGGGTGTAGTGACGCACCGCCTGCAACTCTGACACCTCGGGCAGGCCGGGCACGTCCTCGCGCAGCAGACCGGCGGGGATGTCGCTGACATCCGCCAGTTCGCGCGGCGAATGGCCGGGGGCCTCGCGGCCGGGTCGGGAATGTTCAAATATCAGCATGATTCAAACGTCTCTTGATTGAATTGCAAAAGCGCCACGGAAAACACGGAAAGCACGGACAATTTCATAATAATTCATGCCGGCCCAAGGCGCAGGCCTAATCAGTTCAGCCTGATCCGACATCGCTTTCTGATTTTCTCGGGTCACGCCCTGGGGCTGACCCGACCTACAAGTTCATAAATGTCTGTCCGTGTTTTCCGTGCTTTCCGTGGCCATTTCATCACAACGCCGCGATGGCCTTGTCGTAGTCCGGCTCCTGGGTGATCTCGGGCACCTGCTCGGTGTGGACCACCTTATCGTTCTCATCGGCCACCACCACGGCGCGGGCGTTGATGCCGGCCAGGGGGCCGTCGGTGATCAGCACGCCGTAGTCCTTGGCGAAGTTGCGGTCGCGCATCATCGACAGGGTCTGCACCTTGTCGATGTTCTCGGCGCTGCAGAACCGGCCCAGGGCGAAGGGCAGATCCGCGGAGACGGTCAGCACCACCACGTCGTCGCGCCCGCCGGCCAGTTCGTCGAACTTGCGCGTGGAGGCGGCGCATACGCCGGTGTCCAGGCTGGGCACGATGTTGATCAGCTTCTTCTTACCCCTGAAGCTGGCCAGGCTCACATCATTGAGATCCTTGTCCACCAGTTTGAAGTCGGGCAGCTGACTGCCGACGGCCGGCAGTTCGCCGATGGTGTTGATCGGATTACCTTCCAGCGTGATTTGTGCCATGGTCCACCTCCTTACCGGTTCGGGTTATGCGTTGTGACAGTAACGCAGAGGTCGCAGAGGCGCGGAGACGCAGAGAATATCAAAACACATCAGTCTCTCCCTTCATTGCCGGGCGCACAGCGCCCGGCAATGAAGGATTGCTCAAGATACTTTGCGCCTCTGCGCCTCCGCGTCCTCTGCGTTTATCTCACCTCAATCCACTGATTCCAACTAAGCCATCTTCGGCTTCGCCGTGCGGCCGGCAGTGGCGTCGCCGACAACCCGGTTCATCGCCTCGACGTAATGGTCCAGATCCTGCTCGGTCTTGGTCTCGGTCGCGCAGACCAGCAGACAGTCCTCCAACTCGGGGTAATCCTGCCCCAGGTCATAGCCGGCGATCAGATTATCACCGGCCAGCGCGGGCAGGACTGTGTTCAGCGGCGCCCCCACCTTGAGCACGCACTCGTGGAAACAGGGCCGGTCGAACACGGGGCCGATGGCCGGGTTATCGCGGAACCGCTCCACCAGGGCGCGGGTATTGGCATGGCTGGCCGCGGCGATGCGCTGCAGCCCGGCGCCGCCGACGATGGCCATGAAGATGGTCGAGGCGGTCACCAGCAGGCCCTGGTTGGTGCAGATGTTGGAGGTCGCCTTGGAGCGGCGGATGTGCTGCTCGCGCGCCTGCAGGGTCAGGGTGTAGCCGGTGCGGCCGTCGCGGTCGACGGTGCGGCCGACGATGCGCCCCTGCATCTGGCGCACATGTTCCTTGCGGCAGCACATGTAGCCGTAATAGGGCCCACCGGAGGACAGCGGCACGCCCAGCGGCTGACCCTCGCCGCAGGCGATGTCCGCGCCCTGCTCGCCCCAGCGGCCCGGCGGGGTGAGCAGGGCTGCGGCCATGGGATTGGCCACGGCAATGACCAGCGCGCCGTTGGCATGGGCCCAGTCGGTCAGCGCGTCCACGTCCTCGAGGATGCCGAAGAAGTTGGGCTGGCTGATCACCAGCGCGGTGATGTCCTCACCCTCGTACTGCTTCAGCGCCTCGACCGGGGTGTGGCCGCCGGCCGGGTCGTAGGGCACCTCGACCAGGTTGATGTCCTGGTTGTCGACAATGGTACGGGTGGTGGCGCGGTAGGCCGGATGCACGGCCACCGGCATCAGCACCTTGCGCGACTTCGACTTGCGATTGGCACGCACCGCCATCAGCACCGCCTCGGCCAGCGCGGAGGCGCCGTCGTAGAGCGAGGCGTTGGAGGCATCCATCGCCATCAGCCGCGTCATCATGGTCTGGTATTCGTAGATCACCTGCAGCGTGCCCTGGCTGGCCTCGGCCTGATAGGGCGTATAGGCGCTGTAGAACTCGCCGCGGGTGGTGATCTCCCATACCGCCGCCGGGATGTGATGCTCATAGGCACCGGCGCCGATGAAATTCAGCGGCCGGCCGTCCTGCTCCGCGCGCTCCAGCATCAGACGGGCCAGTTCCGGCTCGCTCATGGTCTCGGGCACGCCATCCAGGTGCTTGATGCGCAGATCCGCGGGGATCTCGTCGAACAGGGCCTCGATGCTGTCGGCCCCGATGGCCTCGAGCATGGCGCGGATATCATCTTCTGTGTGCGGGATAAAGGGCATAGTTAATCAGCTGCGGATTCTCAAATGTAGGATGAGTGAAGGCGCAGAGCGCCCCAGCCCATCGTGGGCCGGGTAATGATGGGTTGCGCTTCGCTTCACCCATCCTACCCTGACCATGAATCAGTGCTCCTCGGATTCCAGGTAAGCCTGATAGGCCTCGGCGTCCATCAGACCATCCAGCTCGCTGCTGTCGCTCGGGTTGAGCTTCATCAGCCAGCCGTCTCCGAAGGGATCCTGGTTGACCAGCTCCGGGCTGTCGGCCAGGGCATCGTTGCCCTCGGTGACTTCGCCGGCAATGGGCGCGTAGACGTCGGAAGCGGCCTTCACCGACTCCACCACGGCGCAGGCATCGCCTGCGGCGAAACTGGTCCCCGCCTCGGGCACCTCAATGTAGACCATGTCGCCGAGCTGGTCCTGGGCGTGATCGGTGATGCCGACCACGACACTGCCGTCGGCCTCGATGCGCACCCATTCATGGCTCTTGGTGTATTTGAGTTCGCCGGGTACTTCGCTCATCTATCTGTCCTCTTCGTTGTGAGGTGTATACGTTCTGAAAATGGCCACGGAAAACACGGAAAGCACGGACAACATCAATGCAAGGTACCGTGCGTCAGCGCCGGGCGCGCAGCGCCACGGCGATGACGCGTAAACATTCCGTGTTTTCCGTGCTTTCCGTGGCGCATTGGATTTTCCTAAACCCTGACCTCGCCGTGGCGGACGAAGGGCGGCCTGACCACGCGCGCAGGGATACGCCTGCCGCGGATCTCAATCTCGACGCTGTCACCGGCCGCGGCCGGGATGCGCGCCAGCGCAATCGAACCGCCGATCGTGGGCGAGAAGCTGCCGCTGGTCACCTCGCCCTCGCCGGCCTCGGTGAGCACCTTCTGGTGATTGCGGATCACGCCCTTGCCCTCCAGCACCAGGCCGACCAGTTTGTTTGCCACCCCGGCCTCGCGCTGACTCTCAAGCGCGGCGCGGCCGATGAAATCGCGTTCGGCCGGATCCCAGGCCACCGTCCAGCCGAGACCGGACTCCAGCGGCGTGGTCTCCTCGGTCATGTCGGAACCGTACAGGTTCATGCCCGCTTCCAGGCGCAGGGTGTCGCGTGCGCCCAGGCCGATGGGGCTGACGCCGCTGTCAAACAGGGCCTGCCACAGGCGCGGGGCGTCGGCCTCGGGCAGCACGATCTCGAAGCCGTCCTCGCCGGTGTAGCCGGTGCGGGCCACGAACCAGCCGGATTCCTGCATCC
The DNA here is from genome assembly GCA_002699185.1 of Gammaproteobacteria bacterium. Taxonomy (GTDB): domain Bacteria; phylum Pseudomonadota; class Gammaproteobacteria; order Thiohalobacterales; family Thiohalobacteraceae; genus Thiohalobacter. Next base: position 6,244 of record PABG01000106.1, on the reverse strand, counting down.
CGTTCAGCGCGGCGAAGAAGGGCTTGAGCCCGGCCGCGCCGTCGCGCAGAGTGGCCGGCAGCAGGTTCAGCACATGCTCGCGCGCATTCGGACCCTGGACGGCGATCATGGCCAGGTCGTCGCGCTCCCGGACCTCGACCCCGAACGGCCCGGCCTGCCGGCGGATCCACTCCAGGTCCTTGTCGCGGGTGGCGGCATTGACCACCATGCGGAAGCAGTCCTCGCGGATATAATAGGTGATGAGGTCGTCGATGACGCCGCCCTGCTCGTTGAGCATGCAGCTGTAGAGCGCCTTGCCGGGCGCCTGCAGACGGTCGATATCGTTGGCAAGCAGTTTGCGCAGGAAGGCGCGGGAATTGTCGCCGTGCAGGTCCACCACCGTCATGTGCGAGACGTCGAACATGCCGACGTCCCTGCGGACCTGGTGGTGTTCATCGACCTGGGAGCCGTAGTTGATCGGCATGTCCCAGCCGGCGAAATCGACCAGCTTGCCGCCCTGACGGACGTGCAGGTCGTACAACGGGGTATGTCTGCCCATTTGGTTGACTCTCGACTGCTTGGCCGCGGCGATAACACAGGCGCGACGGGTTGATTGAAACCGTCGCCCCTCTGTCCACGGAAAGCCGGGCTTTCCAACCTGAGAGTGTAGGCGCCTGCCGGACGCCCCGCCCCTTCGGTGGGCCTGCCAGTCCGATAACCGGGGCAGACCGCTCTCCAGAGTCAACGTACCGCGACGGTCCTTTTGCCTGAGCGTTTCCGGGCGAGTTGCGCCTTCGGCGGCCCCACGGTGGATCAGGAGGGGCTCTCTCCCGCAGCGGTAATCAGTTGATGCATTGACTATACCCGGCTGCCTGCGAGAATCCAAGTCTGCCTCCTCAAAACCTCAATCCGTCAGGGTGTTTCCCCAGCGATAGGCCCAGGTGTGACGCCCGGAGCTTCGGTCGCTGCGCCACAGGTAGACCCCGCTGACCGGATCGAAGGCCAGGGCATAGTCGCTCGCCGCGCCCACGGGGCTCTCTGATTCCGTATTTATTTCAGCAACATGCCACTCACGCCGACGTGGATCGAAGGCATAGAAACGTCCCTCGCGCACCCCGCCGCCGATCAGTTCATGCACCGGGTCGTAGGCCCAGGCGTGAGCGGTCTCGCCGGGGGATTCCAGCGCCAGACGGCGGATCCGGCTTTCCGACCAGTCGGTACGATTCAGAGTGATCTCGTAGACCCCTTCAAGGACCTTCCTCCCCTTCGCGCGCCCGCCCTGAACCATATAGTAGAAGCGATCCAGCGGCGGGAAGTAGACCAGGCTGCGGGCCCAGTGCATGTCGGGGTGACTGAATTCCAGGTGCGTGGTCATGCGGCCGCTGGCCGGGTCGAAGCTGCGCAGGCTGCGCCGGTCCACCAGCAGCACCCGGCCGCTGACCGGATCGGTCTCGGCGGCGAAGGGATAGCCCACGGACGGGGCCCGGGTGTAGCGCCAGCGGCGGCGCTCCGGGTCATAGGCCGCCACCCGCCCCTCGGCGATGACATAGGGCTGGCCCTGTGGGAGTTGGTGGCAGCCGCGCCCCCGCCCCTGGACCCTGGCGAACAGGAACAGTTCGGCCGCCTCGCCGGCGATGGCCAGCAGGTCGTAGCTGTGACGGGCGATGGGATGATTGCTGCTGATCCAGCGCCCGGCCTCGACATCGACATTGTCCAGCCGGCGCTCCTCACAGGGCGTCGGTGCATAGGCCGAGCGCCATTCCAGGCGGGCCAGGTCGAACACCTCGACATCGTCGCGGTAGGTGGCGGCATGGCCGCCACCGAACAGCAGCAGCTGATGCCGGGCCGGGTCGTGGACCATCCCGCTGTAATCGGTGATGGTGGCGCAGTTGCTGCTGTCGCGATCCTCCCCGTTGGGACATTCATACCGGCCCAGATCCAGCGCCTGGTTCGGACCCAGCGCCTGCAGCCGGGGATGCGGACGCGGGGGATCGGCGGCGGCCGGCGTCGCCGTCAGTGCAAGCAGTAGCAGAGACCACAGCAATCGCATGCGGGAAGTGTAGACGATGCGCGGATCACTGCGAATGCAGGGTCGGGCGTAAATGTGGGTTGGGCTGAATAACGCGAAGCCCAACCCACATCCGGCTCTCGGAACGCACCAGACCGTAGGTCGGGTTAGCGCAGCGTAACCCGACAGGGCCGCGAGAGCGTCGGGTTACGCCCTTCGGGCTAACCCGACCTACCAACTAGCGGGGAGGGTCCAGCAGGTGCTCCAGCGGCTCGGGCCGGTGGATGCCGTAGCCCTGCGCGTAATCCACACCCAGTTCGATCAGTTCCTTCAGCGTGGCTTCGTCCTCGGCGTATTCGGCAATGGTCTGCTTGCCGAGCAGGTGGCCGATGTCGTTGATGTTGCCCACCAGGGTACGGTTGACCGGATCCGTGGCAATGCCGCGCACGAAGGTACCGTCGATCTTGAGGTAATCCACCGGCAGGTTCTTCAAATAGGAGAAGGAGGACAGCCCGGAGCCGAAGTCATCCAGTGCAAAGCGACAGCCCATGGCCTTGAGGTCGCGGATGAAGCGCAGCGCGGCCTTGAAGTTGGAAATCGCCGTGGTCTCGGTGATCTCGAAGCAGAACAGGTGCCCGGGCAGACCGTGCAGGCTGAGTTGGGACTGGATGAAGGGCAGCAGGGTCTCGTCGCCGAGGGTGCCGCCGGAAAGGTTGAGGGCGCAATGGCCGATGCAATCGGTCCCGTGCGCGTCCACACACTCGGCGACCAGGGAGAAGGCGCGGGTGATGATCCAGCGGTCGACGATCGAGATCAGGTCGAAGCGCTCGGCGGCCGGCAGGAATACCCCGGGAGCGATGAGCGTATCGTCGTCCCCGCGCATGCGCACCAGCACCTCGAACGCCAGCCCCTGCCCCTGCGACGGATGGCCGTTGTCGAGCCGCCGGATACGCTGGCCATAGAGCACCAGCCGGTCCTCCTCGACCGCATCGTTGATGCGCGCGGCCCAGTCCATCTCGTTGCGATGACGCTGCATGTGCACGTCGTCCACCTGGTAGACGTGGGTGCGCCGACGCCCGGCGTGCTTGGCCGAGTAGCAGGCCAGGTCCGCCGCGCTCATCAGGTCGGTGAGCGAGGTCTCGCCGGGACGGAACTCCAGCACGCCGATGCTGGCGCCGACGCGGAACAGGCGCTCGTCCCAGCTGAACTTGAAATCCTCCAGTGCCTGATGGATGCCGTCGGCCACGCGCATGGCATGATCCAGGTCACAGTGGGTGAGGATCACCCCGAACTCGTCGCCGCCCAGACGCGCCAGCATGTCGGTGTCGCGCATCTGATGCAGCATGAGACCGCTGATCTGCTTGAGCATCTCATCCCCGGCGGTATGACCGGCGATGTCGTTGACCACCTTGAACTGGTCGAGATCGATATAGAGCAGGGTGTGCTGATCCTCCCCGGTGGGATGTTCGGGGTGGCGCACCAGCTGGCGCAGGCGCTCCTCGAAGGCCATGCGGTTGTACAGACTGGTCAGGGCGTCGTGGCTGGCCTGCCAGCTCAGGCGATTGGCCATCTCGCGGGCCTTGGTGACGTCGTGGAAGACCAGCACCACGCCGATGATACTGCCGTCATTGTCGCGGATGGGAGCGGCGGAATCCTCGATGGCGAATTCGTGGCCGTCGGTGCGCACCAGGATGGTGTGATTGGCCAGGCCCACGATGCGGCCCTCGCGCAGACAGCGCTCGACCGGGTCCACGGCCGGACGCCGGGTCAGCTCATTGATGATCCTGAATACCTCGGTCAGGGGGCGGCCCTGCGCCTGGGCGGCCTTCCAGCCCGTGAGGTACTCGGCGATCGGGTTCAGGAACCGCACCCTGCCTTCCATGTCCGTGGTGATCACCCCGTCCCCGATGGAGGACAGGGTGACCTGGGCCAGCTCCTTCTCCTGGGCCAGCCGCCGTTCCAGGCTGCTGCGCTGATCCAGCAGCACCCGGAAATCGTCGGCCAGCACCCCCAGTTCGTCGGTGGAGTGTCCGCCCGTGATCCGCAACGGCACCTCGGGGTTCAGGCCGGAACGCACCACCTGCTGCAGCGGCGCCAGCGCCTGGCCGAAGCTCCTGACGAAGATCAGGCTGCCGGCGATGGCCAGGATCTCCAGCAGCAGCCACATGAAGAAGGTCTCGACGGTGAAGAACCCGGTGCGGGTCCAGTAGTACTGCACCAGCATGGTGTCGATGAGCAGCGGCACCAGTGCCCCGATCAGGAACACCTTGGTCCTGAGGGTGACATGCGGACGCTCCAGGCGCAGGCCCTCCAGCGACTGGCCGAACAGGTCCAGCACCCGGAAGAAGATCGGCAGCCCGACGATGATGGAGACGATCAGCGCGACCAGGTGGATACGGAACCAGTCCACCGGCACCGGCGCATAGTCGGTGTACCAGATGGCCGAGAGCATCACCGTGGCCGGCGCCAGCAGCAGGTAGACCAGGAACACCGTCCAGAAATCGAGCGGGAAACGGCGCATGCGTGCCAACGCCCGCGCTCCGGAATCCGGACCGGGCGCGGCCAGATAATCCCGTATCGGACGCATGAAACGGTGGAAATACACCAGCGCGAAGACCAGCGTACCGAGGATGAAGGCGGGCTCCACCGGCGCGGTGAGGATCCGCCCGACCTGGCCGGGGGTGAGCAGATGGATGAACAGGATGAAGGCCATCCCCAGCACCGGCGGGAGCGTCCAGGCCAGCAGGATGTAGGACATGAAACGCCGCTGGAACGACTGCGGCGTCATGGCCGATGTGACACAAATGGCGGAGTTGTTGTTTTTGTTGGTCGCAGAAACCTGCACATTGCGCTCCAACTACAGGCAATGGAATAAGCATACGGGAAGCCGGCGGACAAAATCCACTGTTCGCACACCGCCGGGCTGGCCGGCACAGCCGTAGGTAGAGGCGTCGGGCTTCGTTCAGTCCCGCTGTGAACTACGCGCGATTATCCGGACGCACCAGGCGCGGCAGGTCGCCGGCACGGCCCATGGCATGGCGAGCCAGCAGGGACTTGAGGGGAGGCAGGCGGTCCACCGTGCCCAGCCCCAGATTGCGCAGCAGCCGCACCGGGGTGAGCGGGCTGGCGAACAGCCACTTGAAGCCGTCCATGGCCGACTGCATCAGGGCATTGTCACCGCGGCGCCAGCGCTCGTAACGGCGCAGGTTGGTATGGGCACCGATATCGCGGCCGGCCGCCGCGGTGTCCGCCACCACCTCGGCCAGCGCGGCCACGTCCAGCAGCCCCAGGTTCACGCCCTGCCCGGCCAGCGGATGAATCACATGGGCGGCATCGCCGACCAGGGCCAGACGCTGCTGCACATAATCCACGGCATGCAGACGGCGCAGCGGGAACCCGCCCCGTCCGCTCACGCGCGTGATCGCGCCCAGTTCGTAGTCAAAGGCCTGTCCCAACTCGATGCAGAATTCCTCATCCGGCAGGGCCAGCAGACGCTCGGCCTCCAGCGGCGTGGTCGACCAGACAATGGAGCAGCGCCCGTCGCGCAGCGGCAGGAAGGCCAGCGGCCCGGTCGGCAGGAAGCGCTGCCGGGCGGTCCCGGCATGCGCTCGCTCGCTGGCGACCACCGCAACCACGGCGGTCTGCTCATAGTCATGCGTCTCGACCCCGATACCCGCCAACTCCCGCACCCGGGAACCGGCGCCGTCGGCGCCGACCAGCAGGGCGGCGGCAAGTTCGCGGCCGTCGCCCAGCCGCGCCGACACCCCGGCAGCGTCATCAAGGTGGAAATCGGCCAGCTCGGCCGGACAGAGGCGTTCCAGCCCCGGCCGCGCCCGCTGGCCGTCAAGCAGGGCGGCCTGGATGACACGCTGCTCGACGATATGGCCCAGCCAGGGCTCCCCCAGTTCCGCGGCGTCGAAGTGGATGCGGCCGGGGCCGGCGGCATCCCAGACCTCCATCGCCTGATAGGGACTCACCCCGCGCTGACGAATGCCCTCCCACACCCCCAGTCGCTCGAACAGGGTCTGGGAGGCGCAGGTGATGGCATAGACCCGCTGGTCGATGCTGTCGGCCGGCCAGTCGGTCGCCGGCTCGCGGGCATCGATCAGCGCCACCCGCAGGCCGGCGTCGGCCAGGGCGCAGGCGAGGCTGGCGCCGACCACGCCGCCGCCGGCGATGATAATGTCATGGGAGGGTTCGCTTGTCTGCATCTGTCACCTGCCTGGACGATGGGTTGCGCTGCGCTCCACCCATCCT
>PABG01000105.1 GCA_002699185.1 Gammaproteobacteria bacterium | reverse complement strand
GCCTTGTCCAGCTGCCGCGGCCACAGATGGTGTTTCGCGATCAGCACCTTCTCCTCGGTGATGTAGCCCGACAGCCGGATCACCTCCATGCGATCGAGCAGTGGCGAGGGGATGGTGTCGAGCTGGTTGGCGGTGCAGATGAACAGGGTCTTCGACAGGTCCAGCCGCACGTCCAGATAGTGATCCAGGAACTCGCTGTTCTGTTCCGGATCCAGCACCTCCAGCAGGGCCGAGGCCGGATCGCCGTGGAAGGAGGCGCCGATCTTGTCGATCTCGTCCAGCATGATGACCGGGTTGGCCACACCGGCCTCCTTCAGCGCCTGGGCGAACTTGCCCGGCATGGCCCCGATGTAGGTACGCCGATGGCCCTTGATCTCGGCCTCGTCGCGCATGCCGCCCAGGCTGAAGCGGTAGAAGCGCCGGCCCAGGGCATCGGCCACCGAGCGGCCGATGGAGGTCTTGCCCACGCCCGGCGGGCCGACCAGCAGCAGAATGGAGCCGGCCACCTCGCCCTTGAGGTTGCCGACGGCGAGAAACTCGATGATGCGGTCCTTGACGTCTTCCAGCCCGTCGTGGTCGCGCGCCAGGATATCCCGGGCGTGGTCCAGGTCGAAGTTGTCCTCCGAGTATCTGCCCCACGGCATGCCGGTCATCCAGTCGAGGTAGTTGCGGGTGACGGCGTACTCGGGCGAGCCGGATTCCAGTACCGAGAACTTCTGCAGTTCGTCGTCGATGCGGCTCTGCACCGCCTCCGGCAGTTCCAGACCTTCAAGACGCTGTTTGAAGCGGTCGATGTCAGCGGTTTTGTCGTCCTTGGAAATGCCCAGTTCCTTCTGAATCGCCTTGAGCTGCTCGCGCAGGAAGAACTTGCGCTGCTGCTCGCTCAGTTTCTCCTCGACCTGCTCGCGGATCTCGACCTGCAGCCGGGCGACCTCCAGTTCCTTCTTGATCAGCACCAGGACCTTCTTCATGCGTTCCAGCACGTCAAGGGTTTCCAGTACCTCCTGCAGTTCGTCGCGCGAGGCCGTGGTCAGGCTGGCGGCGAAGTCGGTCAGCGCCGAGGGTTCGTTCGGATTGAAGCGGTTGAGGAAGTATTTGAGCTCCTCGCTGTAGAGCGGATTGAGCGGCATCAGATCCTTGAGGGTATTGATGATGGCAATGCCGTAGGCCTTGAGCTGCTCCTCCTCGTCGAGCACGTCGTCGGGGAATTCCACCCGCACCAGATAGGGCGGCGCCTTCGAGATCCACTCCAGAATGCGAAAGCGCTGCAGGCCCTCGGCGATGAACTGGAGCTTGCCCGAATTGCGCATGGGGTGGTGCATGCGCACGGCGGTACCGATGAGACGGAAGTCCCGGGGCTGGGCCTGGTCGGCGTCGCGGGTGTCGACCACGACCAGGCCGGCCAGCTGATGGGCGGTGTCGCCGATGGCCTTGATGGTGTCCACCCAGGGCGTGTCGTTCATCAGCACCGGCACGCTCTGGGCCGGGAAGAAGGGCCGTTCGGTCAGCGGCAGCAGGTGCAGGGTGTTGGGCATGACCTCGCCGGGCAGGGCCAGGTCCGAGCCGGGTTCCGGGGGTGGCTGCGAGGTGATGATGCGTTCGGCGTCGTTGGAGGGGGTTGTCATTGGTTGTTCCCGTCGTCGATGGCAAGACCCCAAACATGGGGCGGAATGCGGGGTGTTTCAACCCAATCATGGCCTGAATTGCGATTGTCCTGTCTGTTATCGTCATTCCGGCCTTTGCCGGGATGACGGGAAATTCATAACATGTAGCATGTAGGCCGGCATAAGGGCCGCAGGGCCCGTTGCCGGCGCTTGCCATCGGCGGGGCACTGTGCCGGGAACGCTGCGCTTATCCCGGCCTGCATGCCTGCGTGGTCATTGCGATTCATACCAGCCCGTAGGTCGGATTAGCCCCAGGGGCGTAATCCGACACCCGGGCCAACCTTCTGTCGGGTTACGCTGCGCTAACCCGACCTACAGGATTGTAGCCTTGTATTCTGACCCTTGAGTGATGGACTCAGACCAGCCCGGCAAAGGGCTGGATCTGCACCATCGCGCCCGCCTCGGCGCCGCCCGATTCGGCCGGCAGAATGATGAAGCAGTTGGCCCGGCTCATGGACGTCATCAGGTGCGAGCCCTGGCCGCCGGTAGGGCGGACATGGAGTTCACCGTTGGCGGTCGCCTCCATGAAACCACGCTGGAACTCCAGCCGGCCGGGGCTTTTCTTCAGCGGCACTGCGACGCGCGCCTGCAACAGCGGCGGCGGGGCCGGGTTGGTGCCCATCATCTTTTCCAGCGCCGGCTGGGTGAACTGGTAGAAAGTGGCCATCACCGAGACCGGGTTGCCGGGCAGGCCGAAAAAGCGCGCCCCGCCCAGGCGGCCGATGGCCAGCGGCTTGCCGGGCTTCATGGCGATGCGCCAGAAGTCGATCTCGCCCATGGCCTCCAGGGTCTCCTTGACATAATCGGCCTCGCCCACCGAGACCCCGCCGGAGGTGATGACCGCGTCGGCCTGGGCGGCGGCGTCCGCGAAGGCCATGCGTACCGCGTCGCGGCTGTCGGGTACCACGCCCAGGTCGATCACCTCCACGCCCAGCCGGGTCAGCATGGCGTGCAGGGTGTAGCGGTTGCTGTCATAGATCTGGCCCGGTCCCAGCGGTCGGCCCAGCCCGACCAGTTCGTCGCCGGTGGAGAAGAAGGCCACCCGCAGCCGGCGCCGGACCCGCACCTCGGCCTGCCCCAGCGAGGCGATCACCCCCAGCTGCGGCGGCAGCAGCCGGACGCCGGCCTCCAGTACCACCTCGCCGGTGCGGATGTCCTCGCCGGCGTGACGGACATTGGCGCCGGCCTGCTGCCCCGGACCGATGCGCACGCGGTTTCCAACGGCCTCGACCTGTTCCTGCATGATGACGGTGTCGGCCCCCTCTGGCAGCACCGCCCCGGTCATGATGCGCACGGCCTGGCCCGCCCCCACGATGCCGTCGAAGGGGCTGCCGGCCATGGCCTGGCCGATCAGTTCGAATTCGCAGGCAGCGTCGGCAGCGAGATCGGTGCCGCGCACGGCATAGCCGTCCATGGCCGAGTTGGCGAAGGCGGGCACGTCGATGCCGGCACGCACCGGCTCGGCCAGGACGCGGCCGAGGGCGCTGCGCAGCGGCAGTACCTCGTCGCCCTCGATGGGCGCGACGGCGTTGAGGATGCGGCTCCGGGCCTCGGCGACCGGCAGCAGTTTCTGTTCGGGGGCGGCACAGGGGTCCTGGTTACTGGCTGTCATGGCGAATCCATCAGGTTGTACGAACATAATCGAGGATGAAGGCGGTGATGGCCGGGATGTCGTTGATGTCCAGCTGCGGGAGTGCCGTATCCAGCACGGCATCGCTCAGCACGGCCATGATCGAGTCGTCATCGGGATAAAGCAAGGGCCTGCCCGTGGCCGCGCGGTGCAGTTCCAGCTTGGGGAAGCGTTCATGGCGAAAGCCCTCGACCAGGATCAGGTCCAGCGCGTTGCGGTCCAGCTGCCCGATGAGTTGTGTGAGATCGGCCTCGTCCTGCTCCGGGGTTTCCGTCAACAGCGCCCAGCGCCGGCTGGAGGCAATCAGTACCTGGCCGGCACCGGCCTGGCGCAGCCGGTGGCTGTCCTTGCCGGGATGATCGATATCGAAGTCATGATGGGCGTGCTTGATCAGGCCGATGCGCAGGCCGTGTTCGCGCAGCCGCGGCAGCAGTCGCTCCAGCAGGGTGGTCTTGCCGGTGCCGCTCCAGGCGGCGAAGCCCAGCACCGGCGGTCGGCTGAACAGCTCATGCATCATTGAAACCCATTGGTTGCGACGAAACCCACCAAAATGTCTTGTGTATGTATTGCCATAGCGCTACACCACAAGGGCGTTTGTCGCTTCCCTGGGGCGCGCGCCTGGCAATGCAAGCAATATTCCCTTTAGTGGTTTTCGTGGATTTCGTGACCATTCACAGCATTGCCTCGATCCGCCGCAGATCCTCCGGCGTATTGACGTTGGCGAACCAGTCCGGGTGGTCGCTGCAGTCAACGATCACCGGTGACAGCGACTGCAGCCACAGCTGGGTCTTACGCTCGCCCGCCTCCAGGAACCGGCGCAGCGACGGCGTCACTTCGCGTTTCAGCAGGCAGAAGGTCGGCTGTAGCCGTTCGCCGTCGCGGGCCAGGCAGGCGCTGCCGCCCTGACTGTCCTGGGCGGCGACAAGCCGATCAAGCAGTGCCGGCGATGCCAGCGGGGCATCGCAGGGCATGACCAGCAGGCGCTCTGTTTCCAGCTGTTCCAACGCGGTCAGGATGCCCGCCAGCGGGCCGGGGTAATCGACCAGCGCGTCGGCCAGTACCGGCCAGCCGCGGCTGGCGTAATCGGCCCGGTGGCGGTTGGCGCTGATCAGGATGCACGGTGTGAGTTGGCGCAGGACGGCGATGGCGTAATCGATCAGGGCGCGGCCGCCCACCTCGATCAACCCCTTGTCCCGCCCGCCCAGCCGGGTGGCGCGGCCACCGGCCAGAATCAGGCCGGTGAGATCATGACACACAGTGGCGGTGGCGGACATGGTTGAGGACAGGGCAGCGGGTACGGTTGCATCAGGGGGATTCTAGCACTGTGCGCTGTTTCATTTCCCCGGGCGGTCGGGGGTAGAATCCAACGCATCCATTCATCGCTTCCGGAGACCTTCCATGACGCCTTTGCTTCGCGGGTTCCCCCTCCTGTTCGCCGTCCTGGCCCTGCCGCCTGCCGCTGCCGGGGACGATTCCTACAACCGCATCCGTTTCCAGGTGGAAGTGAGCGAACGCGTCGCCAACGACCGCATGCAGGCGGTACTGGCCGCCGAAACCGAGGCGGCCACGGCCGATGAGGTGGCCGACAGCATCAACCGGAGCATGCGCTGGGCGCTGGAGCAGAGCCGGGATATCGAAGGCGTCACGGTCAGTACCGGCAGCTACCGCATCACGCCCGTCTATCGCAAGGACCGGCCGGAACGCTGGCGGGGGCTGCAGGAACTGCGCCTGGACGGCAGCGATTTCGCCGCGCTGGGGCAGTTGATCGGCACCCTGCAGCAGCGGCTGCAGATCAAGCACACCGGCTTCTTCATCGCCGCCGCCACCCGGGAGGCGGTCGAGACGCGCCTGATCGATCAGGCGATCGAGCGCTTTCAGCAGCGGGCCGGACAGATCCGCCAGCGTTTCGGCGCTGAACCCTTCCACCTGGTCGAGGCCAGCGTGAACACTGCTGGCGGCGGCCAGCCGCAGCCGCTGCTGCGGATGCAGGCCATGGCCGAGGCGGCTGCACCGGTCCTGGAAGGCGGGGAGGGCGAGGTCGCAGTCAGTGTCAGCGGGGTGATTGAACTGGAGTGAACAGGCGGGGGGCGCCCGGTCTTGATTTCGGTCATTACCCGCGGCGCGGGATCTGTACTAGATTCAGAGACAGGGAAGAACGTCAGCGCCGGGGAGGTGCCCATGCAGATTCCGCTGGAACTCACATTTCGCAATATGGATCACTCGGATGCCGTGGAAGCGGCGGTTCGGGAGAAGGTCGACAAGCTGGAACAGTTCCACACCAGCATCACCAGCTGCCGGGTGGCGGTGGAGGCGCAGCACCGCCATCACCACAAGGGCAATACCTACCGGGTGCGGGTTGACCTGACCCTGCCCGGGCACGAACTGGTGGCCAGCCGCGACCCCGGTCAGAATCACGCCCATGAGGACGTCTATGTCGCGCTCCGCGACGCCTTCAATGCAGCCCGGCGCCAGCTCGAGGCGCTGAATCACAAGCAGAAGCGCCACGTTAAGTATCATGAGGCGCCGCCGCACGGGCGCATCCGCGTGCTCGACCGGGATCACGGCCGCATCGAGACAGCCGACGGCCGCGACATCTACTTTCACCGCAACAGCCTGGTCAATGGGGATTTCGACCGGCTCGAACCCGGTGACGAGGTCCGCTTCGACGAGGAAATGGGTGACGACGGCCCGCAGGCGAGCAGCGTGCATGCCATCGGCAAGCATCATATCGTGGAGTGAGGCGTGAGGAGGTCGGGTCAGGGTGCTGTCCGGCTCATGTCCCGGCCCGTCATTCAACCAGATCCGGTTCCGCGCACTGCGCCAGGATCACCGCCCGCGCCCGGTCGCGCAGGGCGATCACCGCGCTCCAGCCCTCGCCCTCGGGGTCAAGCGGCTCGCCGGTATGGACCTCCACCCGGCCACGGCGCGGGAACCAGCGGTCGCCGCGCAGGATCTGCCGGGTCCCGCGGATGGCCACCGGCAGCACCGGGGTGGCGGTGTCCACCGCGATCTGGAAGGCGCCCGGCTTGAAGGCGAGCAGCCCCGGAGCGGCGGTGAAGGTGCCCTCGGGGAAGAACACGATGCCGTTGCCCCGCTGTACCCGCCGCACCAGTCGTTCACTGGCGGCAATGCTCTCCCTGACGTCGTCCCGCTGCACGAACTCGCTGCCGAGTTTGCGCAGTACATGCCGCATCAGCGGAAAGCGGGCCAGTTCCTGCTTGGCGACGAAATGCAGTGGATGGTCGTAGGCGGCGCTCAGCACGATGGCATCCAGGTAGCTGGCATGGTTGGCGACCACCACCAGCGCGCGGTCGCGCACGAAGCGTTCCCGGTGCCTGACGTCCATTCTGATGCCGGCCAGCCACAGTCCGGCGCGGGCTCCCCAGTGGGCGCTGCGCTGCGCCAGGCGCCGGCCCGGCAGGAGTAGTACCAGCAGCCCGACCACCAGGGCGCACAGGCCGAACAGGGCCCAGGCCCAGCCGGCATAGAGGTAGTCGCCGCTGCGGTGGAGCAGGCGCCGCAGCCCGGTAATCGCCGCCCTGGCATATAACCTTATTTTAAGCCGCCGTTCCACCTGCCCGGTCTCGCCGGTCTCGCCCAGTTTCCCCTGCTCGTAGAGTTGACGGCAGTCGCGCCGGCGGATCTTGCCGCTGGAGGTCTTGAGCACGCTGCGCGGCGGGGCCAGCACCACGTCGTCGACCGGCGTCTCCAGCAGGTCGATGCCGAGTTGGAGGATCTGGTCGCGCAGTCGCTCGCGGATGTCCGGATCGCGCTCGCGGGTCTCGGCCAGCACCACCAGGCGCTCGGTATCCTGCTCCGCGGAACCGGCGCCGAACACGGCCACAGACCCCTTGCGGATGCCCTCCAGATCGCCCACGGCCTGTTCCAGTTCATAGGGATAGAGGTTGCGTCCGGCGCGGATGATCACGTCCTTGGCGCGGCCGGTGATGAAGATCTCGGCATCGGCCAGGTAGCCGTAGTCGCCGGTGTCGCGCCAGTCGCCGCGGCACAGTTCGGTCGTGGCTTCGGGATTGCGGTAATAGCCGGCGCTGGCGGAGGGGCCGCGGAACTGGATCCGTCCCTGCACCCGTTCGGGCAGCGGCTGGTCCTGGTCATCCACCACCCGGATGGCGTGGTCGGGCAGGGCCCGTCCGCCGCTGACCACGGCCAGGGCCTGGGGATGGTCGGCCGCGACCGCGTCGGCGCGGTTCGCGGTTGCCAGGCGCTCACGGTCGATGTGATCGATGCGCGGCCCGCGCTCCAGCGGCGGAAAGGCCAGTCCCACGGCGTTCTCGGCCAGGCCGTAGACCGGGGTCATGGCCTGACGCCGGAATCCAAGCGGTTCAAACCGTGTTGTGAAATCCTCCAGGGTGCCGGCATGCACCGGTTCGGCGCCGTTGAAGGCCAGTCGCCAGCTGGACAGGTCCAGGCCCTCCAGATCGGCATCCTGCAGGCGCGAGGCGCACAGCTGGTAGGCGAAGTTGGGTGCGGCCGACAGGGTCCCGCCGTGACGGTCAATGAGCTGCAGCCAGCGGATCGGCCTGGCGATGAAGGACAGGGGCGACATCAGTACCAGCGGGATGCCGTGATAGAGCGAGCCCAGGCAGGCGCCGATCAGGCCCATGTCGTGATACAGCGGCAGCCAGCTCACAAACACATCGTCGGCCGTGGCCGCGCTGGCCTCGCCCATGGCGCGCACATTGGCCAGCAGGTTGGCGTGGCTGAGCATCACCCCCTTGGGGGTGCCGGTACTGCCGGAGGTGTACTGCAGCAGGGCCAGGTCCGCGCCGCCGCCGGGCAGGAAATGTTCGGGCGCGGCCGCGCGGTAGTGCTCGGGGGTGTGCACTGCCTGCAGGGATTCCACCTGCTGCTGCAGCCGCTCGGCGAAGGGTGCGACCTGGTCATCGGTGATCAGCAGCCGGGCGCCGGCGTTGGTCAGGATGCTGACCTGGCGCTGCATGAACTCCAGGATGCGGGCGCGGCTGGCCGGCGGGTACAGCGGCACCGGCACCACCCCGGCCAGCAGGATACCGTAGAAGCATTCGAAGAAGTCGATCCCCGAGGGCAGCATCAGGGCGACACGGTCGCCCGGCTCCACCGGGATGCGGCGCAGGTGGCCGGCGACCTGCCGGGCGCGGGTGAACAGGTCGGCATAGCTCAGGTGGGCAACCTCGTCCTCGCTGGCATGGAAACTGAGATGGGTGCGCTCGCCGTGGCGTTCGGCGTGATAGGCCAGCACCGCGCCCAGGCTGTCGGCAGCTTCCGGCAGCGATGCGATGCGCACCTCGCGGTTGGCCGTGGCGGCGGGCGCGGCGGCCGGTGCCGGCGGCGGGGTGCGGCCCAGCAGTTCCAGCCACTGCCGCGGGGTTTCCAATGGCAGGGCCCGGTCCTGATCGATGGGCAGTTTCAGGTCGCGCTCGATACGCAGCAGCAGTTCCAGCCGGCCCAGACTGTCCAGGCCAAGGGTGTCCAGCGAGCTGTCCCAATCCACCCGCGGCGGCCGGCGGCCGGGCCGGGTCTCCTCGACCAGCTGCTGGACCAGGGCCAGGAAGCGCCTGGCGATGTCGGTGTCGGAATCGGTCATGGATGCGGACAATGGACATGTTTACGGCCACGATGCCATAGTAACCGGGTGATTTCACCGGATACCCTCCCAGCGCTGCCGGAATCCGATCGTCAGGAGATCGAGGGCTTCCTCGACCGCCTGTGGATGGAAGCGGGCCTGAGCGAGCATACCCTGGCGGCCTACCGCAGCGATCTCAGCCGTTTCGCCCGCTGGCTGGCCGGGCGCGGCTGCAGCCTGCTGCAGGCCGGTCAGGCCGAGTTGCTGGCCTACCTGGCTCACCGTGCCGGCACCACCCGGGCACGCAGCGCCGCCCGCGGCCTGTCCAGCCTGCGCCGCTTCTACCGGTTCCAGGTGCGCGAGGGCAGGCGCCTGGACGATCCCACCGCCCGCATCGACTCGCCCAGGCTGGGCCGGCCCCTGCCCAAGGCGCTGACCGAGACCGAGGTGGAGGCCCTGTTGGATGCCCCCGATCCCGGGACCGCGCTGGGACTGCGCGACCGCACCCTGCTGGAACTGGTCTATGCCTGCGGCCTGCGGGTGAGCGAACTGATCTCGCTCACGCTGCCCCAGCTCAACCTGCATCAGGGCGTGGTGCGGGTCACCGGCAAGGGCAACAAGGAACGGCTGGTGCCGCTGGGCGAGGAGGCCGCCGGCTGGGTCGAGCGCTATCTCGGGCAGTCGCGGCCGGCGCTGCTGCGCGGCCGGGTCAGCGATTACCTGTTTCCCGGCCGCGCCGGCGCGCCCCTGACCCGCCAGGCCTGCTGGCACCGGATCAAGCGCTACGCGCTGGAAGCCGGCATCCGCAGTCCCATCTCGCCTCACACCCTGCGCCACGCCTTCGCCACCCATCTGCTCAATCACGGCGCCGACCTGCGCGTGGTGCAGCTGCTGCTGGGACACAGCGACCTGTCCACCACCCAGATCTATACCCATGTGGCCCGGGCCCGGCTGCAGCAGTTGCATGGCGAGCATCATCCGCGCGGCTGATCGCGGTGGCGGTTGTAGTGTAAACTTTCTGACCCATCCGACGTCTATACTCGCGAACCCACTGGGCACACACCTTTCCCGACCATTGCAGAGATTGTGATTTATGTCTGATTTGAAACGAATTGTGGCCGGATTCACGGCCCTGCTGGCGAGTCTTGTCAGCCTACCCGCACTGACGGTGGAACTGCCGGAGAAGGCCAGCCGGGCGCTGGAGGACTTCCAGCCCGGGCGCAGCCCGGACGCGGTCAGGGAGGGCCCGATCACGGGCCTGTACGAAATCGCCTATGGGGCACAGATCTTCTATGTCAGCGCCGATGGCCGCTTCCTGTTGCAGGGCGCGTTTCTGGATACCCGGACCGGCGAGAACGTGACCGAACAACGCCGGGGCGAACTGATCAAGGCCGAACTGGATCGCATCGGCGAGGAGCGGATGGTGATCTTCGCTGCCGACAAGCCCGAGCACACCGTGACCGTGTTCACCGACATCGACTGCGGTTACTGCCGCAAGCTGCACCAGGAGGTCGATGAGCTCAACGCGCGCGGCATCACGGTGCGCTACCTGTTCTTCCCCCGCAGCGGTCCCGGCACGCCCTCCTGGCGCAAGGCCATCTCGGTCTGGTGCGCCGATGACCGTCAGCAGGCCCTGACCGACGCCAAGAACGACAAGCCCGTGGCGACCGCGCAGTGCGACAACCCGGTCGACGAGCACATGGAACTGGTGCGCGGTTTCGGCCTGCGCGGCACCCCTGCCATCGTCATGGAGGACGGCAGCATCATCCCCGGCTATGTGCCGGCGGAGAAGCTGGCCGCCGCGCTGGACGGCAAGCCGTTGAGATAAACAAGGGACGGGGTTCCACTATCGCAGGTCGGGTTAGCACAAACTGCCTAACCCGACACCAAACTTAGATAACCGTCATTGCGAGCGTAGCGTGGCAATCTCGTACTGCAGAATCAACCGGTTGGAGATTGCCACGTCACTTCGTTCCTCGCAATGACGGACAGCTTTTGGCTTAAGTAAGTGCTCTTCATCCCCGACATCTTTTCATAACAGATAATTGGACATCTGTCGCCGGTAGCGGCTGACCAGCTCCCCCTGGTTGCCGAGGATCTCGAAGATGTCGATCAGACCGCGCCGGGCGATGCCCTCGTTGTAGTTCTTGTCCCGCTTGAGGATCTCCAGGTATTGCTGCATGGCGGCCTCGTAGTCGCCGGCCAGGGCATGGCGGGCGGCCAGCTGCTCGCGTGCCTGCAGGTTGGCGCCGTCGGCGGCGATCTGCTGTTCGAGCGCTGAGGTATCCGGCGCATCCTCCGCCGCCCGTGCCAGTTCCAGCTGCGCGAACAGGCGCTTGGTCTCGTCCTCTTCCTGGATTGCCAGCGGCAGGCTGGCCAGGGCCTTGCGCGCCTCCTCCAGCCGGCCGATGCGCATGGCGATGCGGGCGATGTCGAGCTGGATGCGGCTGTTGTCGGGATCATCCGCGGCGGCGATCTGCAGCATGCCCAGGGCCTCCTCGCCCTGGCCGGCCTCGGCCCTGGCCAGGGCCTCCTCGCGCACGGCGTCGGAGGGGCGCGGCAGGTAGCGATCCAGCAGTGCGCGCAGGGCGGACTCGGGCTGGGCGCCGAGGATTTCCTCGACCACCTGGCCGTCGCGGAACAGTTTCATGGTCGGGATGCTGCGGATCTGGAAATGCTCGGCCAGCTCGCGCTCGGCCTCGGTGTCGACCTTGGCCAGCAGGAACCGGCCCTGGTAGGCCTCGGCCAGCTGCAGCAGCACCGGCAGCTGCATCTGGCAGGGGCCGCACCATTCGGCCCAGAAATCGACCAGCACCGGGACCCGGCGGGAGTTTTCGATGACGACCTGTTCGAAGGTGTCGAGGGTGACATCCACTACGTTCGGATGGTCGCTCATGGGGGCTCCTTGTGAGTGAAACAGAATCTGCGGTTACCGGATCAGGCTGGAATGAGTCCCGTCATTGCGAGGCGCGTTGCGCCGCGGCAATCTCATCACGCCCAGGCAACCGGTCGGAGATTGCCACGCCGCAGCCGCGGCTCGCAATGACGGGGGAATCACAGGATATCCAGCAGCACCAACTCGCGCGAATGGGTGTAGAGGATACCGCATTCGACCGGCAGCTGCGGCCACAGGCGCCGCGCGCCGGCGGCATAGTAACGCATCTGGCCCTGGAAGGAAGCGGCGTGCTGCGCCGCCGGTGCCGTGCCCAGCCGATGGGTCTTGTAATCGATGAGCAGGAGCCGGTCGGCATGGCGTACCAGCCGGTCGACGATACCCTCCACCAGCACGCCGTTGTCCAGGTATTGCAGCGGCACTTCCTTCCAGGCCGTTTCATAGCGGGCCGGGTCGAACAGGTCGGCCAGTCCGGGATGGGCGAGTACGGCGCGGGCCTCGGCCAGCCAGGCCTGCAGGTCGTCCTCCGCGGCATCGCGGCCGGCCCAGGCGGCCAGGCGCTGCAGGGCAATGGCCTCGTTCACGGGGGCGGGTTCGCTCAGCCACTCCAGCAGCAGGTGCACCGCCTGGCCGCGCAGGCGGCCGTCGGCGTCGAATCCCTCGCTGTCGGCGACCGTCTCGTTGCGGCGGCTCGGCGCCAGCCGGTCGCGCGGCAGGGCAAGTTCCAGCGGCCGGGCCAGGCGCGGGTCCGGGGCCGG
>PABG01000104.1 GCA_002699185.1 Gammaproteobacteria bacterium | reverse complement strand
TCGGGGCGGGTGGTGTAGACGCTCAGGCGCTCATTCGAGCCGGCGATGTCGAACTCCAGCTCCAGGCCCTCGGAGCGGCCGATCCAGTTGCGCTGCATGGTGCGCACCGCCTCCGGCCAGCCTTCGAGCCGGTCGATCTCGGCCAGCAGTTCCTCGGCGTAGTCGGTGATGCGCATGAACCACTGCGGGATGTCGCGCCGCTCGACCGGGGCGCCGGAGCGCCAGCCGCGGCCGTCGATGACCTGTTCGTTGGCCAGCACCGTCTGATCGACCGGGTCCCAGTTGACCGTGGCCATCTTCTTGTACACCAGCCCCTTTTCATAGAGCCGGGTGAACAGCCACTGCTCCCAGCGGTAGTATTCGGGCCGGCAGGTGGCCAGCTCGCGCGACCAGTCGTAGCCGAAGCCCAGTCGCTTGAGCTGTTCGCGCATGTAGTCGATGTTCTCGTAGGTCCAGGCCGCCGGCGGCACCCGGTTCTGCATGGCGGCATTCTCGGCCGGCAGGCCGAAGGCGTCCCAGCCCATGGGCTGCAGGACGTTTCTGCCCTGCATGCGTTGGTAGCGGGCGATCACATCCCCGAGGGTGTAGTTGCGCACATGGCCCATGTGCAGGCGGCCGCTGGGGTAGGGAAACATGGACAGGCAGTAGAATTTCTCCCGCGCCGGGTCCTCGACGACCCGGAAGCTGTCGTGGGTTTCCCAGTACTGCTGCGCCTCGGCCTCGACCTGCCCGGGTTGGTAGTGTTCGTCCATTGCCTTCCTGAAAATACGGTCACTCGAATGGCCGCAAAGGATACCTGATCCGTGGCGGCTCTTCACCTGACCGGAAATCTGTTCCACACTAGGGTCAGTCCCTGTTGCCGTGGAGCGAACCCGACATGTCAGATTCCCAGTCATCCGGCCCTGGCGAGAAGCTGGTCCAGGCCTACCACCGCATGATGGACCGGGTCCAGGCCGCCATCGAGGAGGCCGAGGAACACGCCATTCCCACCCTGGAGCAGAACCTGGAACGGGCCAAGGAACGGGCGATCGAACTGGGCGAGCTGACCCGCGAGGAGGCCGAACGGGTAGCCGCCTACCTGAAACGGGACATGGAGGACGCGGCCAGCTACCTGGAGGAGACCGGCAACGAGTTCGGCGCCTGGCTGAAATTCGACATCGGCCAGATCGAGCGCCGGCTGTTCGAGAAGATGCTCACCGTGGCCGACCGCACCCGCATCGAGCTGGCCGAGTTCGAGGCCCGCATGCACGAGGCCCAGACCTACCACACGGGCGAGATCACCGGCCCCGGCGTGCTGCGCTGCGAATCCTGCGGCGAGGAACTGCACTTCAGCGAGCCGGGGCACATCCCGCCCTGCCCGAAATGCCACGCCACCCGCTTCGTCCGTGCCAAGCAGTAACGTATCAATACGTAGGTTGGGCTGAGCAACGCGAAGCCCAACAGAGAGCCATCGCAGTGTGTGTTGAGCTTAGTACGTAGGCCGGAATAAGGACCGTACAGGTCCGTTTCCGGCGTCTTGCTGAAGCCGGTCCCCAACCGAACGCCGGGAACGCTGCGCTTATCCCGGCCTACCCGTTACTCAGGCCAACCTGCATATACGGATTCACTCCGGCCGCACCCGCTCCAGCTCCTGCTGCAGCGCGGCCGCGTCCAGTCGCTCGAAATCCTCGTGATTGGAGACGATGAAGCCGCCGGCGAGCTCGAACCAGGTCAGGCCGCTGCTCCAGGACGGCACCTCCACCGTCCCCTGCTTGCGGCGCGGAAACAGGTAACTGCCGCCGGGGGTGAACAGGGCGTTGTAGGGCTGCTCGTCGGCATGCAACTCCGACATGCAGGCCCAGCTTTGCTCCCGGTCCGGGAAATACATTACGCGGGCCGGATAGTCCGTGCTCCCCCCATGGTGCGACCAGTCCTTGCGCATCACCGGCATGCCCGCCGGCTCGACGAAACCCTGCACATGCAGGTGATTCACCGAGGCATAGGCGCCGTAACTGTTATACCCGAACAGCATCCCCGGAACCGCCTCACCCAACTCCGCCGCCAGCGACCAGACATAGTCGTGATCCTCGCGGGTGAGGAATTGCGGCTTGCCGGCATTGCGGTCCAGCACCCACAGGCCGTGCAGCGGCGCAAAGGGATACTTGTTGTAATACAGGTCCACGCGCCGCCCCAGCAACTCCCCCGCCCAGAAGCATTCCTTCTGCAGGAATGGCCGATTGAAATTGAAGGCGTTGGAATTGAACGGCGAGATGATTTCCTTGGGCACTTCACTGGTGATGCGCCGGGGCCGGAAGGAGCGCAGGTGATTGAACTGCAGGTGCCAGGGACCCTCGTCGCGGAAACGGGTCGGCTGCAACCCCTCGAAGCCGATCAGGGCCATCTTGAGAAACACCAGCAGGTCCTCCTCGATCTGCTCGCCGTTGCGCCCGCTGGCGAAACGCTCGCGCAGATCCTCCCTCAGCCGCTCAAACCGGTTTTTCAGCGGCGTCTCCAGTTCGGCATGGATCCCGGGCTCGAACGTGGCATTGGCCAGCACCAGGATGAAGGGCCCGAGCCCTTCCTGCTGCAGCAGCTGCTTCAGCCCGTCAGTGAAGGCATTGGCGAAGGCATCGCGGCTTGTCAGAAAACCGGCTGTCATAACAGGTTCCAGGTGTCAGGATCGAGATCAATACGCAGGTCGGATCAGCCCGCAGGGCGTAATCCGACATCGCCGCGATGCCCGCGTCGGGTTACGCTGCGCCAACCCGACCTGCAAGCCACATTCAATCGGCTGTTCTGTGCCGGACAGCATACCCGAGCGCCAGCATGCCGGCGACCAGCAGCAGCACGGGCAGGTCGCCGCGCTGCACATAAGGTGTTGCCCCCTCCCTGGGCTGGGTCGATGCTCGCACCACGGCGACCTCGAACTGGGGCCCGCGCTCCCGCAGCCGGCCGCGGTGATCGATCACGGCCGAGATTCCGGTATTGGTGGCGCGCAGCAGTTCGCGGCCGGTCTCCAGCGCCCGCATGCGCGCCATCTGCAGGTGCTGGTGCGGGGCCAGCGAGTCGCCGAACCAGGCATCGTTGCTGACATTGACCAGCAGCCGCGCCTCGGGGAGGGCCGCGATCAGTTCGGCACCGAAGATGATTTCATAACAGATCGACACCCCGACCGGATGCCCGCGAACCCGCAGCAGCGGCTGCTGCGCCCCGCCGGAACTGAAATCGGCCACCGGCAGCGGCATCACCTGCAGCAGGGTACCCAGCCACTCGCGCAGCGGCAGGTATTCGCCGAAGGGCACCAGGTGACGCTTGAAATAGAAGCTGTCCTCACCGCCCACCCGCATGACGGCGTTGTAGTAGGCCCACTGTTCGCGGTCCAGTACCGGGATGCCGGTCAGCAATTCGCTGTCGGCCTGCCGGCTCTCACGGCGCAGCTGGCGCAGGAAGCCGTCCTCGATCTGGTGATAAAAGGCCGGGATGGCGGTCTCGGGCCAGACCACCAGATCGACCCGGCGTTCGACATCAGCCCATTCCTTGCGGCTCAATTCAAGATAGCGCGCCAGCGTGGCCCGCTGCCAGGCCTCCTGCCACTTGAGGTCCTGGGCGATATTGCCCTGAATCAGACTGACTTCCAGCGGTTCACCGACGGCACGGGTCCAGTCGTAATGCCGCAGCAGACTCCCGCCGAGCCACACCCCCATGACCAGCGCCAGCAGCAGCACGCGCCGGCCGGTCCGCCGGGTACGGATACCGGCCGCCAGGGCACCCGCGGTCACCAGCAGCAGCAGCCCGACGCCGTGGACACCCAGCACCGGCGCATAGCCGGCCAGGGGCGTATCCAGTTGGGTGTAGCCGGCCAGCAGCCAGGGAAAGCCGGTGAACAGCCAGCCGCGCAGCCATTCCGTCATGACCCAGGCCGCCGGTGCCGCGAGCAGGTAACGCGGCCAGCCGACTGTGGGCGCGAGGCGGACGGTCAGCCAGGCGGCCAGTGCGGGAAACAGGGCGAGAAAGGCCACCAGCAGCGCGGCGACCAGGATCGCGGCAACCAGAGGCGTGCCGCCGAAGACATGAATGCTGATATGGACCCAGCTGACCCCGACGCCGAAACAACCGAGTCCGAACAGGTAGCCCAGGCCCAGGGCGCGGCGGGGACGCCGCTCCGGCAGCAGGGCCAGAAACAGGGCCGGCAGGATAATGGCCAGGGGGGCGATGGCAAAGGGGGCAAAGGCCAGCGGCAGGGCAGCGCCGGCGGCCAGCGCCAGCAGGGAGATCCACCGGGGCCGCATGCCCCGCCCCTCCGCGGACGGTCGCGCGTCTGCGCCGCCCGGCTCGGCCGGGCTCATACCCCGCCGGGCCCCGTCATGTCCGGGGTATCGGCGTCCTCCCGGATATCCAGTGCCAGCAGATGGATGCGGCGGTTGTCGGCGCGGGTGACCTTGAACACGAAGCGTCCCAGCGCCACCGACTCGCCGCGCTTGGGCAGGTGGCCGAACTCGTGCGCGACCAGGCCGCCGACGGTATCGAACTCCTCGTCGCTGAAATCGGTGCCGAAATACTCGTTGAAATCCTCGATCGGGGTCAGCGCCTTGACCATGTAGCTGGTCTCGGAGCGCTGCAGTATGAACACCCCCTCCTCGATGTCATGCTCGTCGGCGATCTCGCCCACGATCTGCTCCAGCACGTCCTCGATGGTGACCATGCCGGCCACCCCGCCATACTCATCCACCACCACGGCGATGTGGTTGCGGCTGAGACGGAATTCCTTGAGCAGCACGTTCAGCCGCTTGCTCTCGGGAATGAAGACCACCGGACGCATGCTGTCGCGGATGCTGAACGCCTCCTCCGGCTGGATGCGATAGCGCAGCAGGTCCTTGGCCAGCAGGATGCCGACCACCTCGTCGCGATTCTCGCCGATCACGGGAAAGCGGGAGTGGCCGGAGTCGATGATGGTGGGCAGGATCTCCTCCAGCGAGGCATCGCGGCGCACCACCACCATCTGCGCCCGCGGGATCATGATGTCGCGCACCTGCATCTCGGAGACCTGCAGGATGCTCTCGATCATGGCCAGGGCGTCGGCATCCAGCAGGTTGCGCGCCTGGGCGTCGCGCAGCAGCTCCACCAGTTGTTCACGGTCTTTCGGCTCCCCCAGCAGTACCTGGCTGATGCGCTCGAACCAGTTGCGCTGGGTGGAACCGTTGCTAGATCGGTCTTCGCTCATTGTCGTTTCAGGTCAGGGAACACATGACAGTCCATCCGTGGGAATAAACTGTGATCTGATCCCTTAAAGTCAAATGCGCCACGGAATACACGGAAAGCACGGAAATTTCATGTTGCCTGTTGCGAACTTGGTAGGTCGGGTCAGCCGCAGCGTAACCCGACAGGCTCGGCGCCAATGTCGGGTTACGCCCTACGGGCTAACCCGACCTACATATGTTGGGACAATTTTTATTTGTCCGTGCTTTCCGTGTTTTCCGTGGCGCTGTTGAAGTCTTCACTCCTCCCTGTAAGGGTCGGGATAGCCTAAGCGGCGCAGGATGTCGGTTTCAAGACTTTCCATCACCTCGGCCTCGGCCGGTTCGAGGTGATCGTAGCCCTGCAGGTGCAGCATGCCGTGCACCACCATGTGGGCCCAGTGGGCCTCGGCGGTCTTGCCCTGTGCGGCGGCCTCACGCGCCACCACCGGGGCGCAGATCACCAGATCGCCCAGCAGCGGCAGTTCCAGGCCGGGCAGTTCGGCGGCCTCGACCGGGAAGGACAGCACGTTGGTCGGGCCTGATTTACCCCTATAGGTCTGGTTCAGCTCGCTGCTCTCGGCCTCATCGACCAGGCGCAGGGTCAGCTCGACGGTGCCCTCGCCCTGCCAGGCGGCCAGCGCCCAGTGCTCGAAGGTCTCCCGTCCCGGCAGATCATCGGCGCCGGTTTCGACCTGCAGATCCAGCTCCAGGCCCGGCTCCTGCACCGCGGCCATGTTCACGCGCCCTCCCCGCCCGTCGGGTCCTGGCGGGCATAGGCGGCGACGATGCGCTGCACCAGCGGATGGCGCACCACGTCGCGGGCATTGAAGAAGGTGAAGCTCACGCCCTCGACCTCCTTGAGCACGTCGACCACGTGCCGCAGGCCGGAGACGGTGCCGCGCGGCAGGTCCACCTGGGTGACATCGCCGGTGACCACGGCGGTGGAACCGAAACCGATACGGGTGAGGAACATCTTCATCTGCTCCACCGTGGTGTTCTGCGCCTCGTCCAGGATGATGAAGGACTCGTTCAGGGTGCGCCCGCGCATGAAGGCCAGGGGCGCGACCTCGATCACCTGGCGCTCGATCAGCTTGCCCACCTTGTCGAAGCCCAGCATCTCGTACAGGGCGTCGTAGAGCGGGCGCAGATAGGGGTCCACCTTCTGCGCCATGTCGCCGGGCAGGAAGCCCAGCCGCTCGCCGGCCTCCACCGCCGGGCGCACCAGGATCAGGCGCCGCACCTGTTCCTGTTCCAGCGCGGCCACGGCACTGGCCACGGCGAGGTAGGTCTTGCCGGTGCCGGCCGGGCCGATGCCGAAGCTGAGGTCGTGATCGCGGATGCTGGCCAGGTACTGGCGCTGGTTCGTCCCGCGGCCATGAATGGTGCCGCTGCGGGTGCGGATGCGCACCTCGGCGACCTGCTCCGCCTCGGGCTCGACCTCGAGTTCGGCATTGGCCTGCTGCAGGGCAAGATGCACCTCGGCCGGGGTCAGGATCCGGCCCTCGGCCTCGGCATAGAGATGGCGCAGTACATCGCCGGCAACCTCCGGGGCCCGGCCCTCGCCGATGACATGAAACTGGTTGCCGCGGTTGTTGATCTCCACCCCCAGCCGGCGCTCGATCTGGCGCAGGTGCTGATCGAACTGACCGCACAGACTGGCCAGCCGCTCGTTGTCGGGCGGTTCCAGCAGGAAATCACAGGCTTTGGGTTTCTGGGTCAAGACGGTCGGTATGCAATGACAGGCAGGGGCGGGCGTTACATCCAGTTGGCGACATCAGCGGCCGTGTCTTCGGCCAGCGCGACGAACTCGCCCCGCAGCGAATTGGGCAGCGCCTCGGTGATGCGGACGTTGACGAACCGACCGGGGAGATCGGCCGCGCCGTCGAAGTTCACCACCCGGTTGTTCTCGGTGCGCCCGGCCAGCTGCGCCGGATCCCTGCGCGAGGGTCCCTCGACCAGGATACGCTGCACCGTCCCGACCATATCGCGGCTGATCTGCGCAGCCATCTCGCTGATGCGCTGCTGCAGCCGGGCCAGGCGGGCCTTCTTCGTGGCCATATCGACATCGTCGGGCAGCGAAGCGGCCGGCGTGCCGGGACGCGCGCTGTAGATGAAGCTGAAGGAATGATCGAAGCCGATGTCCTCGATCAGCTGCATGGTGGCCTCGAAGTCGGCATCGGTCTCGCCGGGAAAGCCGATGATGAAATCCGAGGACATGCTGATGTCCGGCCGCGCCTCGCGCAGCCGGCGGATGATGGCCTTGTATTCGAGTGCCGTGTGCTTGCGTTTCATCTGCGCCAGGATACGGTCCGAACCGCTCTGCACCGGCAGGTGCAGGTGGCTGACCAGTTCGGGCACCTCGGCATAGGCCTGGATCAGGCTGTCGCTCATCTCCAGCGGATGCGAGGTGGTGTAGCGGATGCGCTCGATGCCGTCGACGGCGGCCACATAGCTGATCAGCAGGGCCAGGTCGGCAATCTCGCCGTCGTGCATGGGGCCGCGGTAGGCGTTGACGTTCTGGCCCAGCAGGTTCACCTCGCGCACGCCCTGGGCCGCCAGCGAAGCGACCTCGGCGATGACGTCATCGAAGGGCCGGCTGACCTCCTCGCCCCGGGTATAGGGCACCACGCAGAAGCTGCAGTACTTGCTGCAGCCCTCCATGATGGAGACGAAGGCGGAAGGCCCCTCGGCGCGCGGCTCGGGCAGACGGTCGAATTTCTCGATCTCGGGGAAGGAGATATCCACCACCGGGGCGCGCTCACGGCGCACACTGTTGAGCATCTCGGGCAGGCGGTGCAGGGTCTGGGGCCCGAATACCAGATCCACATAGGGCGCGCGCTCACGCAGGGCCTCGCCCTCCTGGCTGGCGACACAGCCGCCGACCCCGATCACCAGTTCCGGGCGCGCGGCCTTCCAGTCCTTCCACTGCCCGAGCTGGGAGAACACCTTTTCCTGCGCCTTCTCGCGGATGGAACAGGTATTGAGCAACAGCACATCGGCCGCCTCGGGGCGGTCGGTCTGCTCCAGGCCATGGGAGGCTGCAAGTACGTCGGCGATGCGCGCCGAATCGTACTCGTTCATCTGGCACCCCATGGTGCGGATGTAGACTTTGCCTGGCATTGATACTCAACGTATCCGGGTAAAAATTGACCGTCATTGCGAGCCGCTTCAGCGGCGTGGCAATCTCGTTATGCGGCAACGTGGACGAGATTGCCGCGTCACTTCGTTCCTCGCAATGACGGGCGAGTCAAATCGAGCCGGCCTGTAAGCCGGGTTCTGTCGGGGACAGTCATTCATCTGGGACAGCCGTCACCGGCTGCCTCAAGCGACCTACCCGGAGGCGATGCGGGCCGCATCCTGGCCTCCCTATTTGGTCTTGCTCCGGGTGGGGTTTACCCTGCCGCGGCGTGTTGCCACCCGCGCGGTGCGCTCTTACCGCACCTTTTCACCCTTGCCTGTGCCCGTGGGCCATCGGCGGTGTGTTTTCTGTGGCACTTTCCGTAGGCTCGCGCCTCCCAGGCGTTACCTGGCACCCTGCCCTGTGGAGCCCGGACTTTCCTCGAGGATCCCGTGGATCCCCGCGACTGTCCGGCCGACTCGGACCGCGAAGTATATCATTTTTTACGGGGACCGGACCGGCCGGCGCCGCGCCGGTAGGTGAACCGGCCGATCAGGCGATTCAGCAGGTTGTCGCGGCTGAGAAAGCCCAGCGCCGGGGGGCGGCGGATACCCATCTGCCGGCGCAGCTGACGCAGCCCCGGGTGGGCGCGGTCGGCCCGCAGGCCGCGGACGATGGCCTCGCAGGCCTGCTTGCGGTGCTGCAGGTGCAGCTCGGCCTTGGCCAGGTATTCGTGGACATCGCCATTGTACCGCTCGGCCCGGGCGGCGGCCCGGCACAGGTTCAGGCCGCTGGGATCATTGAGCAGCGCCCGGGCATAGCCGCGGGCGGCGGTATAGAGATTGCTGTAGACCTCATCCGGCGCGGTCTGCTGCTCGGCTGCCTCGAAGCAGGCGGCCGCGGCGGCCGCGTCGCCGGCCGCCAGGTACCGGCAGCCCTGAATGTACTCCGGGTGCGGCTGGACGTTGCCGTGCACTGCAGACCAGGGATCCTGCGGAGCCATCCGCCCCCCCTCTAAGACAATAACTGCTTGTAATAATTAATTAAACCATTGGTCGAAACGTCATGGGCGGCCACCGGCCCCGGCCCCTCCAGTTCCGGCAGGATGCTGCTGGCGAGCTGCTTGCCCAGCTCCACGCCCCACTGATCGAAGGAATTGATATTCCAGACGACGCCCTGAACGAAGATCTTGTGCTCATAGAGCGCGATCAGGCTGCCCAGGGTGCGGGGGTCGAGCCGGCGATAGAGCAGCGAATTGGTGGGCCGGTTGCCGGGGAAGACCTTGTGTGGCAGCAGTCGCTCCAGTGCCTCGCCGCCCAGACCCTGCGCCTCCAGTTCGGCCCGGGCCTCGGCCTCGCTGCGCCCGCGCATCAGGGCCTCGGTCTGGGCGAAGAAATTCGACAGCAGGATGCGGTGATGCGCGCCCAGTGGATTCGCCGGCTCGGCCGCGGCCAG
>PABG01000103.1 GCA_002699185.1 Gammaproteobacteria bacterium | reverse complement strand
GCCCTCGGGGTTGATCAGCAGGCAGGCGGCGCGGATCCTGTCCGGGACTGAGGCCTGCAACGGAATGGTGCCGCCGACCAGCCACAGCTTGTGGCGCTTCGCCTGGCGGAACAGGAAATCCTGGATCGGGCCTTCGCCCGGCGCCTCGCGCTGCTCGACCTTGTCGGTCTCGTGCACGCCCATGATGGCGAAGTTCTCCGGCAGCACCACCAGCTCGGCGCCCTGCTTCGCCGCCTCCTCGATCATGCGCTCGGCCTCGAGCAGGTTGGCGTTGACGTTGGGCCCGGAGGCCATCTGGATACTTGCCACTTGCGTCACTGCGACGGCTCCATCGACTCGGCCGCTTGGCCGGTTAGCAATTCGACACCCAGGGCGGCGGCCTGTACCCCACCCGGCGCCAGTTCAATCCGCGCGCCCGGTACGCCGAGCGCAATCAACCAGCTGCGCAGTTCATGCGCCCACAGCCCCCCGGCCTCGCCGCCGGGGTAATGGATCTGCAGGCGGCTGCCGGGCTGCTCGTCCAGCCCCAGCACCCGTTCGCGCAGGCGCTCATCGGCGAGCAGGTCCGCACCCTGGCGCGGCCGCATCCATTGCTCCGCCGACATGACATACATGGGGGCGGCGGAGACGGCAGCAAAGGGAAGTATCAGAAACAAAAGGGTTATTACCGGTCTCATGGGTGCAGCATATCACAGGCCGGGGCGGGGCCGGTCATGGCGCGGTTCCGGTCGGGGCCGCCCCGGGTTCCTCCCGGTTCAGGCGCCGGAACACAGGATCCTCCCAACTGCCGGTCACCGCGTACTGGTAACTGGCCATTTCCTCGAACTGCCGGCCCAGCAGCCGGTCGGCCAGGAACAGGGCCGCGCCCACGGCCGGGCCGCCGGCGATGGCGCCGGCGATGGGCAGGCCACCGGTGACCTCCGGCGTGACCGTGACCAGCTGGTCGTAGTCCTGCTCGGCCAGGCCGATGCGTCCGGAGATGTCGATACGCGCCGACGGCCCCTGGATGACCAGGTCCTGGGTATAGGCGTTGGAATCGATCAGGGTGAAGCTGCCCTCGATGCGGTCGAAGGCAAAGCCGCGCTTGAACAGGTCGGAGAAATCCAGGGTGAGCCGGCGCGGCAGTGCATGCAGGTTGAGCAGGCCGAACACCCGCCCGGCGCCGGGCTCCAGCTTGACCAGCTGCCCGGGACCGATGCGCAGATCGAGCGTACCCTCGACCGCCTTGAGGGCGAAATCCATGGGGGCGCCGGGCCAGTTGGCGTTGATCTGGCCATGGGTCGCGCCACCCTCGACATTGCCGCTGTAGCCGAAGGCGGTCAGCATCCGACCCAGGTCGCTGCCTTGCAGTTCGATGTCGAAGCGCGAGGCCTCGCGTCCCTGGCGCAGGGTCCAGCTGCCCTGCGCCGAGAGCCTGAGCCAGCCGCCCTCGATGCGGATGGATTCCACCTCCATGCCGTAGGCCAGCGGCTGGCTGCGCAGCTGCAGCCGGCCCAGGTCGAGACTGCCATAGGTCAGGTCCCGGATATCGACATCCAGCGGCGGCAACCGCGCCGGATCGAGGTCCGCACCGGCCCCGTCGATGCCGCCGCGCGTCAGCACCAGGCGATCCAGATCCAGATCCAGCGGCAGCGGGGAATCGCCGCGGGGCACGGCGATCCGCCCGGCAATGCCCGGGCCGTCGAGGTCGATGCGCCAGGCGCCGAGCGCCGGCCGGGCCTGCAGGCTGACGTCGTCCAGGGTCTGGTTGAACAGCCTCAACCGACCCACCTCGAGCGCGGCCTCGCGCAGCTCCAGCGCGGGCAGGGCGGCTGTCTCGCCGGCCGCTGCCAGCACCGTACGCCAGGCGGATACCGGCAGGCTCTCCAGGCGGCCGTACAGCTCCAGCCCCGGGCCGTCGGGCAGTTGGGCCGCGCCGGCGTCGAAGCGCAGCATGGCGCGGCGCAGCTGCAGCGGCCCCTCGGCTGCATCGCTCAATTCCAGCGCGGCATGCAGGTCACCCAGGCGCAGGTACAGCGGCCCGCTGCCCTGTGCCTGGATCCGCGTCTGCAGCCGCAGCGGCAGGGTCGTATCGGCGGGCTTGGACAGCGGCGACGGCAGCTCGATGCCGATGCCTTCCAGCTCGGACTCGATCCACAGCGGGTAGCCTTCGGCCTGGCGGCCGACGTCCAGCTGGATACGCCAGTCGGACTGCCCGGACAGGTACCGGGCCAGCGGCGGATGCACCCGCCCCAGTCGCTCCAGCAACGGCAGGCGGCCGGCCAGCCGGACCCGGGTCAGGCCGGGCGTGTCCGGATGCGGCGCCAGATCCAGGCGCACCGGAGTCTGCCACAGCCTGGCCTGGAGCCCGCTGCCGCTGACCCGGGTGTCGGTGAAATCGATGCGCCCGCCGAGCGCCTCCAGGGCCAGGTCCCGCGCGGGCAGAACCAGCCGGTTGCCCTGCAGTTCAAGCCGGCCGGCCACCCGCGCCGGGCCGCCATGCGTGCGCCGCAGAGGCAGGTCCAGCTCCAGCGCCAGCCCGGCCTGGCCGCCGGCCTGCAGCTGGCCGAGGGCATAGCCGCGCCGCGCCAGGGGGCTGTCCTGCACGAAGCGCAGCATGTCGGCCAGCGGACCGCGCACCTGCCCCTGGACGCGCAGGCGGCTGCGCTTGAGATCGGGGATGTCGGCGCTCACATCCGCCAGGCGGGTGCCGAGGATGGCGCCGTCGACCGCCTCGATATGCATACTCTGGTTGATGAAGACCAGCTCGGCGTCGAGCTCCTCGATGCGGTGCCAGTCGGGGTGATAGTCCAGGATGGCGTCGTCCACGCGGGCGCGGATCTCCATCCGGCCCGCGCCCTGCACGAAGGGGAAGTCGGCCAGCCGGCCGGTGAAATCCACGCGGCCGGTGGTGACGCGGCCGCTGACGATGGCCCGGTCCAGCCAGCGGACCGTCTTCTCCGGCATGATGCCGGCGGGCAGGTAGCGCGAGGTCCTGGTCGCATCGCCGCGTTCGATCTGCGCCTGCAGGCTCAGGTGCGGTGAGGCGCCGTCGTGCGGCAGCTGCAGGCGCAGCTGCCCGCGGGCGGCGAGATCGGCATTGGCCAGGGCGAAGCGTTCGCTGTACAGCTGCAGTCCGTCCGCCCCCTGCTGCCAACGCAGCCGTCCCGCCAGACGCCCGATCGGCAGGGCATCGCGGAACAGTGCCGGCGCGGCCAGGCGGCCGTCCGTCAGTTCCAGTTCGAGTTGCCCCCGCTCCGGGCTGCCGATCAGGCTGGCGTTCAGCCCGCTCAGGCCCGGGAGGCGCGCCTGCGGCTGCCAGGCCAGCGCTTCCAGGCGGGCCTTGAAGCGCAGGTCATGCCAGCGCCCGCTGCGGCGCTCGCCTCCCAGCTGCAGATCGCGCACCCAGCCCTGCGGGCTCAGCGCGGTCAGATCCAGCGCCGTGCCGGCGGCCTCGCCCAGCAGCGGCAGTACCGGCTGCAGCAGTTCCAGCGGCAGCGCATCCAGCGCCAGCTGCAGCCGGCGGCCGTCAGCGTCCGGCGGCGCCATGGCCAGGGTCAGCCCGGTGCGCGGCCAGGCCCGGTCGGCCTGGACGAGTTCCAGCGCATCCAGGCTGAGCCGCCAGGCCGCGCCGGTGCGGTTCCACAGCAGCCGGGTCGACAGCCGGCTGCCGGCCAGCAGCGGCGCGGCCCGCTCGCGGCTGGAGAACACGGGCAGGTGCACGGCCAGTTCACCCTGCGCGGCCTCGATACGCCCCCCCGTCAGCGTGAGCCAGAGGCGCGTATCCAGCACCCCGCCGGCATGCCAGCGATCGGACAGGTACCAGCCCAGCCACTCACGCAGCATGAAGCCCTGCGCATTCAGGTACAGGCGGCCATGCCAGCGCTCGCGCTGTCCGGGCGGCAGCACCAGGTCCGCCTGCAACTCCAGCGCCTGCCCGAGGGCGGCGGCCGGTCTGGCCTGAAGGTGGAGTTGATGCCGCTCACCGCGGTTGCGCATGCGCAGGTCAATGTCGCGGAACACCATCCGCGGATGCCCCAGGTAGCGGTCTTCCCAGCCCAGGGTGACATCCGTCAGTGCGATCCGCGGCTGCTCGGCCGCCAGCGTCAGCGGATTGAGGATGGGGGTGGCGTGTTCGCGCCCGCGCAGCACGATGCGTCCGTCCTCGCGCCGGATCAGGTTCAGCTCGCTGCCATGCAGGGTGATGCGATTGCTGACCAGCCGGCCCTGGCGCCAGGACCGCCACAGATCGATGCCGATGCGCAGCTCCTCCAGCCGCAGCAGCACCTCCTCGCCACCGCGATCATAGAGGCGGGTGTCGAGCAGGCGCGGGTCCGGCCCCAGGCCGTGCCAGCCCAGATCCAGCCGCTCGATGCGCACCGGGTGATCGACCCGCTGGCTGAGCCATTGCTGGAGCTCGTCGTGATAGTCATCCAGCAGCGGCAGCACCAGTCGGGCGGTACTGAGCAGCAGCGCCGCAAGGATGAGCAGCGCGGCAACACCGTACCATACCAGCCGCGTGGCCCGTTTCAGCATGCAGGGAGGTCCCGGTTGCGCAGCGCCGTGGCCCTACATGAGCACGACGTCATATTGTTCCTGGGTATAAAGGGATTCGACCTGGAACTTGATCGGTTTGCCGATGAAGGATTCCAGTTCCGCCAGGCTGGTCGATTCCTCGTCCAGCAGCAGATCCACCACCTCGTGCGCGGCCAGTACCAGCAGCTGCTCGGCATCGTACTGGCGCGCCTCGCGCAGGATTTCACGGAAGATCTCGTAGACCACGGTCTCGGGCGTCTTGAGCGAGCCGCGGCCGTTGCAGGTGGGGCACACGCCGCACAGCACGTGCTCCAGGCTTTCGCGGGTGCGCTTGCGCGTCATCTGCACCAGGCCGAGGCTGGAGACCTCGCTGATGTGACTGCGGGCGTGATCGCGCTCCAGGTGCCGCTCCAGGGCACGCAGCACCTGGCGCTTGTGGTCCTCGTCGGACATGTCGATGAAGTCGATGATGATGATCCCGCCCAGATTGCGCAGGCGCAGCTGGCGGGCGATGGCCTGGGCCGCCTCCAGGTTGGTCTTGAAGATGGTCTCTTCCAGGTTGCGATGTCCCACGTAGGCGCCGGTATTGACGTCGATGGTGGTCATGGCCTCGGTCTGGTCGATGATGAGATAGCCGCCCGATTTGAGCTGCACCTTGCGGTCCAGGGCGCGCTGGATCTCGTCCTCGACGCTGTAGAGATCGAAGATGGGCCGCTCGCCCGGGTAGTATTCCAGCCGTTCGACCACCTCGGGGACGAACTGCTCGCCGAAACGCACCAGGCTGGCGTGGGTCTCGCGCGAGTCCACGCGCACCTTCTCCACCTCCACCCCGACCAGGTCGCGCAGGGCGCGCTTGCTCAGAGGCAGGTCCTCATGGATCATCTCGCCGGCGCCGGCCTGGCGGCCGCGCTCCTGGATCGCGCCCCACAGCCGGCGCAGGAAGGCCATGTCCGCGCGCAGCGATTCCTCCGGCACGCCCTCGGCGGCCGTGCGCACGATATAGCCCAGCCCTTCCTCGCCGGCGGCATCCTGCACCACCTGCTTGAGGCGCTGGCGCTCGGTCTCGTCCTCGATCTTCTGCGACACCCCGACGTTGGTGGCATAGGGCATGAACACCAGGTAGCGCGAGGGGATGGTGATGTGCGTGGTCAGACGCGCGCCCTTGGTGCCGAGCGGATCCTTGATCACCTGCACCAGCAGCTCCTGGCCGTCGCGCAGCAGCTGACTGATGGTGCTCGTGCCTTCGGACCCGGTATCGCGGGTGGCGATGTCGGAGGCGTGCAGGAAGGCGGCCCGTTCCAGGCCGATGTCCAGAAAGGCGGCCTGCATCCCGGGCAGCACCCGGCAGACCAC
This sequence comes from Gammaproteobacteria bacterium, assembly GCA_002699185.1. Classification (GTDB taxonomy): domain Bacteria; phylum Pseudomonadota; class Gammaproteobacteria; order Thiohalobacterales; family Thiohalobacteraceae; genus Thiohalobacter. The sequence continues at coordinate 7,795 of PABG01000103.1, read as the reverse complement.
GCCCTTATAGATGTTGCCCACCAGGCCCAGGCTGCGCTCGCGCTCGATGAAGACCTCCTGCAGCACACCGTTCTCGACCATGGCCACGCGGGTCTCCTGCGGCGTGACGTTGATCAGTATCTCTTCGCTCATGCAGTTTCCATTGAATCAAAACCCCTTTGCCACGGAATCACACGGAAAAAAACCTGGTAGGTTGGGTTAGGCGCGACAGCGCCGTAACCCAACGAATGCGGTCTGAATGTTGGGTTACGCCCTGCGGGCTAACCCAACCTACAAAACTACAACGATTTCTTTCCGTATGTTTCCGTGGCTTATTCTTTCCGGATGTCATGGCTGCAGCAGCGCCACGCCGGCCTCGCGCAGCAACTCCGCGGTCTCGAACAGCGGCAGCCCCATCACGCCAGTGTAACTGCCCTCGAGGCGGCTGACGAACATGGCCGCCCGCCCCTGGATGGCATAGGCCCCGGCCTTGTCGGCCGGCTCGCCGGTGGCCCAGTAGGCCGCGCACTCGGCGGGCTCCAGTTCACGAAAGCACACCCGGCTGCGGCTGAGCCGCAGCGCCTCGCGTCCGGCATGGACCAGGGCCACGGCGCTGAGCACCTCGTGTTCGCGTCCGGACAGCGTCGCCAGCATGGCCAGGCCGTCGGCGCGGTCGGCCGGCTTGCCCAGGGGCCGGCCGTCCAGGCTGATCAGGGTATCGGCACCCAGCACCGGCAGTTCATCTCCCGCCTCGGCGGCCAGGGCACGCGCCTTCTCCAGCGCGAGCCGACCCACCATGTCCACCACCGGCTCGCCCGGCAGCGGCGTCTCGTCGATGTCCACCGGCACGGCACGGTGAGGCACGCCGAGCTGCTCGAGCAGTTCCCGGCGACGGGGCGAGGCGGAAGCGAGCAGGATCATGGGCAGCTTCCGCTCAGGCCCGGTGATAGGGATGACCACTGACCAGGCTCCAGGCCCGGTACAGCTGCTCGGCCAGCACCACCCGTACCAGCGGATGCGGCAGGGTCAGGGGCGAGAGCGACCACTGCAACCCGGCGCGTTCGCGGCAGGCGGTGGGCAGGCCGTCCGGGCCGCCGACCAGCAACGCCAGGTCGCGGCCATCCTGCAGCCAGCCGCGCAGCCGGTCGGCCAGCTGTTCGGTACTCCAGGCCCTGCCGCCGACCTCGAGCGCGATCACGGTCGCATCCCGGGGCAGGGCCGCCAGCAGGCGTTCGCCCTCCTCGCGGCGGATGCGTTCCAGATCGGGGTTCCGACCGCGTTTCGCGGGCGCGATCTCGACCAGTTTCAGACGGCATTCGTGCGGCAGGCGCCTGGCATATTCGCTGAAGCCCGCCTCCACCCAGGCCGGCATCCGGGTGCCGACGGCCAAAAGATGGATCTGCATTGGCAGCTGTTCCTGTTAGTGAATGAATGGCCACTGAAACACACGGAAAGCACGGACAAGTCGAATGCCGTAGAACTTAGGTCGGGGTAAGCGCAGCGTTCCCGGCAATCCCGGCCGCTGCCGGAAACGGGCCCTGTGGCCCTTATTCCGGCCTACACCTGCAGAGCCGGGAGCCCGGATATGTTGGGTTACGGTGCTGCGCACCTGACCCAACCTGTATCCTGCTTATTTTTCCGTGTGTTTCCGTGGCCATATATCCCGTTCAGACGCTCTGCAGCCGCGATGAGGCCTCACCCTCGCCGCCGGCGCTCCAGAGCTTCTCCAGGTTGTAGAAGGCGCGCGCCCGGGGCAGCATCACATGGGCCACCACGTCGCCCAGGTCGACCAGGATCCATTCGCCGCTGTCCTGGCCCTCCACGCCGATCGGGCGCAGGCCCCGCTGCCTGGATTCGTCGATGACGTTCTCGGAGATGGACCGGACATGGCGGTCGGAGGTTCCGCTGGCGACGACCATGTAATCGGTCACCGAGGTCAGTCCGCGCACATCGATGACACTGATGTCCTGGGCCTTCATATCCTCCATGGCCTGAACGACGAGGGTCTTGAGGGATTCGGTGGAGAGGGTTTCAGTCACGCGGCTTACCTGTGGGCTTGGGGGTTCAACAATACAGACGGTTGGCCTGCAGATACTCGAGTACGGCATCGGGCAGCAGATAACGGCTACTGCGCCCGGCGGCCTGCTGGGCACGAATGGCGGTAGCGGAAATCGCCAGCGAGGTGACCTCGATCTGATATATAAGTCCGGCCGGGCGGCTTTTCAAACGCGCGGTATCCTCCACGCCCCGCCCGGCCAGCAGCCGGGCCGGTGCGCCCGCCGGGCGCACTCCGCCCGGGCGGGTCATCACCAGCAGATGCGCCAGTTCGCTCAGGCGTTCCCAGCGGTCCCAGCCGTCCAGGCCGGCGAAGGCGTCCTCGCCCAGCACCAGTCCCAGCGGGCGGTCACCGTACTCGGCGCGCAGGGACTCCAGGGTGTCGACCATGTAGGAGGGACCCGGGCGTGTGAGTTCGCGCTCATCCAGCACCAGCCGGTCCTGACCCTGCAGGGCCAGTGCAAGCATGTCGCGGCGCGCCTCGGGAGACGCCTGCGGCGGATCGCGATGGGGCGGCTCCCGGGCCGGCAGCATCAGCATGATCTCGAGGTCGAGCTGCTCCTGCACCTCCAGAGCGGTGCGCAGATGGCCGTAGTGGACCGGATCGAAGGTGCCGCCGTAGACGCCGATCATGCCTGGCCGTCGGAACTGGGCATCGTGGACGGGTTCAACTCCGCACCTGGCCGTCGCCCAGGACGACGAACTTGAGCGTGGTCAGACCTTCCAGCCCCACCGGGCCGCGGGCATGCAGCTTGTCGGTGCTGATGCCGATCTCGGCACCCAGGCCGTACTCGAAACCGTCGGCGAAGCGGGTGGAGGCATTGACCATGACCGAGCTGGAATCAACCTCGCGCAGGAAACGCCGGGCACGGCTGTAATCCTCGGTGACGATGGCGTCGGTGTGCTGCGAGCCGTGGGCGGCGATGTGATCCATGGCCGCGTCCAGGTCATCGACCACGCGCACGGCCAGGATCGGCGCCAGGTACTCGGTGTCCCAGTCGGCGTCGGTGGCGACCTCGATGCCGTCGAGGATGGCACGGGTGCGCTCGCAGCCACGCAGTTCCACGCCCTTGTCGCGGTAGGCCGCGGCCAGCCGCGGCAGGATGGAATCGGCGATGCCGGCATGCACCAGCAGGGTCTCCATGGTGTTGCAGGTGCCGTAGCGCTGGGTCTTGGCGTTGAGGGCGATGGCATAGGCCTTGTCGGCATCGGCATGCTCGTCGATGTAGACATGGCAGACCCCGTCCAGGTGCTTGATCACCGGGATGCGGGATTCCTCGCTCACGCGTTCGATCAGGCCCTTGCCGCCGCGCGGCACGATGACATCGACGCAATCCTTCATCCGCAGCAGCTCGCCCACGGCGGCGCGGTCGGTGGTCTCGATCACCTGCACCGCCGTGCCCGGCAGCCCGGCCTGACCCAGGCCGATGCGGATGCAGGCGGCGATGGCCTGGTTGGAATGCAGCGCCTCGGAGCCGCCGCGCAGGATGGCGGCGTTGCCCGACTTCAGGCACAGGGCGGCGGCGTCGGCGGTCACGTTGGGCCGGGATTCGTAGATGATCCCGATCACCCCCAGCGGCACCCGCATGCGCCCGACCTGGATGCCGCTGGGGCGGTAGTTGAGATCGGAAACGGCGCCGACCGGATCGGGCAGCGCCGCGATCTGGCGCAGGCCCTCGGCCATGGCGGCGATGCGTGCGTCAGTCAACTCCAGCCGGTCCAGCAGGGCCGCGTCCAGGCCGCGCTCGCGGCCGGCCTCCAGGTCGCGGGCGTTCTCGGCCTTGAGGGTGTCGGCCGCTGCCTCGATGGCCTCGGCGATGGCATGCAGGGCATGGTTGCGGGCCGCGGTATCGGAACGGCTCAGCAGCCGGGCAGCGGCACGGGCCTGCTCGCCGACCTGGCGCATGTAGGCGGCGATATCGGGGACGAGGGATTCGGGTGTGGCGTTCATCCTGCGGTGCGGGTTCCTGTCTGCTCCTGGAAAAACCAATCTGCCACGGAATCACACGGAAATACACGGAAAATTCAGGAATTCTCTGAGTACTCTGTCATTGCGAGCAAAGCGCGGCAATCTCGTAATGCGGAATCAACCGTTGAGAGATTGCCGCGGCGCTACGCGCCTCGCAATGACGAACTCTGTAGGTTGGGTTAGCCCGCAGGGCGTAACCCAACGTTCAGGCCGCATTCGTTGGGTTACGGCGCTGTCGCGCCTAACCCAACCTACGGCATTCGACTTGTCCGTGCTTTCCGTGTGTTCCGTGGCGTATATTTCAGGCGGTCAGCCCGAGCGGCCGCCCCGCCAGATCCAGGGCCAATTGTACCAGTTCGTCCCAGGGGTTGCCCGCCGCCTGGCCCTTGATGATGCGGTCGATACGGGCGCTGCGGCGCAGGAAGCCGTACCAGGCCGGCAACCGGTGGCGCTGCAGGGCCTGGCCGACCACTGCCTGGCGGTTCTTCCACACCCGGAACCGGCCCTGCACCGCGGCCAGCGACTCACCGTGGGCCAGGGCCCAGCTCATGGCCTCCAGGCTGCGCAGTTCGCGGGTCAGGGCCCAGTTGACCAGCACCGGCTCCACCCCTTCCTGCTGCAGGCCGGCGAGCATGCGCACGGCGCGCTCGCCCTGGCCGGCCAGGACCGTGTCAACCAGGCCGAAGACATCGAAGCGGGCGCTGTCGGAGACCGCCCCGGCGACCCGGGCCGCATCCAGCCGCTCACCGGGGTAGAGCAACGCCAGCTTGTCCACCTCCTGCGCCGCGGCCAGCAGGTTGCCCTCGACCCGTTCGGCCAGCATCTGCACCGCCTCCGGCTCGGCCGTGAGCCCGGCCCGCTGCAGGCGCTGGCCGATCCAGCGCGGCAGCTGGCGGTCATCGATCGGCCAGGCGGCCAGCGATACCCCGGCCCCATCCAGCGCCTTGAACCACTTGGCCCGGCGCTGGGCGGCCTCGAGCTTGCCGCAGATGACCAGCAGCAGGGTGTCCGGCGCCGGCGACCCGGTATAGGCGGTCAGGGCCTTGCTGCCGGCGTCTCCGGGTTTGCCGGAGGGGATGCGCAGTTCCAGGATGCGCCGGTCGGCGAACAGCGACAGGGCGCTGGCGGCCTCGGTGAGCTGGCCCCAGTCGAAGCCGGCCTCGGCGTGGAACACCTCCCGATCCACATAGCCCTCGGCCCGGGCCGCCGCGCGGATGGCGTCGGCTGCCTCCTGCGCGACCAGGGTCTCCTCGCCCCAGAGCAGATAGACCGGTGCCAGCCCCTGCTTGAGATGGGTGGCGAGTTGTTCGGGCCTGAGCTGCATGGTCAGCCGCCGCTGCCGAGGGCCTGCAGCCGCAGCATCAGCAGCTGGGTGATGTCGCGGCGCATCTCGGCCCGGATCTCGCCTTCCTGGCTGCCGCTGGCCAGGGGATCGAAGCGGTCGTAGAGGTACTCCCGGGTCAGTTCCAGTTCCTGAGGCTCGAGCAGCAGCCGCCCGTCAGTGGTACGCACGCTGAACACCAGTCGCTGGATCAGTTCGTACTCCTGTACCTTGCCGCCGGCCTGCACCGACAGCACCCGGCGACTGGCCTGGTTGGTGATGATATCCAGAATGGCGCTGGCCCCCTCTGTGGAATCGACCACCTGCACCCCGCTCCCCTCCAGCAACCGCCGCAGGTCGCGGCCCAGGTCGCTGTACTCGTTCAGGCCCTGCACATGGGTACGCGCCATCTCGGGCGGCAGGTTGACCTGGCCGCGCAGCTGGAAGCCGCAGGCGGTGAGGGTCAGGGCCAGCAGCAGGAGGGAAACAATGGACAGGTGATGGGATCGGGTCATGGAAGATCCTGTTTATCAGCGTGAAGGCCGTAGGTCGGGTTACGCTGCGGCTGACCCGACCTACATCATTCCTCGCTCAGACAACAATATTCACCAGCTTGCCCGGCACCACAATGGTCTTGCGGATCGGCTTGCCCTCGGTGAAACGCTGGACGTTGGCATCGTTGTGCGCCGCGGCCTCGATGGTGGCCTTGTCAGCCTCGGCCGGCACCTGGATGCGGGCGCGCACCTTGCCGTTGACCTGCACCACCAGTTCGATGCTGTCCTGCACCAGAGCCTCGGGGTCGTGCCGCGGCCAGGGGGCAGCGAGGATCTCGGCAGCATCGGTGCAGCGAACGCGCGGCCACAGCACGTGGCAGATGTGCGGCACCACCGGGGCGAGCAGCCGCAGCAGCATGTCCACGGCCTCGTACTGCAGGGCGAGATCGCCGGGCGCCTCGCTCTGCTCGTCGATCTCGCCCAGACTGTTGACCAGCTTCATGCAGGCCGCCACCACGGTGTTGAACTGGTAACGCCCATAGTCGCGCGTGGCCTGCTCCACCGCCTGATGGATCGCGGTACGTCGCTGCTGGCGTTCCGTGTCCAGGCCGCTCCAGTCGAAGCCCTCGAGAAAGGCGCGGCGCCCCTCGGGCGTATCGTACTGCGCCAGGCGGAAGGCCGGACGCATGCCCAGCGCCCACAGCCGCTTGAGGAAGCGGTGGGCGCCGGCCACACCCTCGTCGGACCATTCCAGCGACTGCTCCGGCGGGGCGGCGAACAGGGTGAACAGACGCACCGTATCGGCGCCGAAGCGCTCGATCAGGGCCTGCGGGTCCACGCCGTTGTTCTTGGACTTGGACATCTTCTCGATGCCGCCGATCTGCACCGGCCCGCCGTCGCGGCCCAGGCGCGCGCCGGTGAGCTTGCCCCTGCTGTCGCGCTCGACCTCGACCTCGGCGGGATTGAAGAAGCGCTTCCGGCCGTCTTCTTCACGATAATAGGTCTCGGCCACCACCATGCCCTGGGTCAGCAGCCGCTTGAACGGTTCATCAGATTTGATCAGCCCGGCGTCGCGCATCAGCTTGTGATAGAAGCGCGAGTACAGCAGGTGCAGGATGGCGTGCTCGATGCCGCCGATGTACTGATCCACCGGCAGCCAGTAGTCGGCGCGCGCGTCCAGCATGGCCTGGTCGTTGTCGGCGCAGGTGTAGCGGGCGTAGTACCAGGACGACTCCATGAAGGTGTCGAAGGTGTCGGTCTCGCGCTCGGCCTCGCCGCCGCATTGCGGGCAGGTGGTGCGCGACCACTCCGGCATTTTCTTCAGCGGCGAGCCGCTGCCGTCGAACTCGACATGCTCCGGCAGCACCACCGGCAGCTGATCCTCGGGCACCGGCACCGCGCCGCAGTCCGGGCAGTTGATGATGGGGATGGGACAACCCCAGTAGCGCTGACGCGATACACCCCAGTCGCGCAGCCGGTAGTTGACCGTGCGCCGGCCGCGGCCCTGGCCCTCGATGTAGTCGGCGATGGCGTTGAAGGCCTGATCGAAGTCCAGGCCGTCGAACTGCCCGGAATCGCGCAGCAGGCCCTTCTCGGTGTAGGCCGCATCACTGACATCGGCTTTGCTGCCGTCGGCGGGATGAATGACCTGTTTGATGGGCAGGCCGTACTTCTGCGCGAATTCATAATCACGCTGGTCGTGCGCCGGCACCGCCATCACCGCGCCGGAGCCGTAGCCCATGAGCACGAAGTTGGCGACCCACACCGGTACCGGCTCGCCGCTGACCGGGTGCAGGGCTTCGTAGCCGGTCGCCATGCCCTTCTTCTCCATGGTCTCCAGCGCGGCCTCGGAGGTCTCGGTGTGGCGGCATTCCTCGATGAAGGCAGCCAGTTCGGGGTTGGCCTGCGCGGCGCGGGCGGCCAACGGGTGCTCGGCGGCCACGGCCACATAGGTCACGCCCATCAGGGTGTCGGGGC
>PABG01000102.1 GCA_002699185.1 Gammaproteobacteria bacterium | reverse complement strand
CTGGTAGGTGGTGGAGCCGATGCACTTGAGCTCGCCGTTGGCCAGCATCGGCTTGATCAGGTTGGAGGCATCCATCACCCCGCCGGAGGCGGCACCCGCCCCGATGATGGTGTGGATCTCGTCGATGAACAGCACCGCGCCCGGTTCCTTGCGCAGCTGGGCCAGCACGGCCTTGAGACGCTTCTCGAAATCGCCGCGATACTTGGTGCCGGCCACCAGCGCCCCCAGATCCAGCGCGTAGATGACACTGTCCCTGAGCACCTCGGGCACCTGGCCGTCGACGATCATGCGCGCCAGGCCTTCGGCCAGGGCGGTCTTGCCCACGCCGGCCTCGCCCACGTAGAGCGGGTTGTTCTTGCGCCGCCGGCACAGGATCTGCACCGTGCGCTCGATCTCCTCGGCACGGCCGATGAGCGGATCGATCCTGCCCTGGCGGGCCAGCTCGTTGAGATTGGTAGCGAAGGTCTCCAGCGGGTTGCTCTTGCCGCCCGCCTCGCCGGCGACCTCGGCCTCCTCGCCGGCCTGACCGCCCAGCTCCTCCTGGTCGCCGACCTTGGAGATACCGTGGGAGATGTAGTTGACCACGTCCAGCCGGGTGACGTCCTGCTTGTTGAGGAAGTACACGGCCTGGGATTCCTGCTCGCTGAAAATGGCCACCAGCACATTGGCGCCGGTAACTTCCTTGTTGCCCGAGGACTGCACATGGAACACCGCCCGCTGCAGCACCCGCTGAAACCCGAGGGTGGGCTGGGTCTCGCGGTTGTCATGTTCGGGCAGGCGCGGGGTGGTCTCCTCGATGAAGGCTTCCAGCTCCTGCTTGAGCTTCCCGGTATCGGCGGCGCAGGCGCGCAGGACCTCGGCGGCGGCAGGATTATCCAGCAAGGCGAGCAGCAGGTGCTCGACCGTCATGAATTCATGCCGTTTTTCCCGGGCCTCCTTGAAGGCCAGGTTGAGGGTGAATTCCAGTTCCTTGCTCAGCATAGAATCGTACCTCTGTAACCGCCTCAGGCCTCCTCCAGAGTACACAGGAGCGGGTGTTGATGTTGCCGCGAGAAATCGTTGACCTGGTGTACCTTGGTCTCGGCAATTTCATGGGTGTAGACCCCGCAGATGCCCTTTCCACGCGTGTGCACGTGCAGCATGATCTGGGTGGCCTTCTCGCGCGACATGGAGAAGAAGGTTTCCAGCACTTCGACCACGAACTCCATGGGAGTGTAGTCGTCGTTCAGCAGTACGACCTTGTACAGCGGCGGCTTCTTTAGCTTGGGCTTGTCCTCCTGGACAGCGAGCCCGTCATCCTGGTTCGGTTGCTTGGGTTCCTGGCTCATGGCGGTGATCTTACGCGAAATCATTCTGTCCTGTCGCGGCGCTACAGTCATCAATATATAGGGATCGGGTGGCGGATTTAAACCCTTTGATAAGTGATTGAATTAACTTTTCGCCCGGCTTCGCTCAAGCTGGGTTCGCAGTTCCCGGGGCTGCCCGGGAATACTTGACTATTTTAGTCAAGAGTATAAAGTTGCCCGTGTCGGATCTGGTGATGCGACAGGAGGAGTCTCCCGGCGCACGCTTCGGCGGCGCAGGGCACAGAACAAACCACAGACAGCAATAAGCGGTCATGAACCGCAGCAGTAACGAGGTAAGTACGTATGGCAATCGGTACAGTGAAGTGGTTCAGTAATGCCAAAGGCTACGGCTTTATTGAACCCGAAGGCGGCGGTGAGGATGTGTTCGCGCATTTCACCGTGATCGAGGCGGAAGGCTACCGCACCCTCAAGGAAGGACAGAAGGTGGAATACGAATACAAGGAAGGCCCGAAGGGTCTGCTCGCCACCCGCATCGACCCCTCGATCAGCTAGGGCCTGCCACCCGGTCCTGCATGCGCGCGATCACGGCGTCGCCAAAGGCGCTGCAGCCCAGTTCGGTCGCCCCATCCCGTTCCCGGGCCAGATCGCCGGTCACCTGACCCGCGGCAATGGCACCGGCCAGTCCGGTGACGACACAGTCGGCCGCTTCCTGCCAGCCGATATGACGCAGCAGCATTTCCGCGGACAGGAGCAGTGAACTGGGGTTGGCCCGGTCCTGCCCGGCAATGTCGGGAGCGGTGCCGTGCGTGGCTTCGAACAGCGCAACCGTGTCCGACAGATTGGCGCCGGGCGCGATACCGATGCCGCCGACCTGAGCCGCAGCGGCATCCGAGATGTAATCCCCGTTGAGGTTGAGTGTGGCAATGACATCGCAGCGTTCCGGTTGCAGCAGCAGCTGCTGCAGGAAGGCATCGGCGATGACATCATCGATGATGATCTCCCGGCCCGTCAGCGGACTGGAAAATGACAGCCAGGGGCCGCCATCCTTGTCTCCGGCACCGAACTCGCGCCGGGCCAGTGCATAACCCCAGTCCCGGAAGGCGCCCTCGGTGAATTTCATGATGTTGCCCTTGTGCACGAGGGTCACCCGGCCCCGATCCTGATCGACGGCGTACTGGATGGCCTTGCGCACCAGGCGTTCAGTGCCCTCGCGCGAAACCGGCTTGATGCCGATGCCGGAACTGTCCGGGAAGCGGATCTGAGTGACATCGAGTTCCTGTTGCAGAAACGCCAGCAGTTTCTTCACTTCCGGCGTGCCTTCCGCCCACTCGATGCCGGTATAGATGTCCTCCGAGTTCTCCCGGAAGATCACCATGTCGCTCTTCTCCGGATGCCGGACCGGACTCGGCGTTCCCGGGTAGTAGCGCACCGGCCGCAGGCAGACATACAGATCCAGCTGCTGGCGCAGGGCGACATTGATGGAACGGATACCGCCCCCCACCGGGGTGGTCAGCGGCCCCTTGATGGCAATGGCGTGATCGCGAATGGCCGCAACCGTCTCGTCCGGCAGCCAGGTGTTTTCACCATAGACAGCGTTGGATTTCTCGCCGGCGTAGATCTCCATCCAGACCAGCCGGCGCTCGCCGCCATAGGCCTTGTCCACCGCCGCATCCACCACCCGACGCATGACCGGCGTGATGTCCACACCGATGCCGTCGCCCTCGATGAAGGGAATCACCGGGTGATCAGGCACCGCGAGGGAGTGGTCCGCGTTGACCCGGATGCGTTCACCCTCGGCGGGGACCTCGATCTTCTGATATGCCATGCTGCTGCACTCCTGCCGCACATCGAAACAGGGGTCAGTTTAGCATGGGGTTCAGGAGGCGGCCCCATCAAACGCCCGTCATTGCGAGCGAAGCGTGGCAATCTCGTACGGCATGCTTAGCCGTAAGTAGATTGCCGCGGCGCTTCGCCATAGAATCCCTTCGGGCTTCATTATGGCTACCCCACCCTCCGGGTCTGGGCATCGCAATGACGCGGGCGCACAAACAAAAACCCCCGCACAGGGCGGGGGTCGATGTCTGCACTGTTGTTGTGCAGAAGGTATTGCGACTGCTGCTTCAGATCTCGCCGCCGGCGGCCTGGATCAGGGCCTCCTCGATGGCGTTCGGCGCGCACATGATGTTGAAGAAGGTGGCGCCGGTCTCGCTGGCGATCATCGGCAGATGCGGCCAGCTGATGGCGATGCGGAAGCGGGCGTACAGGGCGTAGACATCACCGCCGGAGACCAGGATCTCGTAGGGCAGGTGACCGGTGGAACGCAGTTCGTCCTTGTCCACGCGGCTCATGATGTACTCGTCACCGGAGCAGCCCTCGCTGAGACCCACGCCGAACACGGTCTCTTCCTTGCCGGGGATGTCGATGCGATAGACCTTGGTGGCGCCGCCACGGGCACTGGCCAGGCCTTCCTCGACGGCCTTGACGGCCTCTTCATGGCTGTCGTACTGAGCCAGCTCGGACGGATCGTCGAAGTACTCCATACCGAACATGTAATGATACTTGCGCAGGTCCTTGGAGCTCAGCTGCTCTTCACCGGTACCGAACTCGGTCTGCTTGCCCAGGGCGTCCTTGAGCTTGGCCGCGGCGTTGGTCAGGCTGGACTCGTCCTCCAGGCGGTAGGCATTACCGTAGTACTCGGGATTGGTGTAGGAAACCTGGATCTCCTCGCCCACCTGAGTCAGGGTGACGCGCTGACCGGCCGCGTAGCCGCCGAACTCGGAGCTGGCCGCGGCCTGCTTCAGTTCGTCGTTGGTGATGGCCAGGATCAGAGCACCCTCATAGGGGGTATAGGAACCGACGATCTCGAAGCCGGCGGAGGTCACCTTGGACTTGACCTCATCGGCCACGGCATTGATGTCACCGGTGGTGGTGTAGGCCAGGCTGAACGGCTTGAGCGCCTCGGCCGACACTGCACCGCTGGCGGTGAAGGCGAATACAGCACCTGCAAGACAGATTTTCTTGATTGCATTGATCATTATGCAACTCCTCCAGTACACGTTTATTCTAGAAATGTCAGGACTCGGCCCGACTCGACTCTTATCTTCCCGCCGTGCCGGCAATTCCCTGGCCCGATCCCGGCGGTGATGGGCAATAGTAATCCATCGAGCCGCTTTTGATGTCAAGCAAAAAAGACAAAAAATCGACGCCTGTGCAAATTAGCCTTTACAACCGACTGAAACCAAAATTTTATTAGCATTCACTAATCTTTTAACATTGCATCGGCACCGGCATCCCCGACCGGCCGCAGAACCCACTGGAGTTGCACCGTATTCATGACCTGGAAACCGCATGTCACCGTCGCCGCCGTCATCGAGCACAGCGGCTGTTTTCTCTGCGTGGAGGAAACCATCGAAGGTCAGTCACGGCTGAACCAGCCCGCCGGCCACCTGGAGCCGGGCGAATCCCTGACCGATGCGGTCATCCGCGAAGTACGCGAGGAAACCACGCGCGGCTTCACCCCCGAAGCGCTGGTCGGTGTGTACCTGTGGCGCGCGGGACCGCAGCACCCCACCTTCCTGCGAGTGACCTTCACCGGCTGTGTGGATGAATCCGACCCGGCATTGCAGACGGATGCCGAGATCGATGCCAATGTCTGGCTCAGTCCGGACGCCATCCGCACGCGCCGCCGGGAATGGCGCAGCCCGCTGGTAATGCAGTGCATCGACGACTATCTGGCCGGGCAGCGCTATCCCCTGTCACTGCTGCGCAGCCTGGTGGAGAAAACCCCGTGAAGCGACCGGCCGACACGCGCGTGATCGTGGGCCTGTCCGGCGGCGTGGATTCCGCCGTCGCCGCCCTGCAGCTGCTGGAACAGGGATTCCAGGTCGAGGGCCTGTTCATGAAGAACTGGGACGAGGATGACGCCGCCGGCCACTGCCCCGCTGCCGAGGACCTGGCCGATGCCGAGGCGGTGGCCGAACGCCTGGGTATGAAACTGCACAAGGTGAACTTCTCGGCCGAGTACTGGGACCGGGTGTTCGAGTATTTCCTGGCCGAGTATCGCGCCGGACGCACCCCCAACCCGGACGTGCTCTGCAATCGCGAGATCAAGTTCCGCGCCTTCCTCGACCATGCCCTGTCTCTGGGCGCCGACGGCATTGCCACCGGCCATTACGCCCGCATCGATTCCACGTCGGGCGGGGTGCGCCTGCTCAAGGGCGTGGACGCCAACAAGGATCAGTCCTATTTTCTTTATCTGCTGACACAGGAACAACTCAGCCACAGCCGCTTCCCGCTGGGCGGAATGCACAAGGATGAGGTCCGTGCCCGCGCCCGCCGTGCCGGCTTCCCCAACCACGCCAAGAAGGACAGCACCGGCATCTGCTTCATCGGCGAGCGCCGCTTCAATACCTTCCTGAAGCAATACCTGCCGGCACAGCCGGGGGAGATCGTGGATGAAACCGGCCGCGTACTCGGCGAACACCAGGGCCTGATGTATCACACCATCGGCCAGCGCCAGGGACTGGGCATCGGCGGCCGGGCCGACAGCAGCGGCGCGCCCTGGTACGTGGCCGACAAGGATCTGGAGCACAACCGCCTGCTCGTGGTCCAGGGCGGCAACCATCCGCGGCTGCTGCACACCGGACTCACCCTGACCCGCCTGCACTGGATCAACGGACCTGCGCCGGGGCAACCGCTCGCATGCAGCGCAAGGATCCGCTACCGCCAGAGCGACCAACCATGCCTGCTCGAACCGCTCGATGGTCAGCACTGGCAGGTGCGGTTCGACTCAGCCCAACGGGCCGTCACACCGGGACAGGCGGTGGTGTTCTATCAGGGAGAGGAATGCCTGGGCGGCGGGACCATCGAAAACCGCTTCAACACATAAACAGCCCATGTCTGCAGGAACGGCCTGAAGCTGGATCGCCCGCGCCGGGAAACTGCCCTGGGCGGGGCCGCGAACATTCCAGTCTTTTCCTGCAGCCATCCCCGCAAGGACAGAGTCCGCTCCTGCAAATACCCTTGATCATTGCTGGCCGCCCTGAGCATACTTGCACTCAGACAATCACCGCCCACACCCATGAGCCAATCCCTTTCCGATCGCTGTCTCGCCCTTGCCGGCGTCTTCCAGTCCGCCCTGCTGGTACGCGAATACGCCCACAGCGGCCGCGCCGACACGGCCGAGCGCGAAACCCTGGTACGCAGCCTGCTGATCACCGACCCGGCCAGCACGGCCGAGGTCTACGGCGGCGTCGAGACGCTGAGGCGCGGGCTGGAGGGCCTGATCCAGCGCCTCGGCGGCGGCCGCGGCGCAGCGCCCGAAATGGAGACCACCCGCTATGTCATTGCCCTCCTGCACCTGGCCCACAAGCTGCAGCGCCGACGGGATCTGATGGATATCCTGGCCGAGGGCATCAGTCAGGCCAAACACCAGGCAGAGTATTTTTCCCCCACCCATGAAAACGTCATCGCCGCCCTGGCCGATCTGTACCAGCAGACCGTGAGCACCCTCACACCGCGCATCATGGTTCAGGGCGAGGCCGCCGTGCTGGGTACCCCTGACAACCAGAACTGGATCCGCACCCTGCTGCTGGCCGGGATTCGTTCCGCCGTGCTGTGGGAGCAGTCCGGCGGCCGGCGCTGGCAGCTGCTGGTACGGCGCAAGGCGCTGCTGCAGGCGGCGCGCTCGCTGCTGCAAGCCACCGACACCACTGTCTAGGCGGCAGAGGCAACGGGACGGTAGCGGACGCGATTGCGACCGTCGTGTTTGGCCTGGTAGAGGTACTTGTCGGCGACGGAGATCAGGCTGTCCAGATTGGAATGTTCAACATCGCGCCCGGCAACCCCGAAGCTGGCGGTGACCGTGATGATGTCATCGCCCCACCTCAGGCGGATGGCCTCGATGGCCTGTCGCAGCCGCTCCGCCAGCGCGGCCGCTTCCTCCAGTCCGGTCTCGGGCAGCAGCAGGATGAACTCCTCCCCACCCCAGCGCGCCGCCACGTCCTGTTTGCGGATGGTGTCGATGATCACCTCCGCCACCGTGATCAACACCTTGTCGCCGTAGGCGTGACCATAGCTGTCGTTGATGCGCTTGAAACAGTCGATATCCAGCAGCACCACAGCCAGCGGATGCCCCTGGCGGCGGGCGATATTCCAGACGGGCCGGGCCGCGTCGGTGAAGGCGCGACGGTTGTTCATCCCGGTCAGCGGATCCTGCCGCGCCAGCTGTTCGGCCAGCCGACGTTCGGACTGGCCGACCCGGAACTGATAGGTCAGTGCCAGCGCCAGCAGGATGGCATCCAGCAGCATGCCGAGATCGACGGCGCGGTAGGTCCACAGGCTCGTGGGGATGTAGCCCCAGACCGCCAGCGCCGTGGTCGCTGCGCCGGCCATGGCCGCGACCGCCGCCAGCAGGAAGTATCGGGCCGCGCGCATGCCGCCGCGCACGGCCAGCAGACCCAGCGACAGCATGATCAGGGTGAACAGGGTGACAAAGCTGAACGCCACCAGCAGGGCGAAATGCTGGCTGCTGAACAGCGCGGCCAGCCCCAGCAGCCCGACGCCGGCGCCGATATAAGCCAGCACCGCGCGATGCACACGCGGAAAGTTGCGGCGTGTCTCCAGGAAGCTCATGGCAAAGACCAGCCCCGCCACGCCATAGAGCACCATCAGCACGGGATTGGACCACTGTGCCCAGCCCGGACTGTCCGGCCACAGCCAGCGGAAGCCGTGGCCGGTATAGGCGACGTTCATCAGGAGGAATGCGCCCAGATAGAGGGAATACAGGCCATAGCGCGGCATGCCCAGACCGGCATAGAGCATCAGGTTGTAGATCAGCAGCGCCAGCAGAAAACCGTACAACACACCGTAGCTGTACTGCTGCAGCGTGGCATGGGTGCGGGCCTGCTCGGGCGCGTGCAGGTACAGCGGTACCAGCATCGGATCCGGCGTCTGCACCCGGATGAAGACCTGTGACCTGCCCGGGGCGAAACTGTGCCGGAACACGAAATGGCGACTGTCCACACTGCGATGCGAAAACGGCAGACTGTCGCCCGCCTGATCCATCGCCAGGGTCCTGCCATCCTGGCGGACATAGAACTCGACCCGGTCCAGCCAGGTGGTCTCCACCGTCAACTGCCGTTGCAACGGTTCGCCGGTGTCGTTGACCACGCTGAAATGGAGCCACACCGGCCGCGCGCCGATGCCGAAGTTCAGGATCGGGGCAGCAGCGGGCCTGAAGCTGTCCGCAGCGAGCGCCGCAGCCGCCTGCTCCACCACCAGCCGGTCACCGGTTTCCTGGTAATAGCTGACGGAGGCACCGATCGGTCCCTCGTGGACAGCCGCCAGTGACAGCGGCGCAGCGGCCGATGCCAGGCCGGGGATCAGGGTCAGCAGCAGCAGGGCGAAATGCCGCAGCCACGGCCATGGCCGAACCCGCCGGGCGGGGCTGCGCTCGTACGCCCGCCGCCCCGCTTGGCGTGGCCCGGCATCGTAATCATTCATATGCGTCATTGATGGAGGGACGTCGGTTCGGTTTCCCTGGCGGGCGCCTGTTCAATCATAGCGGCGCAGACCCCGGCAGCTTGACCGACAGGGATCGTGTTACAGATGCACACAAAACCAAGGGATTACATTAAGTGAATAATATATCGTATTGTTATAAAAGCTTTTATTTTGGCGTAATATTTCAGGCCCTCAGGCATGTCGTTGTTTCGACTTGCATTTCCGCACTACTCAGGCGACGGCAAATCCGACATAATGGCGCGCTTGCCGGGAAGCGGTTCCATGGCCCGGCCACGTCCCCAGAATCAGAACCAGACAGGAGTCAGCATGGCTAACAGCTTCGGCGCCCGCGCCTCCCTAACCGTCGGCGACAAATCCTTCGAGATCTACCGCCTGGATGCCCTCGAGGACCGCTTCTCCGTCTCCCGCCTGCCCTTCTCGCTGAAGATCCTGCTGGAGAACCTGCTGCGCTTCGAGGACGGCAGGACCGTCACCGCCGCCGACATCGAGGCCCTGGCCCAGTGGGATCCACAGGCCGAGCCCGAGCGCGAGATCGCCTACCGCCCGGCGCGGGTGCTGATGCAGGACTTCACCGGCGTGCCCGCCGTGGTCGACCTGGCCGCCATGCGCGACGCCATGCAGGCCCTGGGCGGCGACCCGGACAAAATCAACCCGCTGCAGCCGGCGGAGCTGGTCATCGACCACTCGGTGCAGATCGATGCCTTCGGCAACAAGGACGCCATGGACATCAATGCCAAGCTGGAGTATCAGCGCAACCGCGAGCGCTACAGCTTCCTCAAGTGGGGCCAGAAGGCCTTCTCCAACTTCAAGGTGGTGCCGCCCGACACCGGCATCGTCCATCAGGTGAACATCGAGTACCTGGCCCGGGTCGTCTTCGCCAAGGAGAACGACGGCGTGCTGCAGGCCTACCCCGATACCCTGGTCGGCACCGACTCCCACACCACCATGGTCAACGGCCTGGGCGTGCTGGGCTGGGGCGTGGGCGGCATCGAGGCCGAGGCCGCCATGCTGGGCCAGCCGGTTTCCATGCTGATCCCGCAGGTGGTCGGTTTCCGGCTCACCGGCGCCCTGCCCGAGGGCGCGACCGCCACCGACCTGGTGTTGACCGTGGTCGAGCTGCTGCGCCGCCACGGCGTGGTGGGCAAGTTCGTCGAGTTCTACGGCGACGGCCTGCAGCACCTGTCGCTGGCCGACCGTGCCACCATCGCCAACATGGCGCCCGAATACGGCGCGACCTGCGGTATCTTCCCCATTGACGAAGAGACGCTGAACTATCTGCGCCTGACCGGCCGCGACGACGACCAGGTCGCCCTGGTCGAGGCCTATGCGAAGGCACAGGGCATGTTCCACACCGCGGACACCCCGGACGCTGAATACAGCTCCACCCTGGAACTGGACATGAGCACCGTCGTGCCCAGCATCGCCGGCCCCAAGCGGCCCCAGGACCGCATTGCCCTGACCGAGGCCAAGGCCAAATTCGAGCAGGATCTGCAGCAGCTCAAGGAAGAACGCAATCTCAGCAGCAGACCGGCGAAAGGCAGCATCGACGGCCGCGAGTTCGAGCTCGACGACGGCGCGGTGGTCATCGCCTCCATCACCTCCTGCACCAACACCTCCAACCCCTCGGTCATGCTGGGCGCCGGCCTGGTGGCCAAGAAGGCGCTGGAGCGCGGCATCACGGTCAAGCCCTGGGTGAAGACCTCGCTCGCCCCCGGCTCGCAGGTGGTCACCGAATACCTCAACCAGGCCGGACTGATGGACGACCTGGAGGCCCTGGGCTTCCACGTCATCGGCTACGGCTGCGCCACCTGCATCGGCAACTCCGGCCCGCTGCCGGAGCCGGTCTCCAGGGCCATCGCCGAGGGCGACCTGTCGGTGTGCTCGGTGCTGTCCGGCAACCGCAACTTCGAGGGCCGGGTGCATGCCGAGGTGCGCATGAACTACCTGGCCTCGCCGCCGCTGGTGGTCGCCTATGCCATCGCCGGCACCCTGGACATCGACCTGTTCAACGACCCCATCGCCATGGATAAAGACGGCAACCCGGTCACGCTGAAGGACCTCTGGCCCACCCAGAAGGAGATCAGCGACATCGTCGCCAGCAGTGTGAACCGCGCCGAGTTCACCCAGGTCTACAACGACATCTACAAGGGCGAGGCACGCTGGGCCGAGCTGGCCTCCCCCGAGGGCCAGCTCTTCGGCTGGGACGCTGATTCCACCTACATCCAGAAGCCGCCCTACTTCGAGGGCATGAGCCGGGAACCGGGCGAAGTGAAGGATATCCAGGGCGCCCGGGTGCTGGCCCTGCTGGGTGATTCGGTCACCACCGACCACATCTCACCCGCCGGCGCCATCAAGCCCGACACCCCGGCCGGGAAGTTCCTGCTCGAGCACGGCGTGCAGCAGAGCGACTTCAACTCGCTGGGCTCGCGCCGGGGCAATCACGAGGTGATGATGCGCGGCACCTTCGCCAACATCCGCCTGCGCAACCTGCTCGCCCCCGGCACCGAGGGCGGCGTGACCATCCACGTGCCCAGCGGCGAGAAGATGTCCATCTACGACGCCGCCATGAAGTACCAGGCCGAGGGCACCCCCAGCCTGGTCATCGCCGGCAAGGAATACGGCTCCGGCTCCTCGCGCGACTGGGCCGCCAAGGGTCCCAGCCTGCTGGGCGTGCGTGCCGTGCTGGCCGAGAGCTATGAACGCATCCACCGCACCAACCTGGTGTGCATGGGGGTGCTGCCGCTGCAGTTCATGGACGGCGAGAACGTCGCCGCGCTCGGGCTGACCGGCCACGAGGTCTACAGCATCGAGGGCCTGGGCGACGGCTCGGCGAAGACAGTGACCGTGCGCGCCACCAGCGAGGACGGCCACGAGAAGAGCTTCACCGCCCGCGTGCGCATCGACACCCCGCAGGAGGTCGAGTACTACCGCCACGGTGGCATCCTGCACTATGTGCTGCGCCAGCTGGCGGCATGATTCATACTTTGGTGAGGACAACGCAGAGGACGCAAAGGCACGGAGACGCAGAGAAATTTCTGAATACCCCGTCATTGCGAGGCGCGTAGCGCCGCGGCAATCTCTTACCGTGACAGCTCGCGTTCAGAGATTGCCACGCTGCGCTCGCAATGACAGCTAATTTTTAGTGGTTCTTTGCGCCTCTGCGCCTTTGCGTCCTCTGCGTTACTGTCACCGCACTCAAACAGAAAGAGCATCACTATGGACCTGACATCCCTCACCGCCGTCTCCCCCATCGATGGCCGCTACGCCCGCAAGACCGAGGCTCTGCGCCCCATCTTCAGCGAATACGGCCTGATCCGGCACCGGGTGCTGGTCGAGGTGCGCTGGCTGCAGGCGTTGGCCGAACACCCTGCCATTGCCGAGGTCCCGGCCTTCGGCGAGCACGCCAACAATGTGCTCAACGGCATCGTGGACAACTTCAGCGAGGAGGATGCGCAGCGGGTCAAGAACATCGAGCGCACCACCAATCACGACGTCAAGGCGGTGGAGTATTTCCTCAAGGAGAAGATCGCCGGCAACCGGGAGCTGGAGGCAGTCAGCGAGTTCATCCACTTCGCCTGCACCTCCGAGGACATCAACAACCTGGCCTACGCCCTGATGCTGCGCGAGGGCCGCGCCCAGGTGCTGCTGCCGCAGCTGGATGGCGTCATCGACGCCATCGCCCGCCTGGCCGAGGAACACGCCGAGGTGCCGATGCTCTCACGCACCCACGGCCAGCCCGCCTCCCCCACTACCCTGGGCAAGGAGATGGCCAACGTGGTCCATCGCCTGCAGCGCCAGCGCGGCCAGCTCACCGCCGTGCCCATGCTGGGCAAGATCAACGGCGCGGTGGGCAACTACAATGCCCACCTGATCACCTACCCCGAGGTCGACTGGCCGGCCTTCGCCGAAGAGTTCATCACCCACCGTCTGGGCCTGGAGTGGAACGCCTACACCATCCAGATCGAGCCGCATGACTACATCGCCGAGCTGTTCGACGTGCTGGGCCGGGTCAACACCATCCTGATCGACTTTGCCCGCGACGTCTGGGGCTATATCTCGCTGGGCTACTTCAAGCAGAAGACGGTCGCCGGCGAGGTGGGCTCCTCGACCATGCCGCACAAGGTCAACCCCATCGACTTCGAGAACGCCGAAGGCAACCTGGGGCTGGCCAACGCCATCTTCGATCACCTGGCCGCCAAGCTGCCCGTCTCGCGCTGGCAGCGCGACCTCACCGACTCCACCGTGCTGCGCAACCTGGGCGTGGGCATCGCCCACAGCGTCATCGCTTTTGATTCGCTCACCCGCGGCATCGGCAAGCTGGAGGCCAACCCGGCGCGCCTGGCCGAGGACCTGGACGCCACCTGGGAAGTGCTGGCCGAGGCCGTGCAGACCGTCATGCGCCGCTACGGCATCGAGAAGCCCTACGAGAAGCTCAAGGAACTCACCCGCGGCAAGGGCATCGACGCCGAGTCGATGAAACAGTTCATCGACAATCTCGACATCCCTGCCGAGGCGAAGGCGCGCCTGAAGTCTCTCACCCCTGCCACCTACGTCGGCAATGCCGCCGACCAGGCCCGAAATATCAGGTAGGTCGGGTTAGCCCGAAGGGCGTAACCCGACATCCCCTCCGGTGACATGTCGGATTAGCGCAGCGTAATCCGACCTACGCCCCCCTCTCCCTCTTGAGGGAGAGGGGCCGGGGGTGAGGGTGGCCGCCGTTCCCAAACGCCCCCGATTCCGGCACCATACCCCCATGACCGACGACGCTGCCCACGCCACCGGCTTTCTCATCGCCCGCGCCGACTGGGACACCGACGCAGGCGCCATCCGCGCCATCCGCACCGCGGTGTTCGTCGACGAACAGGGCATCGACGCGGAGCTTGAATTCGACGGCAGCGATCCCGACTGCGTCCACTACCTCGCCTACGACATGGACGGCCACGCCATCGCCACCGCGCGCATGGCCGCCGACGGCAGGATCGGCCGCATGGCCGTGCTGCCCGACTACCGCAACCAGGGCGTGGGCAGCGCCCTGCTGCTGAGCCTGATCGAACTGGCCGGCGAGCACAGGCTCGACGAGGTCTATGTGCACGCCCAGGAAAGCGCTGCCAGCTTCTATCACCAGCACGGCTTCATCGCCACCGACGAGCCGTTCCAGGAAGCCGGCATCACCCACTACAGCATGTCCCGCTTCTGCGAGACCTTCCCGCCCCGCGAGGATGAGTAAAGAACCCGATGTCCGACTTGGCCGAAGCCCTTGCCAGCCTGAATCCCGAACTCGGTCAGACCGAGGGCGAATTCGCCCTCAGGACCCGCGACGACAACCGCCTGGCCGTGGATACCCTGCTCCCCCTGGCCCAGCGCCGCATCGAGATATTCACCCGCGACCTCGACCCGCAACTCTACGATCGCAGCCCCGTGGTCGAGGCCGTGACCCGGTTCGCCCTGCGCCATCGCAACTGCCGCATCCGCATCCTCACCCATGACGTGGAACCGGCCGTGAAGGCCGGCAACCGATTGATTGAACTCTGTCGGCGCCTGAGCAGCTACGCCGAGATCCGGCGCACCCACGAAGACTACCGCGAACGCAGCGACTCCTTCCTGCTGGTGGATGATTACGGCCTGCTGGAAAGGAAACTCGCCAGCCGCTTCGAGGGCCGGGTGAGCTTCAAGCAGCCACTGGAAGTCCGCCGCCTGCGCAGTGAATTCGACGAGGTCTGGGAGCGCAGCAGCACCGATCCGGAGTTGCGGCGGCTGCATCTTTAAAATTGTGCGGCCTCAACGGCCCAGGGCGCGGGCGTGATAGGCGAGGTGCTCGCCGATGAAGCTGGCGATGAAATGATAGCTGTGGTCATAGTCCGGCTGGCGCCGCAGCCTGAGCGGAAAATCCCGCTCGGCACAGGCCTGCTCCAGCGCCTCGGGCAGCAGTTGCTCGGCCAGGAACTCATCGGCCGTCCCCTGATCGATCAGCAACTCGATCGGCTCGGCCCCGGCCCGGACCAGACAGGTGGCGTCATAGGCCTCCCAGGCCCGGCGGTCATCGCCCAGGTAGGCGCTGAAGCAGCCCTCGCCCCAGCCGCAGCGCACCGGGTGGCAGATGGGGGCGAAGGCGGAGACGGAACGGTAGAGGCCGGGCTCGCGCAGGGCGCAGACCAGGGCCCCGTGCCCGCCCATGGAGTGGCCGCTGATGCTGCGCAGCCCCGGCACCAGCGGCAGCGCGCCTTCGACCAGGGCCGGCAGCTCGCGGGTGACGTAGCGGTACATCTGATAGTGACGCGACCAGGGTGCGCGGGTGGCATCGACGTAGAAGCCCGCCCCCTGCCCCAGGTCGTAACGCTCCGGCGCGTCGGGCACCTCCTCGCCGCGCGGGCTGGTGTCCGGGATCACCAGGGCGAGGCCCAGCTCGGCGGCATAGCGCTGGGCGCCGGCCTTGACCCGGAAGTTGTCGTCGGTGCAGGTCAGGCCCGACAGCCAGTACAGGCTGGGCACCGGGCCCTGCTCCGCCTGCGGCGGCAGGTAGACCGAGAAGGTCATCGGGCAGTTGCAGCTGGTGGAGTCGTGGCGATAGCGTTCCAGCCAGCCGCCTGACTCCTTCACGCGTTCGATGCGTTCCATGGTCAGCCCCTCAGAAGATGATGACCGAGCGGATGCTCTTGCCGGCGTGCATCAGATCAAACGCGGTGTTGATCTCCTCCAGCGGCAGGGTGTGGGTGACCAGGCGATCGATCTCGATCCGGCCGTTCAGATACTGCTCGACATAGTCCGGCAGCTGACTGCGACCCTTGACCCCGCCGAAGGCCGTGCCCTTCCAGGTCCGGCCCGTGACCAGCTGAAACGGCCGGGTATGAATCTCCTGGCCGGCGCCGGCCACGCCGATGACGGTGGATACGCCCCAGCCCATGTGACAGCACTCCAGGGCCTCGCGCATCACCTCGACATTGCCGATGCATTCGAAGGAATAGTCCACCCCGCCGCCCGTCATCTCCACGATCGCCTCGGTGACGGTAGTGCCCAGCTCGGCCGGATTGACGCAGTCCGTGGCCCCCAGGGCGCGGGCCATCTCGAACTTGTCCGGGTTGACGTCGACGGCGATGATGCGCCCGGCCTGGGCCATCACCGCACCCTGGATCACCGACAGGCCGATGCCGCCGAGGCCGAACACGGCCACACTGGAACCCGGCTCGACCTGCGCGGTATTGCGCACGGCGCCGATGCCGGTGGTGATGCCGCAGCCGAGCAGGCACACCTTGTCCAGCGGCGCCGCGGGATTGACCCTGGCCAGCGCGATCTCCGGCACCACGGTGTATTCCGAGAAGGTGGAGCAGCCCATGTAATGATAGATCGGCTTGCCCTGATGCGAGAAGCGCCGGGTGCGGTCGGGCATATAGCCGGTCCAGACGGTGGCGGCGATGGACTGGCACAGATTGGTCTTGGGAGAACGACAATACTCGCACTCCCCGCATTCAGGGATATACAGCGGTATGACGTGATCGCCGGGCTTGAGCCCCTTCACGCCCGGGCCGCATTCAACCACTTCGCAGCCGCCCTCATGGCCCAGCACGCAGGGAAAGGCGCCTTCCGGGTCCTCGCCCGACAGGGTAAAGGCATCGGTGTGACAGACCCCGGAGGCCACCACCTTGAGCAGGACCTCCCCTTCCTTCGGCCCCTCGACGTCGATTTCCTCGATGGACAGGGGCTGTCTGGGTGCCCAGGCGACCGCAGCGCGTGCTTTCATGGATGCAACCTCGGATGACGGAAAACGAGGATCGGATTGTTGCAGAAAACACCGCTGATTTCGATACTGCAGGGCGAACCTGTGCTGCCCGGGGTGATCGTGTATCCTGAGCCCAGGCAATGCATGCAACAGAGACCATCATGACGGCTGCCCGAGTTTCGTGTTTCAGCTGCTTCTCCTGCCCGACGCACGCGCGATTGGTGGCAGGCGCAATGGGAGACGATGCAAGTCCCGGGACGCACCCCGGTACCTGGGGTTTCTGCGCCACCTTGGCAACCAGAGCGATTGGAATCCAGCATAAGCCTCCCGCTCGCGGCGCATCGCGGGTGGAAACCGCCACCCCATTCCCTGACAGCCAGTGCCGATGCCAAACCTGCTGACGTCCATCCCCGCCCTTGCCTTCGCCTTCGTCTTCCTCTGGAATTCCGGCTTCATCGGCGCCGAATACGGCCTGCCCGACGCCGGCACCTTCACCCTGCTGTTCTGGCGCTATACCGCCCTGACCCTGGCGCTGGCACTGTTTCTGGCCTGGCGCCGCCGCCTGAAATGGCCCGGCATGGAGGCCGCGGGCCACGCCGCCCTGGTGGGCGCGCTCGCCCACGGCGTCTGGCTGGCCTGCGTACTGCTGTCACTGGAACAGGGTGTGCCTGCCGGCATCGTCGCGCTGGTGGTCGCCCTGCAGCCGCTGGCCACCGGCGCCTTCTCAGGACGGATGACCGGCGAGACCACGACTGCCCGCCAATGGACAGGGCTGATACTGGGATTCTGCGGCGTGGCGGTCGCCGTCGGCGCCCGGATCGACTGGAACGACAGCGGCTCCGTGTTCGGCTATCTCATCCCGCTCGGCTCGGTGGCGGCCATTACCCTGGCCAGCCTGCTGCAGCGCCGCCGGGAGGTACTGGGCAAAGTGATCATGCCGCTGGACCTGACCTTGTTCTACCAGAGCCTGGCAACGGCCGTCCTGCTCGTCATACCCGCCGTGATGGTGGAACAACTGGCGACCCACTGGACCCCCGAGTTCCTGGCCACCATGGCCTGGCTCATCTTCGCGGTATCCCTCGGCGCCTATGGCCTGATGTGGCTGCTGCTGGCGCGGATTGACGCGGTGCGTGTCGCCAGCCTGTTCTACCTGGGGCCGCCGGTCACCATGCTGATGGCCTGGATCGCGTTCGGGGACAGCCTGCTCGGCACCGATATCATCGGCCTGGTGATTGCGGCTGCGGGTGTGCTGCTGGTGCAGGGCGTGCGCCAACGCCCCAGCTGAACTGAAGCCAGGATCACAGTCATCCGGACATCAGACTGCTGTCACCGAACCCTCTGACGCTGCGATTATTCAGGCGGGTCCTCGGGCTTGCGATCCAGCGACTTGTATCCGTGGATCATGGCCGAGACCAGACCGCTGCGCTCCTTGATCTCGGAAACCACCACGGCAAGGATATGCAGCAACGCCGCCCCGCTGAGCACGAAGAAGACCCATTCATGCAGCGTGATGTAGGGCTTGCGGAATGCGCGCATCGCCTCCCAGGCGGCCGGATCGACCAGGGCCTTGTCGCCCGGAACCAGCATCGCCGGATCCACGCCGGGCGCGGCCACCCAGCCGGCGATCCAGCTGCCGAGCGGCGGATAGTAGATATCGGTTCCGGCCAGTACCAGCCCCGTCACGCCCTGCACTGTCAGCAGCACGAACAGCACCAGCACCATCAGGCGGCCGAGCGGATTATGCCCCAGATAGCGGCGCGGCTCACCGCTGCCCAGGCTGCGCAGATACGCGCCCAGCTCACTGAAATAGCCGCGGCCGAAGGGCAGAACGGCGCCCCAGCGCGCATAACGGCTGCCGATGAACCCCCACAGGTAGCGCCAGGCAAGATTCAGCGCCATCACGTAGCCGACCCAGACATGAAAGGTTTTGAGAAATACCTTGGCCTCGGCGGAAATGCCCAGCGCCTTGCCGTTGTAGATGATCAGGCCGATGGCCAGCAGCAGCAGCACGCTGGTGAAATTGACCCAGTGGAACACGCGCACAGAGCGGTCCCAGACGCGATATGTTGCAGTTTCAGATTGCGCCATTGTTGCTCGCCTCGGTCTACGGATTTGGCTGCCAGGATACCGCCAGCAGCTGAAACCAAACTGAAAAAATGGTGTCAGTGAGGAATGGCACTTACTTTAGCTGTCATTGCGAGCGCAGCGTGGCAATCTCATACTGCAGAGTCATTCGGTTGGAGATTACCACGTCACTTCGTTCCTCACAATGATGGGTGTTAATTGGCTTAAGTAAGTGCCATTCGTAACAGTGAGGGATTGATACCAGGCAAATCCTGATTAACTTCCTTTTCGTCATCCCGGTGCAGGCCGGGCTCCACGGGAATCAGGCACATGGGTCCGGACAGAGACCCGACCCGGCGCAACCCCACCGGCATGATGGATTAATCAGAGCTTCCCGACAGTCTTTTCAGCATACCCCTCAGCGATTCGACAAACAGTTCATACCTGCCCGCCGGTTTTACACTTTTCACACAACTCAATGCGAAGCGCTCCCGGCGATCGGACATCCAGTCCTGCTTGTAAGCGTCGTTACCCGTCAGAAAATCGATCTCATCGACCCCATCGACATCGATCACGTACTCCATCAGGAAGCTGGTGAGTATAGAGCCCGGCGAATACCGCCTCCACGCTTCATCATAGGCCAGCCTGAATATGCTCGCCCTGCCATGCGCGACGAACCAGAGTTGTGCCGCGACAGGCTTGCGCTTGACATACAGAACCGCGAGCCTTGACCAGTCATACCGAGAAAAACCCACAACAATGCCGTTCAGAAAATCGGCATACTGTTCATTTGCCTTCCAGCTGGCAGCATAGACCGCATGGTAATCAGGCATTGCCTGCGGCACTTCATCCCCGGTGAAGAGACGAATTTCATAACCGTGCTCACGTTCGAGCTTGCGACTCTTGCGGACAATGGTGTTACGCAGCCTGGCAGGGCGAGCCGCCATATAGTCCTCATACGATTCCCCCCGCACAGGATAAATCCAGTTATACAGACGAAAACTGTAATCACAGCTGAATCCGGCCGATTCCAGGCTCCGTTGCAGGCCGCATATTCTAATGTCATCGGCGGCAACCGGCTCCAGCAGCAATGCACGAATCGGCAAACGGCTCAAACCTTCTGCCAGACACTCGAGGATCCGCTGTTGATCATTATCCGCAAGCAGAAGACTGTAATGCGAGGTATATCGATGCCTGAGGGAATACCAGGTATTTCCGGCCCGTCTCATCAGCGGCAGGATTGACAGCACCTCATCTCCTGTCACCACGCAGGCCAGCACCATGGCCTGATCATCATCAAGTGCAGCGGCAGCCAGATTTTCAAACCACGGGCGGGAGAAAAATATTTTTTCTTTCTCTCCCTGCTCGAAGAGTGCATCAGCACTCTCAGGCAGTTGGTCCCAGTCGGTGTAGCATACGAACTTCATCAATACGTCCAGTCTGAGGTCGCCCCCCATTCAGCCGATGATTCGGAAACCCCTCGGCCTGGAGCCAGGCAGCGAGGTCGATTTTGACGTGGATGACCGAGATCACACATCATCCGCAAAGCCGGACCGATCCGGGCACAAATCGTGCGGCAGAGACAGGTTCGACCGCGTCCGGGGACATACGGCGGCCAAGTGGAAAACGGGTGAGCTGATGGCACTGCTGCGCGGGAATGAGTGATTGCTCCTCGTCGACACCAATGTTCTGGTGGACGTGCTGGAGGATGATCCCGCCTGGGCGGACTGGTCAATCGCAGATCTGCGCAAACAGTCAAAAAATCCACGATCTGGCCATCAACTCCGTCATCTATTCCAAACTGTCCCTGACGTTCGAACAGCTCGAGGATATCGATGCAGTGATCGAGGAACTCGAACTGAAATTCCTGGAGATACCTCGCCCCGCTCTGCTCCTCGCAGGCAAGGTCTTTGCCCAATACCGTCGCCAGGGCGTAGTGAAAATGAACGTCCTGTCCGATTACTTCGCCGGCGCCCACGTTGCGGTTATGGGATATGCAATTCTTACACGCGACAATCGACGCTATTGCGGTTATTTCGCTTCCGTCGAACTTGTGAGTCCGACAGAAAAGTCAAAAATTCAAGCAATCGGCATAACGCTGAACGAAGCGGCGCGTTAACTTATTGTCAATTCTTTTTTGAGCGCCGCCGGATGTCGACAATACTATTAAACATCTTCCTTGTTCTCTCAAGAATTGAGGTCTCCAAGAAACCCAAAATGATGCATCCTTGCCTGCCCATTACCCGCCGTCTTCATCTCCAGTTCCGATGCCATCCGTATAAGCCGGGCATTGATCTGATTCGCGGCGCCTATCGATATGGTAGCAGAATGGTGGACCGGCAAGGTCGGAAACTATCTTGATCTCCGTCAGCCTCGTTGTCACACTGCTCTTCTATAATACACATTCCTCCCGAAACGAGCATTTTCCTGCTCAAGGATGAAATATGGTCGGAAAAACCGCCAAAACCGTCTCCAAGCTCCTGCTGGCCCTGCTGATCGTTGCTGTAGTTGCCGTTGCCGTTTGGTACCTGATGCCAGACGGTGATGAATTACCCGTGCACATTGCCTCCGGTAACGGCCGCATTGAAGCTACTGAGGTGGATATTGCCACCCGCATTCCCGGCCGGCTAGAGTCTTTTTCCGTACGTGAAGGCGATCTGGTAGAAGCCGGACAGGTACTGGCTATCATGGATACGGACGAGTTGCAGGCTCGCATGGCGGCAGGCCGGGCCAACCTGCACCAGGCCGAGCAGGCCCGCCACCTGGCCGAGGCCGTGGTTGCCCAACGGGAAAGCGAGCGGCGCTACGCGCACAGTGAGTTGGCCAGGATGGAAACCCTGGTAGACCGGGGCCATGCCTCCAGGGAGCAGCTGGACCGCGCCCGTACCGCAGCGGAAACAGCCGATGCTGCCCTGCAGGCGGCGCGGGCACAGGTAGCCTCGGCCGAGGCCGGTATTGAAGCGGCCCGGGAGGCGATCCACCAGATACAGACCAAAATCGACGACAGCCAACTCACCACACCCGTAGGTGGCCGTATTCTCTATCGACTGGCGGAACCCGGTGAGGTATTGGCGGCCGGTGGCAAGGTGGCCACGGTGCTGGATGTAACCGACGTCTACATGACCATCTTTCTGCCCACGGCCCAAGCCGGCAGAGTGCGGGTCGGGTCAGACGCGCGCATCATTCTGGATGCCCTGCCGGATTACGTGGTGCCGGCAGAGGTCAGCTTCGTGGCGGCGGAAGCGCAGTTCACGCCCAAGTCCGTGGAAACCCGCAGCGAGCGGGAGAAACTGATGTTCCGGGTGCGCATCCGCATCAATCCGGACCTTCTCAGGGCCTACCGGGACCGGGTGAAAACTGGCGTGCCGGGCGAAGCCTACGTACGGCTGAACGAAAGCCTGCCGTGGCCGGACAGCCTGAAGGTGAAGCTACCCAATGACTGACACCGTAGCCCGGCTGGAAGGAATCAGCCACCATTACGGGGAGACCGCGGCGCTGTGCGACATTACGCTGGATTTTCCCGCTGGCTGCATGGTGGGCCTGATCGGCCCGGATGGGGTAGGTAAATCCACCCTGCTGGGGTTGATTGCCGGTGCCCGCCAGCTGCAACAGGGCAGCCTGCAGGTGCTGGGCGGCGACATGTCCAGCCAACGCTTCCGCAATCGGGCAGCCCCGCGCATTGCCTATATGCCGCAGGGCCTTGGCGGCAACCTTTACCACACCCTGACGGTGGACGAGAACATCGCCTTCTTTGCCGATCTGTTCGGCCTCAGGGGTGCTTCTCGCCGGCAGCAGGTCGACCGTCTGCTGAATGCCACCGGCCTGCTGGAGTTTCGGGACCGCCCCGCCGGCAAGCTGTCTGGGGGCATGAAACAGAAATTGGGCCTGTGCTGCGCACTGATCCACCACCCGGATCTGCTGATTCTGGACGAACCCACAACCGGCGTCGACCCGCTTTCCCGCAAACGCTTCTGGGACCTGATCAACACCATCCGTCAACAAAGCACCGGCATGAGCGTGCTGGTGGCCACCGCCTACATGGAAGAAGCGGAACACTACGACTGGCTGGTGGCTATGGACGCCGGCGAGGTGCTGGCCACCGGCTCCCCGGCCGAGCTGCACCGGCAAACCGGCACCGATAATCTGGACGATGCCTTTGTTGCCCTGTTGCCGGACAGCTGCCGGGAGCAGGAGTTGGGTATGTCGGCATCAGCGGAATCGGCAATTCCGCCAACTGACGGAAACGGCACCCCGGCCATCGTGGCCGAGAACCTGACCCTGAAGTTCGGCAGCTTCACCGCAGTCAAAGACATCAGCTTTGCCATTCCGAAGGGTGAAATTTTCGGCTTTCTGGGGTCCAACGGCTGCGGCAAAACCACCACCATGAAAATGCTTACCGGCCTGCTCACCCCCACCGAGGGTAACGTGGCGCTGTTCGGCGAACCACTGGATGCCAAAGATCTGGCCACCCGCCGCAGGGTCGGTTACATGTCCCAGTCATTCTCCCTGTACGGTGAACTGACAGTGCGCCAGAACCTGGACCTTCACGCCCGGCTGTTTCATCTGTCGGATGCGAAAATCGCCGAACGTCTCAGCACCCTGTCCCGGGAATTTGGTTTGGAGGGGGTGCTGGACCACCGGACCGGCTCCCTACCACTGGGGGTACGCCAGCGCCTGTCCCTGGCGGTAGCCGTGGTACATGAACCGGAACTGCTGATTCTGGATGAACCCACCTCGGGCGTGGACCCGGGTGCCCGCAACCGGTTCTGGCAGCTACTGAAGCGACTGTCCCGGGAAGACGGGGTCACCATCTTTATCTCCACCCATTTCATGAACGAAGGCGAGCGCTGCGATCGCATCTCGCTGATGCACGCCGGTGAAGTACTGGCCTGCGACACGCCGGCGGCACTGATCGAACAAAACGGCAGCGACAGCTTGGAAGGTGCGTTCATGACCATTCTGGCAGCGGTGGACCAGGAACCGGAAAGCCAGAGCGGCGGCAAACTGCTGAGCCGGGACAGCGGGCAGCCTGAACACCATAAGGCCTTCAGTCCGCAACGGCTGCTGGCCTACGGCCGGCGTGAGGCCCGGGAACTGTTGCGGGACCCGATCCGCATGGCCTTCGCCTTTATCGGTTCGGCCCTGTTGATGCTGATTCTGGGGTACGGCATTACTCTGGATGTGGAAGACCTGCCGTTTGCAGTACTGGACCGGGACCATACGCCCCAGAGCCGGGACTACGTCGCGGCTATCTCTGGTTCCCGCTATTTCGTTGAACACCCTGCTCTGTCGTCGTCAGACGAACTGGAGCGACGCATGCGCTCCGGGGAACTGAGTCTGGCCATCGAGATCCCCTCAGGGTTCGGCAAAGACCTGAAACGGGGGCGCAACACCGAACTGGCGGTGTGGGTGGATGGTGCTATGCCATTCCGGGGCGAAACCATTCTCGGTTACGTGCAGGGCATGCACATCAGCTATCTGAGCGAACAGGCCCGTCGTACCTGGGGAGAAGTGCCCAGACTGAGCCTGGTCAGCCTGGAAGACCGCTATCGCTACAATCAGGATTTCCGCAGCCTGGATGCCATGGTGCCGGCGGTGATCCCGATCCTGCTGATCTTCATCCCGGCTATTCTGATGGCCCTGGGCATTGTGCGGGAGAAAGAGCTCGGCTCCATCACCAACCTCTACGTCACCCCGGTGACCCGGCTGGAATTCCTGCTGGGCAAGCAGTTGCCCTACATCGTCTTCAGTATGGTCAGCTACGCCAGCCTGGTGCTGCTGGCGGTGTACCTGTTTGATGTGCCACTGAAGGGCGGCCTGCTCACCCTCACCCTGGGCACCCTGCTGTTCGTGACCGCGACCACCGGGCTGGGCCAGGTGATGTCCAGCTTCGCTTCCACCCAGATTGCCGCGCTGGCCGCTACGGCCATCATCACCATTCTGCCGACGGTACAGTTCTCCGGTCTGACCGAACCGGTGTCGTCCCTGAGCGGTGCCGGTGCCTGGATCGGCCCCTTCTGGCCGGCCACCTGGTTTCTGCAGATCAGCCGGGGGGTGTTCACAAAAGGCCTGACCCTGGTCGACATGCAGTGGGCCTTCCTGGCTCTGGCGGCGTTTATCCCGGTGCTGACCGGCCTGGCCATGGTACTGCTCAGGAAGCAGGGGCGCTGATGATGGAATCTCTCGGTAACATCTGGCACCTCGGCATCAAGGAACTGCGCAGCCTGTGGCAGGATAAGGTACTCATGGTGTTCGTGCTGGTGGCCTTCACCCTGATGATCTACACCGCAGGATCGGCCGGTTCCATGGAGTTGCACAACGCCCCGGTGGCGGTGGTGGATGAAGACCAGACCGTGCTCTCGGACCGGGTGATCAGCGCCCTGCAGCCGCCCTGGTTCCTACCGTCGGTCAGGGTGCGCTATGACGAAATTGACGAGTTGCTGGACAGGGGCAGCCACACCTTCGCCCTGGTGATCCCGGAAGGCTTCGAGCGCAAAGTGCGCCAAGGCCAGCCGGTGAGCCTGCAGCTGAACATTGACGCCACCCGCATGACCCAGGCCTTTATCGGCACCACCTACATTGAACGCTTCGTCATGGATGAAGTGGCCGAATTCCTGCAGCCGGGCAGCTCCAGCGACGGCCTGCCGGTGACCCTGGTCACCCGCGCCAGCTTCAACCCCAATCTGGATGGCACCTGGTTTGGTGGCGTGATGGAGTTGATTACCCAGGTCACACTGATTAGCATCATCCTGACCGGCGCCGCACTGATCCGCGAGCGCGAACACGGGACCGTGGAGCATCTGATGGTAATGCCGATAAGGCCGCTCGAGATCATGGCATCCAAGGTATGGGCCAACGGCCTGGTGGTATTGCTGGCGGCCTCCGCGTCCATCGGCCTGGTAATTCAGGGCTGGCTGAACGTCCCCATCGCCGGCTCCGTGTGGCTGTTCCTGCTAGGAGCGCTCATTCACCTGTTCTCCACCACTGCCATCGGCATCCTGATCGGCACCGTGGCCCGCACAATGCCCCAGTTCGGCCTGCTGCTGATTCTCACCATCCTGCCCTTGCAGCTATTGTCCGGTGGCATCACACCCCGGGAAAGCATGCCGGACCTGGTGCAGGACCTGATGCTGGCCGCTCCCACCACCCATTTTGTCAGCATGGCCCAGGCCATTCTCTACCGTGGTG
Source organism: Gammaproteobacteria bacterium (assembly GCA_002699185.1). GTDB lineage: Bacteria > Pseudomonadota > Gammaproteobacteria > Thiohalobacterales > Thiohalobacteraceae > Thiohalobacter. The sequence continues at coordinate 2,633 of PABG01000102.1, read as the reverse complement.
CCGGGCTGGAGGTGGTGTGGCCGCAAATGGTGGCGCTGGTTGCCATTGGTGGGGTGTTTTTCTCGGCAGCGCTGGTACTGTTCCGGCGCCATCTGTCGGTGTGAGACGTACAAGTGTGGGAAGGTAGAGACCATGCCCCCAGAAGGCGTCCACTAAAGCGGGGGAACTACAAGCGTCCCTTGCCTGCACTTATTAGCCAATTTATAGCTGAAAGGCTGAGCCAACTCGCTTATACCAGAGTTTTTCATAATATGGGTCTTCATCTGAAAACACGTATGGAATGCGGTTTTCCAGTCACTTTCGCCAATGGATTGTTTTCACTCACAGCCTATCATACCGGCCACACCCCGGCCTCACGCGAGGTTCCTGAAAGGCCTTGGCACAGCTCCACCCGAGGGGCTATGCTGGTACGCAATGTAAATCTTGTATTACACAGATGCGTGCCTGCATGTCGATAGTTCCGAACCACCGCCTGCTCGATTTCCTGTGCATACTCCTGCCTCTCTGGCTGGTCGGAGGCATTCCTGCATTTGCCGCCGACAAGTTGGAAGTCATCCAACTCCACAACCGTCCGGCCGAGCAGATAATCCCGCTGCTGCAGCCGCATCTGGAGACCAACGAGGCACTGACCGGTCAGGGCTTCCAGCTGATCCTGCGGGCGCGCGCAGAGCGGGCGCAGGAACTGAAGGCGTTGATTGCGCAGCTGGACGCGGCAGTGGCGCGGCTGCGGATCAGTGTGCGCCGGGCGTCGGTGGCGGAGATCGAACGGGATAACCAGCGCCTGAGCGGCGGAGTGCATGTTGATGAGGACGGCGCCGCGCTCAGAGGAAGGGTGACGATTCATCGCACCGAAGCCAGGTCCCACGAACGTGACACGCACATGGTGAACACTCTGGAAGGCGAACCCGCCTTCATCGCCGAAGGACTGGCCTTCCCCACCGTGGGCAGCCAGGTGCACATCATCAACGGGCGGCAGGTGATCAGCAATACGCTGGAGTACCGGCAGCTGGAATCCGGCTTCTATGCCCTGGCACGCATCAACGGCGATCAGGTCACGGTCACGGCCAGTCCGAAGCGGGAAGCGCTCAGCCCGCGCGGCGGCGGGATGGTGGAGTCCGATGCGCTGATCACCACTGTGCGGGGGCCGGTCGGACAGTGGCTGGAACTGGGCGGGCGCACGGCGTCGGTCGAACGCAGCCGTTCGGGGGTTGTGCATCGCACCGAGAGCAAGGAACATGAGACGAATCCGATCTGGATCAAGGTGGATGTTCTGGAGGGGGAGTAAGGTCTGCAATTGAGGGCTGGTCGCAGGATTGCCCCCTCACCCCTGCCCCTCTCCCCCAGGGGAGAGGGGAGATCGAGGTCAGCCGCTATGGAACAGGATACCGATAACAACGCCCCCGCCGGTCAGGCGATCACCCGGGTGCTGGCAACCGAGCGCGAGGCGCAGGCGCAGGTCAAGCAATGCCGCGAGGAGGCCGCTCAGCAGCTCAAGCAGGCCCGTCTGCATGCGGCCCGCGTACGCCAGCGCACCGATCACCGCATCACCCGGATTCACCGCCTGTGCCTCGCGGCCAGCCGCCGTGAGCTGGATGCCCTGCGCCGGGAACGCCACGAGGCGCTGATGGAACGGCTGGAGCGGCTGCAGCCGGATGAGGAACGGCTGGAGCAGGCGGCACAGCGCCTGGCCATGGAACTGATCATGGGAGAGGCAAAGGAACCGCCTCCGTGACCGGCAACCCCTGTATCTTTCCCGGCGTGCGGCTGCAGGCCCGGCTCGGCCTGCGCCTGGACGAGCGTGACTGGCAGCGCCTGGGAAGCGTGCGCGATGCCCAGCATCTGATCGACAGCCTGCTGCAGACCCCTGCTGCGGGCTGGGTACGCGGCCTGGACAGCGGCAGTTCCGCTGAACTGGCCGAGCAGCAGCTCAAGCTGCGGGCCGGCGAGCAGATCGAGGAGATCGCCCGCTGGTATCCCCGCCCCTGGCGCGCGGCCATCCGCTGGACCCGCACCCTGCCCTGGCTCGACACCCTGCGCCGGCAGCAGACCGCGCCCGGCACCGGCGAACTGCTGCGGCTGACGCCCACGCCGCTGGAGCCACTGGCCGGGCACGAGGACGAGGCCGCGCTGAAACACCTGCGCGAGACCGACTTCGCCCCGCTGCTGCCGGCGCTCGGCATGGGCGAGAACCTCTACAGCGCCTGGTACGAGCACTGGCTCGGTCTCTGGCCCGGCCCCAACCGCACATTGCAGCGCCACCTGACCGATGTCGGCCGGCGTCTGCACCTGGCGCATTACGCCGTCAGCCGCGGCGAACAGGATCCGGCCGCTGCTTCAATGCTGCTGCTGCGGCCGCTGCACCAGCATCCGTTCACACCGGTCGCGCCCTTCGCCTATCTGGCCATTCAGGCGCTGGACCTGACCGGGTTGCGCCGGCTGCTGATCGACCGGCTGCTGTTCGTTCGCGGAGAGGCAGCCTGATGCGCCCGGTGCCCGCCGACTGGTTCGAGGCCCTGGTGGCGCGCGATGACATGACGCATGCCATGGAGCAGCTTGCCCGCACCGGGCTGATCCAGCTCGAGCCCGGCGTGCCCGCACGCCCCGAAACCTCGTTGCGCGATCTGCAGGGGCTG
>PABG01000101.1 GCA_002699185.1 Gammaproteobacteria bacterium | reverse complement strand
TCCTGCGCGGCCTGGTTCTGCAACATGAAACTGGTGGTTTCGTTGAAGTTCAGCCGCGACAGGCCGGCGGCGTCGCTATCGTTGCCGTCGTCGTCGCTGACACTGATCTGCATGGCATTGGCCGCGCCGGTATCCTCGGCGGCAAAGCTCAGGCGGTAATTCGTCCCGTCGAAGACGATCGAGGCCGTGACGCCGATATCGGCGGCATTGACCGCGTCACGGATGCCGGTCAGGCTGCCGTCGGTGATCTCCACCGTGCGCACGGCCTGGTCGGGGTCCTGGGTGAAGCCGGTGACGCTGTCGGTGCCCGCATCGTAGCCGACGATGCCGAAGGAAAAGGTCAGAGTGCCGGTCCCGACCACGTCATCGAGGGCGGTGAAATCGGCCCCGGCCGCGGGATCACTGACCAGACGCTGGGCCCGGGCCAGATCGAAGACCTCCAGGTCATAACTGCCGGCGGCCGCAGCGTTGGTGCTGGTGACAGTGGCCACCTCCTTGTCACTGGAGCTAGCGGATTTACTCTGGAAGCTGGAGAGACTGGTCAGGCTGTTCAGGCTGGATTGAAAGGCGCTGAAGCTGCTCTTGAGCGTGCCGTAGGCACTGATGCGGGCCTGCAGTTCGGCCTCGTTGCGGTCGAGTCGCTGACGGGCGGGACGCCCCTCGGCGGTCACCAGCTGGCTGACCAGGTTTTCGATATCCAGGCCGGAACCCAGCCCGGTTGATGTGATGCTGCCTGCCATCTGCTGTCTCGTTGTTGCTTAGATCATGGCCACGGAAAACACGGAAAGCACGGACATTTGAAGTGGCCCCGTAGGATGGGTGGAGGCGCCGTGCGTCGTAACCCATCGCCTGGCACGATGGGTTGCGCTGCGCTCCACCCATCCTACCCTGCTTTGGTCTGCGACCCTTTGTTCCTTTCCGTGTTTTCCGTGGCTATTACGCAGTTAGCAATAAACAGGCCAGCTCAGGCCTGCTCCCTGAACAGCAGCCCCTCGGCCACGTCCTCCTGCGCCTGCAGGCGCCGGGCGCGCTCGATTACGGTCTCCGGGGGGATCTGACGAATCACTTCCTTTGTTTCTGAATCCACGACGGAAATCACTGTCCGTCCCAGTTCGTCGTCGACCTCGAAGCGCAGATCGCGCTGCAGGTTCTGGACAAAATCATTCATCCGGCTCACAGCCTGTTGCAGATCGCCGGTATCCTTCATGGTCCGTTCGGACTCGCGCCCCTGCTCCTCGGCGGCGGCGGCTTGCCTCGGGCCGTCTGCCGGCGGCAAGTCCTGGCCGGGGACCACGCTGAGTTCCTGGGCGGCTGCGGGCTTGCGCACCGTGGCAATCTCGGTGCGGGCAGGAATCAGGGATGTCGCGATGCTCAATTCGCTGTTCATAATCGGCATGCCTCTGAAACCGGAGTTGAAACCACGCCCGGGACAAAGCCCCGGGCGGGTTCACTCACCTCCTTACTGCAGCAGCGACAGGGCCAGCTGCGGCAGGCTGTTGGCCTGGGCCAGCGCGGAGACACCGGCCTGCTGCAGGATCTGGCTGCGGGTCAGGGCGGCGGTTTCGGCCGCGAAGTCCGCATCCAGGATACGCGAGCGGGCAGCGGTGAGGTTCTCGTTGGTCACCCCGATGTTGTCGATGACCGCCTCGAACCGGTTCTGCACGGCACCGAGTTCGGCACGGGCGCTGTTGATGTCGTTCAGGGCCCGGGAAGCGATGTCGATCGCGGTCTGGGCACCGGCGGCGGTGGAGATGTCGATGGCACCGACGGCCGCGTTGGAATCGACGGCAGCCGCAGTGGTGCCCGCGGTCAGACCGGCGTTGCCGGGGGTGTTGCCGCCGATCACGATGTCGGAGCCATCGGTAGTGGTCAGGCTGATGGAGCCGCGATAGGTCTCAGTGGCCGCGGAGCCGGAACCGTCGACTGCCAGACCTTCGGTGGCATCCGAATCACTGCCGCTTTCCGTGAACACGATGTTGCTGCCATCGGCCTTGGTGACATCGATGGTGCCGGCACCGGCCGAAGCGGTGTAGCCGTCCAGGGCGTTGATGGCGCTGGCCACTTCGCTGGCGGTGATGGTGCCATCGCTGCCGGCGCTGGACAGATCGAGGGTGGTGCCGTCGAGGTCCAGGGTGTAGGTCGGGGCAACGGCATCAGCACCATCCGAGGTGGTACCGGTCACGAAGTCCGTCACCGCGGTGGTGTTGCCGTCCAGGTCTCCGACGAAGTTGTTGACCACGGGCGCGGTGGCACCGGAGCCGGTGGCGGTGGTGGCGATGATGAGGTTGTCGGAACCGTCACGGCTGACAGCGTAGGTACCGGAAGATGCCGAATCCAGCTGCGACTGGATCTCGCTCACGACGCCGTCAAGATCGGTGTAGTCGGCGTTCAGGGTCACGGTGTTGCCGTCCACATCGAAGCTGACCGTATCGGTGCTGAAATCGGAAACCGTCATGGCGGTGCTGGCGGTGTTCGTGCCCGCGGTTGCAGCCGTACCGACAACATCATTGAAGGTAATACCCGTCTGCGCATTGGTGGCGGTGGCGGTCACGCCGGAGGTGGCGGACTCGATGGCGGAAGCGATCTCGGCCGCGTCGCCGTTAGTGGCGGCTATGGCATTGCCGTTGACGGTCAGGTCGCCGTCGGCGATGGCGCCGGTGACAGCGGTACCGCTGACTGAGGCCAGGTTGCCGCCCAGCACGTCGCTGTTGGCGTCGGTGATGGTATCGATGGACACGGTCTGGTTGGCGTTTGCGCCGACCTGGAAGGCCTGCGCGGAGAAGCTGCCGTCAAGCAGGTTCACGCCGTTGAAGGTGGTGGTGTTGGCCACGCGGTTGATTTCCTCGACCAGCTCGGAGACCTCGGTCTGCAGGGCGGCGCGGTCGGAGTCACTGTTGGTGGCGTTGGCGGACTGGATGGCCAGCTCGCGGATACGCTGCAGGCTCTCGGTCAGGCCGCCCAGGGCACCTTCGGCGGTCTGGGCCAGGGAGATGCCGTCGTTGGCGTTGCGCGCCGCCTGGGTCAGGCCGCGCACCTGGGTCGTGAAGCGCTCGGAAATGGCCAGGCCGGCGGCGTCGTCCTTGGCGCTGTTGATGCGCAGGCCGGAGGACAGGCGCTCCAGGGCCGATGCCTGGGTGCTCTGGGAGTTGGTCAGGTTGCGCTGGGCGTTCAGCGAGGCGATGTTGGTATTGACGATAAGTGCCATGATTCGATCTCCTTGTCCCGGGTGGCGCTGGGTTTGCCACGGGGATTCGGTTGTTGACTAGCGGATATACTTCGAGGCTCGAAATATTCACCGCTCCCAACAGGCATAGCGGGCGGCGCAGACGAATCTTTAGGTTTTTTTGACGCCGCGGTGATATGGCCATGAAATCCACGTAACCAAATGAATTTTATATTCAAATAGCCACGGAAAACACGGAAAGCACGGAAAGGAATAAGGGGGCACCGACCCTGGCCGGGTAGGATGGGTGGAGCGCAGCGCAACCCATCGTGGTGCGCGATGGGTTGCGGCGCATGGCGCCTCCACCCATCCTACAGGAGGAATTCAAATGTCCGTGCTTTCCGTGTTTTCCGTGGCGCTCTTGATCCTTACTCATCCGCCACCACCGCCGGGTCCTCCAGCGGCCGGGCGATGTAGTGACCCTGGGCATGGTCGACGCCGCAGGCGATGAGCAGCTGCAGGATGTCGCGGCTGTTGACGTACTCGGCCACGGTCTGGCGGCCCAGGCAGTGGGCGATGTCGTTCATGGACTGGACCATGGCCTGATCGATCGGGTCCGTGGCCATGGCCTGGACGAACATGCCGTCGATCTTGATGTAGTCCACCGGCAGCTGCTTCATCTGCGAGAAGGAACTGAAGCCGGTGCCGAAGTCATCCAGCGAGAAGCGGCAGCCGAGATCGCGGATGCTGTTGATGGCACGCCGGGCTGCGCCCATATCGCAGATGGCGGCGGTCTCGGTCACCTCGAAGGTGACACAGCCGGGGTCCACGCCGTGCTCGCCTATCAGGCGCTGGACCCGGGCCGGCCAGTCGCGGTTGCACAGGGTATGCCCCGAGACATTGATGGAGAAGCAGGCCTTGCGGAACACCCGGTTCATTTCGGCCAGCTTGATCAGGGCATTGCGCAGCACCCATTCATCGATTTCCGGCATCAGGTAGAAGCGTTCCGCCGTGGGGATGAAATTATCCGGGGCGATGGCCTCCCCGTCCGGGCCGCGCAGCCGCAGCAGCACCTCGAAGCAGGCGTGGCACGAAGCCGGATGACCGGCGAACCAGTTCCACAGGTTGCCGTGCGGAAGCCGGTCGGCATCCAGACCGCTCAGGGGCATGATGGGCTGATAGTGCAGCAGGAAGTTGTCCACGCGCAGGGCATCGCGCAGGCGGTTGGACCAGCCCAGTTCCCGATCCATCAGATCCTTCTGCCGGTCGTGGGGATCATAGACATGGCTGCGGTTGCCGCCCTGCTGCTTGGCCACGTGGCAGGCGATGTCGGCCTCGGCCAGGGCCTCCCCCGGCGACGGCGTGCCGGCATCGATCAGGGCGGCGCCGATGCTGGCCCGGACCTTGAACGTCTTGCCATGATAGTTGAAGTCCTGCTCCGAGACCGCGGCCCGGAAGGCCTCGCTGGCCGCCTGAAGTTCTTCCGGCTCAATATTGCGCAGCAGGATGGCGAACTCATCGCCGCCGAGCCGGGCCAGGGTATCGGTGCGGCGCAGGCGTTCCAGCAGCCGCCGCCCCACCTGGATCAGCAACGCATCGCCGGCGGCATGGCCCTCGGTGTCGTTGATGTACTTGAAGTGATCCAGATCCAGATACAGCAATGCGCTGGTGGCCTTCTGACGCTGCTGCCACTGACATTCGGCTTCCAGCTGTTCTTCGAGGTAACGCCGGTTGAACAGTTCGGTGAGCGCATCATGGGTCGCCTGCCACAGCAGCCGCTCCTCCAGGTTCTTGCGTTCGGAGATATCGCGGAAGGCGATCACCGAGCCCTGCTGCTGTCTGGCCATGTAGAGGGGGTAGACGGTGCACTCGATGGGCACCGAATTCCCCTCGCGGGTCCAGAAGCAGGTCTCCCAGCTGCGCAGGATCTGACGGCTGCCGTAGCTCGACTGCAGCAGGCTGCTGAGCGGTGCGATCGGAGTGCCGTCCTGTTCGGCGTAATGGAACAGTTCGTGTGCGGACTGCCCCAGCAGTTCGCGGTTCTCGTCATAGCCCAGGATCAGGCGCGCGGCGGGATTGATGAAGGTGATCCGCCCCTCGGCATCCACGCCATAGACGCCCTCGCCCACCGAGTTGAGGATGCTCTGCAGGCGCTGGCGCTCGGCCTCGATCGACTTGCGCCCGGCCACGCTGCGGCTCATCGCCGCCACCCGGGCCAGGAACAGGGCATCGTGCTCGTCCTTGAACATGCATTCGGCCGCACCCGCATTGAGCGAGTCCTGGATCACCTGGTCGAGATAGGTACTGGTGAAGATGGCCGTGGTGATGTGCCGGGTGGCCGGGTCATCGCGCAGCCAGCGACACAGCACGTCGCCGTTCGCGCCCGGCATGAAGTAATCGATGATGGCGATGTCGAAGGATTCACTGCGGGCCTTGTCAAAACCCTCGTCGACGTTGGCCGCCAGTTCCAGCCGGTAACCCTGGCCGCTGAGCAGCCGGCGGTAGTAGGCACGCACGCTGGGTGAGTCGTCCACGAACAGGATGCGGGTACCGCCCTGATCGGCCAGCGGCGGCTCGAGTTCCACCGCGTCCGGCCCTCCCGCGACCCTGAGCGTGTTGAGGGTGGCCACCGCCTCGGTGTGCAGGCGCCAGTCCAGCATGGCGGTACGCGAGCGGCGCACTACCCAGGCCCGGGTGGCGGGTTCCGGATCGGTGACCATGATCAGCACCGGGAGGGCGGCGAGGTCCGGCCCCTCCAGCAGGGTGAACAGATCGTCGGCCTCCGGGCGGGTATGTACCGGCCAGCCGATGATCACCACGCCGATGCCGGCAGCGCCGGGGGCGGCGCTCAACCGTTCCAGGCCCGCGCCGAAGGTTTCCGCGACGGCGACAGCGAAACCACTGTCATGCAACAGCCGCTCCAGCGCATAGCGCAGCGTGGGTGATTCCTCGATCAGCAGGACAGTCGTGTTGGGATCCGGTGCCATATCCGACCTTTTGCGGGCCTGCATGGCTATCGGTCGGCGGCTGGGCGGGCTTTAATCGATCAAGAGCGCCACGGAATACACGGAAAACACGGACGAAACATCCGGTTGTTGGGCTTCGCGTAGCTCAGCCCAACCTACGACTATATTGTTTTGTCGTAACTACTTACCCCCTCACCCTAACCCTCTCCCCCAAGGGGGAGAGGGGATAAAGGCGTGAGTAGTTACGTTCTGTCCGTGTTTTCCGTGTATTCCGTGGCGCTCTTGAATTATCTCAGAAAATTGAACAGCGACAGTCCCTGGATACGGGTGAAGCTCAGCTGTGCGGCTTCCAACGCGGCGGTATGGCGCTGGAGATTGGTCGCGGCCTCGGCGAAATCCAGGTCCTGCAGCCCCGAACGGGTCTGTTCCATGCGCAGGATGGCGTCGGCATTCTGCTCGCGCTGCAGGTCGATGGCACGCTGGCGCGCGCCGATGGTGCTGCGAGCCCCGCTCATGTTGTCGAGTACCGCGTCGATGTCGTCCAGGATGTGCGCCGAGCGCGGCGGGGAATCGAGATCCTGGGGCGTGTTGTTCTCCATGGCGGCGGCAAAATCGGCAATCACCGTGAATGCGCTCTGGGTGTTGTCGGACGGGGCGGCCATGAAGATGTCCGAGCCGTTGTCGGTCACTGCGACCTGACGGTTCTCCCCCACGGCAATGAAGCGTTGGCCCTGATCGCCGTTGTAGCTGACCACGCCGGCGGTCTGGGTGAAGGGTTGGGTCTGGCTCTGGAAGCCGCCGAAGATGTATTCGCCGTTGGCGTCACGGGTGTTGCCCAGCGCGATCATCTGATCCAGCAGCTGGCGCGCCTCGGCGGCGATATCGGCACGGCTTTCGGCACTCTGGCTGCCGTTGAGGCCGGTAATCGCCAGTTCACGCAGCCGCTGCATGGCGCTGATGCCGGAATCGAGCGTGGTCTCGGTCAGGCCCAGACGCGACTCGGCGCGGTCGGCATTGGTCTGGAATCGTTCCAGCCGCTGCAGATCCTCGTTGAGACCGACGATGGAGGCGCTGGCCGCGGGGTCGTCGGCCGGCGAGATAATCCGCCGGCCCGTACCGAGCTGGTTGCTGACCCGCGCCAGCTGGGTCTGCTGATCCTGGATGGCCTGCAGCCCCTGCAGGTAGAGTTGTGAGGTCGAGATGCGCATGTCGTCTTACCTGCCTGTCGCCTGCAACAGCGTCTGGAAGATGGTGTCGGAGATGGTGACCACCTGGGCGGCGGCCTGATAGGCCTGCTGCCAGCGCAGCAACTCGGCGGCCTCCTCGTCCAGATTGACCGCCGAAACCGCGTCATGCCGGGCCTGGGCCTGGTTGGCCAGGTTGCCCTGGGTGGTGGCAAGCGTCTGGGCGCGCCGGGTCTTGACGCCGACATCGGCGATCATCTGGCCATAACTGTCCTGAAAACTGGCCGTGGCGTTGTTCATGGTCCTGTCGGTCTGCAGACCGGCCAGGGCCAGGGCATTGCGGTTGTCGCCGCCACCGCCGCTGTTGGCACTGATCACGAACTGGTCGTTGTTGTCCGGCGTCCCCGAGATGGTGAACTCCAACCCGCTGATGCCGGTATCGGCGCTGGTGAAGGTGGCACCGGACTGGGTGGTCGGGTCATAGCCGAAGGATATGCTGCCGCCATCAGTGAAGGTGTTGGTCGCGTCATCATAGGTCAGGGTGATGGGCAGTGACGGCAGTGTCCCCGTCACTACACCGGAGGAAAACTGCCCGCTGCCGGTGTTGCTCGGAATGCCGGCAGCGCCGGCCGCCGCGTCGATGCGCACGGGCGCGGCCGCGGCGATTTCGCGTGGATTGGTTATATTAGCGGCGATGTCATTGCCGCCCTGGCGGGTCGGCCGCAGCAGATAGCTGTCACCGTCGACCGCGGTGCCGGTAACGCTGAGATCGATGTCCAGGCCGTACCCCGTGAAGGTCGTCCCCGGCGTGATCGTGTCGGTGGCCCCGCTGGTGAGATTCTCCAGGGTCCAGGTACCGCCGTTGTAGCTCAGGCGGAATTCATCCGCGGTCAGCTGATCGATGGTCGCCGTATCGAAAGCGACATTCAGACTGGAGGAACCCGCATTGGTCAGATTGGAGAATACCTGGTCATTCGGATCGGTGACGGCGAAGAAATCCGGCAGACTGCTGCCCGGATTGCCGTCCAGGTCCTGGCCGACACGGTGCTGGGCATTGAAGGCCTCGGCGAGAGAAACCGCGATCTGGCCCAGCCGGTTCTGGGACGGATCCAGCACCTGTTTGCGGAACTCGATGATCCCGCCCAGGCTGCCGCCGCTGATCTTGTCCGTGATCAGACTCGAGCCGCCCCCACCGAAGGAGAAACCGATATCCAGCTGCTGACTGTCCAGACTGTTGCGCTGCACGCTGAGACTGCCCGCCTTCTGCCCCACCACCAGGGGCTGACCATTGCCGATATAGACATTGAGCGTGTGGTCCGACTGCTCCAGCGTGGTCACACCGATCTTCTCCGACAGCTTGAGCACCAGCTGGTCGCGCTGGTCCAGCAGGTCATTGGGCGGCTGGCCGGTGCCCGAGCCGAAGGCCAGGGCGATGTCCTCGTTGAGGCTGGCGATGGAATCCGCCAGATCGTTGATCTCGGAGACCTGGTTGCGGAACTCGATGCCGATACGCTCGCGCAAGCCGTCGAGTTCGCCGTCGATATGCCGGAAACTGGCCACCAGCGATTCGGCCTCGCTCAACATCAGCTCGCGCGCCGGGATGGCGGTGGGATCGTCGGCCACCTGCTGGATGGAATCGAAGAAGTTCTGCAGCGCCGGCGACAGGCCCGAGTTCGGATCCGCCAGCAGATTGTCCACCACCGAGGCGAACTCGGCGTAGGTGCGGGAGCTGTCGCGGGCGCCGATGCTGCTGCGCAGTTCGCGTTCCAGGAAATCGTCATAGCTGCGCTGGACACCGTCGATCTTGACGCCGTTGCCGATGAATCCGGCACCGGAGCTGTTCGGCGTCTGGGTGCTCAGGTCCACCCGCTGGCGGCTGAAGCCGTCGGTATTGACGTTGGCGATGTTGTGGCCGGTGGTCGCCAGCGCCCGCTGGAATGACAGCAGCGCCGATGAGGCCGTACCGAGAATCCCGCTGGCCATGGCTTAGCTCTCCTGTGCGCGCGAGGGCGCGGCTGATGATGAACCCGGCAGCTGGCCGGCTGCGCCGCCCGATTCCCCTGCAGAGGCTAACGGCCCGGCCTGCGCTTGCTTGAGGGCGGCCACCTGCTGGCGGAAATCGGAACGGTGCATGATTGCGCCGATCTTACGCGCGTACTCCGGATCGGTGGCATAGCCGGCCTGCTGCAGGGCCGCGGCGAAGGACTCAGCCGAATCGGCCTGCAGGGCCTCGCGGTAGCGCGGCTGTTCCTGCAGGAAACGGGCATAGTCGTCGAAACCCGCGCCCAGGGAATCGTAGGCGCGGAAGGCCGCCCGCTCCTGCCGCATCACGCCGTCGCGGAACTCCAGGGTCGGCTTGACCACCTGATCCCCCTGCCAGCGGGAATCGGCCTTGATGCCGAACAGATTGTGGCTGCTGCGTCCATCGGGCTGCTGCATGACGTGGCGGCCCCAGCCGGTCTCCAGTGCGGCCTGGGCAAGGATCCCCTCCGCCGGCACACCCAGGGCGGCGGCGGCACGCTGGGCGTGCGGCCAGACCGCCTGGATAAACTCGCGCGGGTTGCCGGGTTCGCTAATAAAGTCATCGCGCAGCGACACCTTCGCCCCCTCTCCCGCTCGCGGGAGAGGGTTGGGGTGAGGGCGCATGGATTCATCACGCAGCGACACGTCCTCCGCGGAACGCGCCGCCTGGGGTCCGAACAGGGTTTCGCGGGTGACTGTCGGGACCGGCGGTACTGCCTGCCCCGGCATGTCGCCGGGCGAGTCAGGCGCGCCACCCAGCTGGCGCACCAGCATGTCGGCGATGCCCAGTCCGCGGCCCTTGGTGGCTTCTACCGCGATCTGCTGATCGAACATTTGCTGATAGAACTTGATCTGGTCGTTGTTGAGCAGGCCGCCCTCATCGAAGCTGGTGGCGCGCATGTTCTTCAGCAGCATCTGCACGAACAGGGACTCGAACTGACCCGCCACCCGGCGCAGGGTATCGATGTCACGGCCGCCGGACTGCACCGCCTGGCTCTTCAGGGCAGCCAGGCCCTGCAGGTCCATGAAGGCGTTGGCATCGGCGACCTTGTTCATCGCGTCACCCCGTATACCCGTAGGATGGGTGCAGGCGCGTAGCGCCGTAACCCATCGGGTTGGAGCCATTTCGATGGGTTGCGCTTCGCTTCACCCATCCTACGGTGTGTCCATGATTCATAGCACCACCAGCTCGGCGCGCAGGGCACCGGCCTGTTTGAGGGCTTCCAGGATGGCGACCAGGTCACTCGGGGCCGCCCCCACGCGGTTGACCGCGACCACGATATCGTTGAGGGTCACGCCGGGCTCGAACAGGAACATGCGGTTGTCCTCTTCCTCCACGGCAACGGTGGTGGACGGCGTGACCACCGTCTCGCCCTCGGACAGCGGCGCCGGCTGGCTGACCTGGGGGTCCTCGGTGATCGTGACCGTGAGATTGCCGTGAGCCACGGCGGCCGGCATCACCCGCACATGCTGGCCGATGACCACGGTACCGGTGCGCGAGTTGACGATCACCCGTGCCGGCGCCTCACCCGGATTGATCTCCAGGTTCTCCAGCAGTGAGACGAAGGCCACTCGCTGGGAACGGTCACGCGGGGCATTGACGCTGACCGCACCGGCATCCATCGGGCGGGCCGAATCCGGCCCGATCAGATCATTGATGGATCGGGCCAGACGATTGGCGGTAGTGAAGTCCGGGGTGTGCAGGTTCAGGGTCAGGCTGTCACCCTCCATGAACGGGCTGAGCACCTCGCGCTCGACCGTCGCGCCGTTGGGGATGCGGCCGACACTGGGCACGTTCACCGTGATACGTGAGCCGTCGTTGCCGCCGGCGCTCAATCCCCCCACCACCAGATTGCCCTGGGCAATGGCGTAGACCTGGCCGTCGGCGCCACGCAGGGGCGACATCAACAGGGTGCCGCCGCGCAGGCTGGTCGCATCGCCGATGGAGGAAACGGTGATATCGATCTTCTGTCCCTTCTTGGCAAAGGGCGGCAGATCCGCGCTCAGGGTCACGGCCGCGGCGTTCTTGAGCCTGATGCGCTGATCATCCGGCACCTTGACCCCGAACTGGGCCAGCATGCTTTTCACGCTCTGCACGGTGAAGGGAGTCTTGTCACCGGTGCCGTCCAGCCCGACCACGATGCCATAGCCGACCAGCTGATTGTCGCGCACCCCGGCCACGGTAGCGATGTCCTTGACGCGTTCGGCGGCGGCGGGGAATGCCGCCAGCAGGCTCAGAAACAGGGCCGGGAGGAATCCCGTAGCTCTGGAGCGGATGCAGAATTTTCTACGGTTGCGGATCATGACGTTTGTTTCCCCTCTCCCAATCGGATGGCACTGACTCAGCCGTCATTGCGAGCGTAGCGTGGCAATCTCATACCGTATAAGCAGCTGCCTGGAGATTGCCGCGTCACTTCGTTCCTCGCAATGACGAAGCTTTACTGCTTGTTCAGAACGGCCAGAAGACACTGTTGAAGAACTGGGCAAACCAGCCCATGGTGTTCGAGTCGTGCACGAAACCCTGGCCACTGTAGGTAATGCGCGCATCCGCCACCCGGGTCGAGGGCACGGTGTTGTCCGGGCGCACGTCGACCGGACGCACGATACCCGAAATCTGGATATATTCATCGCCCTGGTTCAGGGTCAGCCACTTCTCGCCGCGCACCACCAGATTGCCGTTGGGGTGCACGTCGATCACGGTGACGCTGATATTGCCGGTCAGGCTGTTGCTCTGGCTGCTCTTGCCCTCGCCGTCGAATTCGGTGCTGTTGTCCACTGAGGCACCGAGCCTGCCGAAGGTGTCCCCCAGCGCCGTGGGCGTCTGCGACTCCAGCGAGGTTTCCTTGTCGGTCTCGGTCTTGGCATTCTTGCTGGCCTGGGTGCGCTCCTCCAGCACGATGGTGATGATGTCACCGACGCGCCGCGCCTTGATATCCTCGAACAGGTACATCGCGGTGCCCGCGTGGTAGATGGTGCCCTGCGTCCGGGGCGGCGGGGTCTGCGGCTGCGGTATGGGCGGACGGTAATCCGCGCGCGGCCCGGGATGGGTGGCGCAGCCGCCGGCGAGCACCGCTCCCAGCAACCACAAAACGGGCAAGAGCTTGTGCAATGACTTCATTTCAAGCCTCCGCTTCCGGATATCCGGAACGACGTCATTGCGACGCGCGCAGCGCCGCGGCAATTTCCGACCGACTGCATCGACGTTATGGGATTGCCGCGCTGCGCTCGCAATGACGACTCAATATTCACGATTCAAAATCACCTTAGAGATTCTGATTCACATACTGCAGCATGCGATCCACCGAGGAGATGGTCTTGGAGTTCATCTCGTAGGCGCGCTGGG
>PABG01000100.1 GCA_002699185.1 Gammaproteobacteria bacterium | reverse complement strand
CGCCCGGCCGCCGGCTGGCTGCCCGACAGTCTGCTGCCTGGATTCAACGCCGCCGACGCGCTGCTGAACCTGCTGGTCTACATGCCGTTCGGTTTTCTCTGGGCCGGCCACCAGCGCCGCCGCGGCCATGCGGGCCTGACACCCGTGCTGCTGCTGGCGGCCGGCACCAGTCTCGGCCTGGAAGCCCTGCAGCACTTTCTGCCCGGGCGCACCACCTCGGGCCTGGACAGTCTGCTCAACATCACCGGCGCGGGGCTGGGCGCACTGCTGGCCACCGGCACCCGGACCGGCCTGCCGGGCTGGCTGCAACGCCAGCGGTTGCGCTGGCTGCGGGATGACGCCCCCGCCGCCGCGGCCGCGCTGACAGTGCTGCTGTGGCTGTTCATCGAACTCAGCCCCCTGCTGCCCGATCTCAGCCCGGGCGGCATCCGCCACAGCCTGCTGCCGCTGTACAACGGGCTGCGCAACCCGGCACTGCTGGATCTGCAGGCCACCCTGGCGCGGCTGGGCCTGGTGCTGGCCTTCGCCCTGGCCCTGCTGCAGCTGCTGAAACCGCAGCAGCCGCGGCTGCGGCTGCTGGCGCTGCTGCTGCCGGCACTGCTGGCCGCCCGGGTACTGATCAGCGGCAGCCAGCTGTCACTCGATCTGGTGCTGGGCACCCTGCTCGGCTTCGGTCTGGTGCTGCTGCTGCGTCGGCGCGAGCCCCTGTGGCCCTGGGTCGGCGCGGCCGCCGCACTGTGCGGCTACATCCTCGCCCAGGGCCAGGTCGATGCCGGCGCCGCGCAGCTGCATCCCTTCAACTGGCGGCCCTTCTCGCCGCAGATCAGCCACGGCTTCGGGCTGACCGACGTCGCCGCCCAACTCTGGCCGTTTCTGGCCCTGGGCCTGTTCCTGCGGCAGACGCCGCTGGCCCGTGCCGGCAGTCTGCTGCTGTGGTCCGGGATGCTGGCCATCGCGGCCCTGTCCTTCGGCCTGGAGTGGCAGCAGCGCGGTCTGCCCGGGCGCCAGGGCGATATCACCGACGTGATCCTGGCCCTGCTCGGCTGGCTGCTGGCCTGGCTGCTGAGCGCCCCGCAGCCGGCCCCACGTCCGCTCCGGCCGCTGGCCGCCAGCCAGGCCCTGTACGCCTTCGGCATCCTGCTCGCCGCCAGCCTGGCCGCCACCCTGCTGATCCGCCCCCAGGCCGGCAACGCCGGACAGGAACTGCAGGTGCGCGAGATCCCGGCGCCGGAAGGCCTGCCGGCGGCCGAACTGCCCGGCTTCCGCATGGCACATCCGCGCCTGCCCTACCCGACACCCCGGCAGCTGGACATCATCCGCGCGGAAAATCCCCACTACCTGGAGCATCTGCAGCGCCGGGCCAGCGACGCCAACCGGCGTCATCACCGCGTCTTCGACGCCGTGATGGCCGAGGTACTGGTCCCGGGCAGCCAGGATCTGGGCCAGCTGCACGCCGAACTGCTCGAACTGGAACTGCGCTGGCGCGGCAATCAGCAGACCAAGCCGCTGGCCATGGCCTACGACTGGCTGTATGACAAATGGAGCGAGGCGCAGCGCGCCAGTCTGCTGGAGAAGACCCTGGATGCCTGCGAGTACCAGATCCGCTTCATTCGCCGCAACCAGCTATCGCCCTATAACGTGTATCTGTACAACAACCCGTTCCAGGCCCTGATGGCCTGCGCCATCGCCGTGCATGGCGACCACCCGCGCGCCGGGGCGGTGATGAATTTCACGCACCATTACTGGAAGCACAGCGTGCTGCCGGTCTGGCGGCAGGTGATGGGCGCGAACGGCGGCTGGCACGAGGGTGCCGAGTATGTCGCCATCGGCATCGGCGACGCCGTGTTCCAGCTGCCCAACATGTGGCGCGCCGCCACCGGCGAAGACCTGTTCGCCAGCGAGCCCGGACTGCGCGGCTTCGCCGACTTCCTGGTCCACCGCAAGCGGCCCGACGGCGAGGACATCCATATCGGCGATGGCGGACTGTACGAGAACAGCGTGCCGGACGCCGCCGCCCTGGGCGTGGAACTGAACCACCCGGCGGCCTACAGTCTCGACGGCTGCCCGAACCCGAAACGTCCCCAGCCGCTGAGCTGGCCCTGGGGACCGCTGCCCGATACCGGCCTGTGCCGGCCCGAGGCCAGACAGCAACTGCCACTGAGCCATTACGCCGATGGCGTCGGCCTGCTGCTCGCGCGCAGCGACTGGTCGCCCGAGGCCACTTTCGTCACCTTCAAGGCCGGCGACAATTACTGGTCGCACATGCACCTCGACCAGGGCGCCTTCACTATCTACAAGGGCGGCGCCCTGGCCATCGACAGCGGCATCTATCCGCAGCAGTACGGCTCCGACCATCACATGAACTATGCCTACCAGAGCATCGCCCACAATGTGATCACGGTGACGGATCCGGCCGATACCGTGCCCCGGCATCAGAGCGACAGGATCCGCCACATCCACAACGACGGCGGCCAGCGCCGCATCGGCTCCGGCTGGGGGCTGGCCGCTCCGCTCGACCTGGAACACTGGCGGGAACAGTACGACCTCTACCACACTGGCGAGACCCTGGCCGTGTACCGGGATGCCGGCGCAGCGGTCAAACTGGCCGACCTCACCCCGGCCTACACCAACCGCCTGTCGGGCAAGGGCACCTTCGCCCACCGCACCCGGCGGGTGGAATCGCTGCGCCGGGCCTTCGTCTACGACCGGGTGCAGGATGCCGTCATCGTGTTCGACCGGGTCGAGGCCACCCGCGCCGACTTCACCAAGCGCTGGCTGCTGCACAGCCAGACCGAGCCGCGGGTCGAGGGCAGCGAGTTCCTGATCGAACTGCCGCCCGGGCAGGATCGTCCCGGCCACGCCGGCGGCCGGCTGGAAGGTCATATCCTGCTGCCCGAACAGCCGCGCATCCAGCGCATCGGCGGCGAGGGTCAAGAGTTCCGGTTGGGCGACCGAAACTATGACGACGACGGCGCCGTCTATACGCGCATCGCCAAACGCGACGAGCGCGGCCGCACCCTGGAGCCGGGCGCCTGGCGCCTGGAGGTCAGCCCGTCCGCACCGGCCCGGCTGGACCACTATCTGGTGGTGATGCTGCCCTCGCTGCTGGATGCAGGGCGGGCGACCGAGGCCCGCCGCCTGCCCGATCGCGACAACGCCGTCGGCTGCGAGATCCGCAGCGGCGAACGCCGCAGCCAGTGGTGGTTCGCGCGCGACGGCTCGCAGGTGGAACTCGTACGCTTTGACAAGGAAGGCGAGATTGAACGTCGCATCATCCGTTAACGACGGCTCCGCCCGTCACGCCCACTGACCCGCTGACCATGGCCCTGCAGGATTCGCTCCGTTCCGGCACCACCTGGCTGATCACCAAGGGCACGGGCAGCTTCGCCGTGCAATTCGTGTTCGGCGTGATCCTGGCCCGCCTCCTGGTGCCGGAAGAATTCGGCATGATGGTCACCATCCAGATCTTCACCGGACTGGCCACGGTGGTGGCGGTGGGCGGCATGTCCAAGGCGCTGGTCCAGGCCCGCGAGGTGGAACAGCGCCACTACAATACCGCCTTCACCCTGCAGCTGCTGATCGGCACCGGCCTGTTCCTGCTGTTCTACCTCCTGGCCTGGCCCTTCGCCGCCTGGTACGACGACCCGCTCTACCGGCCGCTGCTGCAGACGGCGGCGGTGGGTTTCCTGCTGCGGCCGCTGATGAACACCCAGGCGGCCTGGATGCACCGCGAGATGCGCTTCAAGGCCTTCGCCCTGGTCTCCTTCGGCGGCATGTTCCTGTCGGGGCTGGCCGGCATCGCCATGGCCTGGCACGGCATGGGCGTATGGAGCCTGGTGCTGAGCGGTCTGCTCGGCACCTTCATCCAGATCCTGCTGAGCAAACGGGTGGTGCGTCTGCCGCTGGCCCTGCAGCTGGACCGCCGGGCAGTGGGCGACCTCGGCCGCTATGGGGTACGGATCCAGGCCAACAATGTCGCCTTCCATATCAACCGCCAGGTGGAGAACTTTCTCATCAGCCGTACCCTGGGCGAGCATTTCCTCGGCCTGTACAACAAGGCCGGCAGCCTGTTCCAGATCCCGGCCGAGATGATCGGCACCCCGGCCTACGCCACCACCTTCCGCGCCCTGTCCAAGCTGCAGGACAACGCCGACCAGTCGCGCTGGCTGTACCGGCGCACGCTCAGCCTGGTCACCCTGTACATGCTGCCGATCTATGTGAGCCTGTTCTGGCTGGCGCCGGCCTTCATCACCCTGGTCTACGGTCCCAACTGGAGCCCGGCCGCGCTGCCGCTGCAGATCCTGTCCCTGATCGGCCTCAGCCAGTGCATCATCCGACCGTCGCGGGCGGTGACCGCGGCGCGCAACTGGCTGGGGCGGGAACTGGCGCTGCAGGTCGAGTCGGCACTGGTCATCGCCGTGGGCTGTCTGATCGGTCTGCGCTGGGGCATGGTCGGCGTGGCCTGGGCCATGGTGCCCTGCCAGGCCTGGATCGCGCTGCGCTTCTTCGCCCTGGCCCGGCGCAGCCTGGGGGCACGCTGGTCGGATCTGCCGGCGGCCCTGGCCGCCCCGGTGCTGCTGAACCTGCTGCTGTTCGGCTTTCTGGCCGGGCTGGACGGCCTCTGGCAGCAGCAGCTGGGCGGCGGCACCATCAGCTGGCCCTATCTGTTCGGGATGGCGGCGGCGGCGGTGCTGTTCTATCTGCTGATGTTTCTGACGCTGCCGCTGGCGGGCATCCGCGACGAGGCGCAGCGCTGGCGGCGCTGGCTGCTGCGCCGTGGCTGAATCGCAGGCCGGGCAGAGCGAGGCGCAACCCATCATCCCCGCCGCTGATGGGTTGCGGCGCAGAGCGCCTTCACCCATCCTACGCGCTGGCTGTCGTGTCGTTGCCGAGGTATCGCTGTCTCCATGAATCCGGAAAGGCCCCTGTTCATCGTCGGCGCGCCCCGCTCCGGCACCACCCTGCTGCTGTACATGCTGCGCTCGCATCCGCGGCTGTTCCTGCCCGGGGACGAATCGCACTTCTTCATCCCCCTGTACCGCCGCTACGGCCCGCAACCGCCGCTGGACCGCAGCGAACAGATTCAGGACCTGCTCCAGGCCATGCAGAAGCTGCGGCCGGTGTTCTTCCGCGAGTTTGTCGAGGCCGGCGACCCGCAGCTGACCGGACTGGCCCGGACCCTGGCCGCCGAACGGCCCGTCGGCCTGGCCGGGCTCATCGACGCCCTCTACCGGCATCTGGCCCGGCGCGCCGGCAAGGTGCGCTGGGGCGACAAGACGCCCTATTACGTGCAGCACCTGGACACCATCGACGCCCTGTTCCCGGACTGTCAGGTGGTGCACCTGATCCGCGACGGCCGCGACGTAGCCCTGTCCATGCTGGCGCGGCGCCATGATTTCGATGTCTATAACATCTATCACGCCGCCCGCTACTGGGAGGAATGCGTCGAGGCGGGCCGGCGCAGCGGCCGCCGGCTGGGACCGCAGCGCTATCTGGAACTGCGCTACGAAGACCTGCTGGAGGCACCGCAGCAGCAGCTCGAACGCCTGTGCGATTTCCTGCACGAACCCTACAGCGGGGAACTTCTCGACTTCGAGCGTCCCGGCCAGATGGACAGCAAGCTGCTGAGAACCACGCCGCTGGTCTCGCAGGGACTGCAGCAGGGCAACGTCGGGAAGTGGCGCGAGCGCATGACGCCGCGTCAGATCGCCACCTTCGAACGGGCGGTACCGGACCTGCTGCGCGCATACGGTTACCCGCTGTCGGCAACCGTTCCGCCCCTGCCCCTGCCCCTGCGCGCCGGCTACCGCCTGCACAACCGGGTGCGCAAGTGGCTCAACCGCACCTTCCACCAGCGGCCGGTGGCGCGGCTCTGAACCGTCCCTGTAAGCCTTTTGCTCTTGCCGCTCGACCCGCACCGGCGCTAGGATCAGGGTTTAATCGAGGAAGCGGCCGTCACGAGCCGCGGTAGGCAGCATGCGCAAACCCAATCAATTCCGGAAACTGCTGGGGGCAACGGCCGTGGCCGCCGCCCTCTTCACCCTGGCCCTGACGGCCAAGTCACTGCTCGACTTCACCCGCACCGGACCCGAGATCCGCGGCGAGATCCTCGCCTCCTACAGCGGCTATGCCGCGCTTGCCATGCTGCGGCTGGCCGCCTGGACCTGGCTGATCGCCTTCGTCCTGGCCAGCGTCGGCAGTGCGGTCTATCTCGCCCGCTGCCAGAGCCGTGGCCGGCCGGTACGATTCTGGCCTGCCCTGATCTGGGCCGGACTGGCCCTGGGCATTCTCACCGGCGTGGCGTTCCTGCACCTGCTGCTCTACAACCCCTCCGGCATCATCGCCTCCTTCCTCTACGACCCGGCCTGGTTGTATCCGGTGTGGGACCTGCTCAGCCCCGGGCGCCTGACCCTGCTCAAGGCCCTCATCCTCGTCCTGTTGGGACTGGCACTGCTGGGCGGCATCCTGGCCGGACGCCGCCGCGGCGCCGTGGGCGCAACCCGGTTCCTGACCGCCTATGCGATCGCCGGCACGGCCCTGTATCTGGGGGTGAACTATCATCCCGAACCGGTCAGCCACGGCCTGCAGGCCGGCACCACTTCAGCGCGCATGAACCTGCTCATGATCGGCTCCGACACCCTGCGCGCGGACCGCTTCAGCGTCACCGGCTACGAGCGCGAGCTGACCCCCTACATCGATACCCTCTCCCGGGAAGGCACCTTCTTCACCCAGGCCTATGTCCCGGTTGCCCGCACCGCCCCCAGCCTGGCGAGCATGCTGACCGGCGCCTGGCCGCAGCGCACCGGCATCCGCAGCAACTATATCGGCGACCCCGAGACCCGGCTTCCGGTGACCGGTCTGCCCGAACTGCTCAACCGTGCCGGCTACCAGACCGCCGCCGTCGGCGACTGGGCCGGCGGCGATCTGGCCAAGCTCAGCTTCGGCTATCAGGAGACCGACCTGCCAACAGATCAGTGGAACCTGAAGTTCCTCATCCGGCAGGGCCCGAAGGACATCCGGCTGTTCCTGAGCCTGTTCGCGCACAACCCGCTGGGCAAGCGTCTGCTGCCGGAGATCTATTACCTCGCCGGCTTTCCCATCTATACCGAGATCACCTACAAGGCCAGGCAGCTGCTGAGCGAATACGCCGCCGGAGACCGCCCCTTCCACCTGAACGTGTTCATGGGGGCGACCCATGCGCCCTTCGGCTCGGAATACCCCTATTACAAGATGTTCGCGGCCGGTGACTATTACGGCGATTCCAAGTTCGCGCTGTCCGGCCTGACCGACCCCTCCTCCATCATCAAGCGCCAGGAGCAGGGCAAGGAGGCCTTCGATATCCAGCAGGTGATCGACCTCTACGACGGCGCGGTCAGAAGCTTCGATGATCAGGTCCGCGCCATTGTCGAGCACCTGGAATCCCTCGGCCTGCGCCGGAACACCCTGATCGTCATCTACAGCGATCACGGCACCGACCTGTTCGAGCGCCACACCTGGGGCCAGGGCAACAGCGTGGTCGGGGACGACCCCAGCGCCCGCATCCCGATACTGATCATGGATCCACGCCACCGCGACGGCCGGGCGGTACACCGCACCGTGCGCAGCGTGGACCTGATGCCCACCCTGCTGGAACTGCTGGAACTTCCGGTGCCTGAATCGGTGGACGGCGTCTCACTTGCCGGCTACCTGCAGCAGGCGGATTTCGAGCTCGAACTGCCCGCCTTCCACGAGACCGGCGTCTGGCTGGGGCAGATCCCCGGGCTGCAGGACAATCACCTGCAGTACCCGCCGCTGCTGGAGATGCTCGAGGTACCGGACAAGCGCACCGGCACGCTCGCGATCAAGCCGGAGTACCGCAGCCGGGTGATCCAGGCCAAGGACCGCATGATCCGCACCGACAAGTGGAAGCTGGTGTATCTGCCCATGCGCGACGGCGCCGAGTACTGGCTGTTCGATATCGAGAACGACCCGCTGTGCTATGACAATGTGATCGACGATTACCTGGACGTCGCGGCCCGGCTTAAGCGGGAACTGATCGAATGGATGTCGCTGGAGCCCGGTATGGACTGGGACGGCCAGTTGCTGCAGCCGCAGGCGGTGGTGAACGGGAAGAAGGGATGACAGCGGCCCGGACGGGCCGCCTCGGGTTCGATTTCAGTCGTGTGCGATGGGCTTGTCGGTGAACAGGTAGTCGCGCAGTTCCTCGTCGAATTTGGGGTCGCGCCGGCGGATCCATTCCAGGGTCATCGCGGCGTGCTCCTTCTCCTCGTCACGGTTGTGTTTGAGGATGGCGCGCAGCTCGTCGTCCTTGCAGGCGGTAACCCGCTGATTGTACCAGTCCACCGCTTCCAGCTCCTCCATCAGGGAGGTGATGGCGCGATGCATGTCGCGGGTTTCGTCATCCAGTTCCTCGATAGGTTCATGGTAACCTTCGTTCGCCACGCTGTTTCTCCTTCGCTTGTTGTCGGACAATCGGATCGGGGCATCCGACCGTGCGGCCATCCTACCCCATCCGGCAAAAACCGGACAATCGGGTCCACCCGGCGGCCGTCCCACAGCTTGCGGTACGGTGGCTGACAGCGTTAATATAATAAAGTTACCGGCCCGGTCCCGCCCGCTCGGGTAACAGAATCCCAGCCAGTTGGGAAAGCCCGTCTCCTGCAGGTCCAAGCTACTGTTTTTCCGACACCCAATCCCCACCAGAAATAATGTTGACTATTTTGGTCAACAATTATTAGAATACCCGACCAATTAGCTAAGGAAATTCGTCGGGGCCCGACGCCCCGGGGACCCGCCGGAAAGTGGCAAAAATTGTACAATCCCGCAGGGATTCACTGTCGTCGCGAGACGACAGGACCGCGCCGCCGACCGCAACGGGCCCCCTGAACCAGGCCGGGCCCGGCCAGCATCTTAAAGCAGGCAGCACCGAACACGAATCGGGTCTGCCGGGAGAGGAGCTCAATCGATGAGTACCGGAACCGAACAAGTCGACGAACTGATCCGGCAGGAATACGAACACGGGTTTGTCACCGAAATCGAATCCGAGACCATTCCGCCGGGGCTCAACGAGGACGTGATCCGGCAGATCTCCGCCCGCAAGAACGAGCCCGAGTGGCTGCTCGAGTGGCGGTTGGAGGCGTATCGCCAGTGGCTGACCATGACCAAGCCCGAGTGGGCCTCGGTGCATCATCCGGACATCGACTTCCAGGCCATCTCCTATTTCTCCTCGCCCAAGAAGAAGGACGGGCCCAAGAGCCTGGACGAGGTCGACCCCACCCTGCTGGAAACCTACGAGAAGCTGGGCATCCCGCTGGAGGAACAGAAGGCCCTGGCCGGTGTTGCCGTGGACGCGGTCTTCGACAGTGTCTCGGTGGCCACCACCTTCAAGGAGAAGCTGGCCGAGGCCGGCGTGATCTTCTGCTCCATCTCCGAGGCGGTGCAGGAGCATCCCGAACTGGTCAAGCAATACCTGGGCTCGGTGGTCCCGGCGCGCGACAACTATTTCGCCGCCCTGAACACGGCCGTGTTCACCGACGGCACCTTTGTCTATATCCCCAAGGACACCCGCTGCCCCATGGAGCTGTCCACCTATTTCCGCATCAATGCGGCCAACACCGGCCAGTTCGAGCGCACCCTGATCATCGCCGATGACCGCAGCACGGTCAGCTACCTGGAGGGCTGCACCGCGCCCATGCGCGACGAGAACCAGCTGCACGCCGCCGTGGTCGAACTGGTCGCGCTGGAGGACGCCTATATCAAGTATTCCACGGTGCAGAACTGGTACCCCGGCGACGAGCAGGGCAAGGGCGGCATCTACAACTTCGTCACCAAGCGCGGCGACTGCCGTGGGAGGCGCTCGCACATCTCATGGACCCAGGTCGAGACCGGCTCGGCCATCACCTGGAAGTACCCCAGCTGCATCCTGCGCGGCGACGACTCGCGCGGCGAGTTCTATTCCGTGGCCGTGACCAAGGGCCGCCAGCAGGCCGATACCGGCACCAAGATGATCCACATGGGCCGAAACACCCGCAGCACCATCGTCTCCAAGGGCATCTCGGCCGCCCACAGCAGCAACGCCTACCGCGGCCTGGTGCGCATGGCCCCGAAGGCCGAGAACGCGCGCAACCACACCCAGTGCGACTCGCTGCTGATCGGCGACAAGTGCGCCGCCCACACCTATCCCTACATGGAGGTGCGCAACCCGACCGCCAAGGTCGAGCACGAGGCGACCACCTCCAAGATCGGCGAGGACCAGCTCTTCTACTGCCGCCAGCGCGGCATGTCGGAGGAGGACGCCGTGTCCATGATCGTCAACGGCTTCTGCAAGGAAGTGTTCCAGGAGCTGCCCATGGAATTCGCCGCCGAGGCCCAGAAACTGTTGAGCGTCAGCCTGGAAGGCGCTGTCGGCTGAACCGAACCCGGATTAACGCAGGAGGATTTCCCACATGCTGCTTTCTATCAAGGATCTCACGGTCGACGTCGACGGCCAGCCCATCCTCAAGGGCCTGAACCTGGAGGTCAAGGCCGGCGAGGTGCACGCCATCATGGGCCCCAACGGCTCCGGCAAGAGCACCCTCGCCCACGTGCTGTCCGGCCGCGAAGGCTATGAAGTGACCGGCGGCGAGGTGAAGTACGAGGATCAGGACCTGCTCGACCTGGAGGTCGAGGAACGCGCCCGCAAGGGCCTGTTCCTGGCCATGCAGTACCCGGTGGAGCTGCCCGGCGTGAACAACACCGTGTTCCTGCGCGAGGCGCTGAACGCCATTCGCGCCGAGCGCGGCGAGCCGGCGCTGAGTGCCGTTGATTTCATGAAGCTGATGCAGGAGAAGCTCAAGATCGTCGAGATGAAGCCCGACCTGCTCAAGCGCTCGGTCAACGCCGGCTTCTCCGGCGGCGAGAAGAAGCGCAACGAGATCCTGCAGATGGCCGTGCTGGAACCGAAGCTGGCCATCCTGGACGAGACCGACTCGGGCCTGGACATCGACGCCCTGCGCATCGTCGCCGACGGGGTCAATGCCCTGCGCAGCCCCGAGCGCGGCATGATCCTGGTCACCCACTACCAGCGTCTGCTCGACTACATCGAGCCCGACTTCGTCCATGTGCTGGCCAACGGCAAAATCATCCGCTCGGGCGACAAGTCGCTGGCCCTGGAACTGGAAGAGAAGGGCTACAACTGGGTCCTCGAGGAGGCCGTGGCATGAGCGAGGCCCTCAAGCCCGTCGAGCACTACCGCGCGCTGATCGCCGCCGCCGGCCCTTCGCTGCCGGGCGCCGGGCAGCCGTGGCTGGATGCGCGCCGCCAGGCCGCGGCTGCCCGGTTCGCGGAACAGGGCTTCCCCACGCGCAAGACCGAGGAATGGCGCTACAGCAGCATCGGCCAGGTGCTGGAACAGCCCTTCCGCTACCGGGACGAGGCCTTCGAAGCCCTGACCGATTCCGACATCGAGGATCTGCTGCTGGTCGAGCAGCCGGCCGCACGGCTGGTGTTCACCAACGGCCGGCTGGTGCCGCACCTGTCAACCACCGACGGCCTGGACAGCGCTGTCAGTCTGATCAGCCTGCGCGCGGCCATCGAACAGGGCAGTGAGTTCGTCGACCAGTGGCTGGGCAAAGCCATCATCGACAGTGACCTGGAAACCTTCGAGGCCCTGAACACCGCCCTGCTCAACGACGGCATGTGTCTGCACATCCCGGCCGGGGTGAGCATCGAACAGCCCATCGAGGTGCTGTACCTGTCGGTGGGGCTGGATGAACCCAACGTCATGACCCCGCGCAACCTGATCGTGCTGGACCGGGGCGCAAGCGCCCGGCTGGTCGAACAGTATGCCAGCACCACCGACGCGGCCTACTTCAACAACGGCCTGACCGAGATCCTGCTGGGGGAGGACGCCGAGCTGGAACACGACCGGCTGCAGGACGAGGCCGCCCAGGCCTATCACATGAGCGTGATTCATCTGGCCCAGGCCGCGCGCAGCCGCTACCGCGGCATGGTGGCCAGCCTCGGGGGCACCTGGGCGCGCACCGAGTATCACACCGCCTTCAGCGCCGAGGAGGCCGGCTGCGAACTGGCCGGCTTCTACTTCGCCGGCGACGGCCAGCTCACCGACATCCATCTGGATGTACGCCACCCCGTGCCCCGCTGTAACAGCGAGCAGAAGTTCAAGGGTATCCTCGCCGGCAGGGGCAAGGCGGTGCTGGACGGTCGCATCCGCGTGGTGCAGGACGCCCAGCAGACCGAGGCGCACCTGTCCAACGACACCCTGCTGCTGTCGCGCAATGCCGAGGTCGACACCAAGCCACAGCTGGAGATCTTCGCCGACGACGTCAAGTGCAGTCACGGCACCACGGTCGGTCAGCTGGATCCCATGCAGCTGTTCTACCTGCGCGCCCGCGGCATCCAGGCCGACACCGCGCGCAAGATGCTGTGCCTGGGCTTCGCCGACGAGGTGCTGGAAAGCTGCACCGTGCCCGCCTTCATCGAGCGGGTCGACCAGAAGCTGCAGCATCGGCTGGCCGATGTTCACATCGACACGACCACAAGCGGTTAAGAGACACGGAGACCAGGCCATGTTTGAACGCATCGCCCGTTTCATCGACAAAGAGGAACTCGATCAGGCCGGCCAGGGCCACAGCGATCCGGAACAGGACACGCCTCTGGAAGTCGAAGGCGACACCCTGGAGGAGCGCGTCATCGCCGCCCTGCGCACCGTCTATGACCCGGAGATCCCGGTCAATCTCTACGACCTTGGCCTGATCTACAGGATCGAGACCGACGAGGCCAACGGCAGAGTCGACATCGACATGACCCTCACCGCTCCGGCCTGCCCGGTCGCCGGCAGCATGCCGGGGATGGTGGCCAAGGCGGTCAAGCGGCTGGAAGAAGTCAACGAGGTCAACGTGGAACTGGTCTGGGATCCGCCCTGGACCATGGACCGCATGAGCGACGAAGCCCGGCTTGAACTGGGCATGCTCTGACCCCAGTTTACGCAATACGAGTTTCACGGGAGGCAATTGATGTCCATACAGCTTACTGAAGCGGCCGCAGAACGCGTCCGCACCATGCTGGAAAAGCGCGGTGAAGGGATCGGCCTGCGCCTGGGCACCCGCAAGAGCGGCTGCAGCGGCTTCGCTTATGTCGTCGACTATGCCGACGAGATCGGCGACGACGACCAGGTGTTCGAATGCCATGGCGTCAAGGTCGTGGTCGACAGCAAAAGCATGCCCATGCTCGACGGCATGGAACTGGACTACGTACGCCAGAACGCCCTGAACGAGGGGTTCGAATTCAACAACCCCAACGTCAAGGACAGCTGCGGCTGCGGTGAATCCTTCAGCGTCTGAAGGCCATCCATACCGGGCAGTAACGGGACAGGCATGACCGACCTACAGGAATTCGTCGACACCTTCGAACTGCTGGGCGACTGGGACCAGCGTTACCAGTACCTGATCGAGTTGGGCGAACAGTTGCCGCCCATGCCCGCGGAACTCAAGAGCGAGGACAACCGGGTCAAGGGCTGCATGAGCACCGTGCACATACACGCCTATCCCGATCCTGAGCAGCCGGGTGCGATCCAGTATCACGGCGACTGCGATACCGCCGTGATCAAGGGCGTACTGGCCCTGCTGATCCAGCTCACCAGCGGCCGCAGCGCCGATGAGATCAACCAGCTCGACATGGACGAGATCTTCGAAAAGCTCCAGCTCGACGAGCAGCTCTCCCCCAACCGCCACATCGGCGTCTATGCCCTGTTCGAAATGATGAAAAGCCAGGCCCGGGACGCCCACCGGAGCGCCTCCGCCACGGCCTGATCAGACTCAGATCAAGAGCGCCACGGAATACACGGAAAGCACGGAAGAAAGCAATGTGAAGTTATCACTGTAGGTCGGGTTAGCCTCAAAGGCGTAACCCGACGCCTTCCGCGGCATGTCGGGTTACGCTACGCTAACCCGACCTAGGGTTTTACGGTACCAACAGCAACCAAGGAGGTCGATATGAAACCGCTGAAATCCGCAGGTGCCGCCCTGTTGCTCGGACTCGGCATGACGGCCACGGCCGGCGCCGAGGACATGCTCACGCAGAAGAACATCGGCCTGGATCTGGCCCGTGACATCGCCAACACCGCTGTCATGGACTGCCGCGAGAAGGGCTACCAGGTCAGCGCCGTGGTGGTCGATCGCAACGGCAACCTGCGGGCGGCCCTGCGCGACGACCTGGCACCGCGCTTCACCCTGCAGATCTCGGAAGAGAAGGCCAACGCCGTGATCATGGGTGGCGTGAATACCGGCACCCTGATCAGTAACCGCAGCGACATCGCCCGCGAGCTGAATCACATCGACGGTCTGATCATGATGCGCGGCGGCGTCGAGATCCGTTCCGGCGGCAGCCTGATCGGCGCGGTCGGCGTAAGCGGCGCACCCGGCGGCGACATCGACGAGGAATGCGCAGCCAATGCCGTGAAGGAATACGAGATGCGGCTGGAGTTCGCGGACTGATCTGAACAGGATCAGAGGGTCAAGATCAAGAGCGCCACGGAATACACGGACAGGAAAATATTAATAGCCACGGAAAACACGGAAAGCACGGACAGGATTCATGCAGGGTTGGGAGGCTATATTTGAGGTTCCCCGTCATTCCAGCACAGGCGGAAATCCATACACGCCGCGGTTACTGGATCCCCGCATGCGCGGGAATGACACCATGGAGTAATGCGTCCGTGTTTTCTGTGGCCATTGTTTTTTTCTGTCCGTGCTTTCCGTGTTTTCCGTGGCCATTGGTTTTTTCTTCCGTGTATTCCGTGGCGCTCTTGTCTCTCACAGCAACGGCCGGGTCTTCTCGGCCACCGCCTCCCAGGCGAATTCGCGCTGCACCCGTTCCAGGGCATTGCGGCTCAGACGCCGCGCCAGCGCCTCATCCCCGAGGACGCGATACAGTGCCTCGATGACCTGATTGAGGTCGGCGCCCTCGATGCGCAGCCCGGTCTCGTCGTCCAGCACTGCCGAGCCGGTGCCGCCTGCCTGACCCGCGATGGCCGGTGTGCCGCAGGCCGCCGCCTCGATGAACACCATGCCGAAACCCTCGGTGTCGCCGCCGATCTCGCGGTTGGGCATGGCGAACACATCCGCCGCGTTGTACCAGCGCGGCAGATCCTCCGGGCTCACATGCCCGAGCAGGTGCACCCGTTCGCCCACCCCCTGATCCGCAGCCAGGCGACGCAGGTAATCCTCGTCCTCGCCGATCCCGATCAGGGCATAGTGCATGTCGATACCGCGCTCGAGGAGCGCCGGCAGCGCCTGGATCACCTGGTCGAATCCCTTGCGCCGGGTCAACCGGCCCACCGACAGAATCAGCTTGCCGTCCCCGGCACCAATGCCGCGGCGCAGATCGCCGATCTCCAGCCCGGGGCGGAAGCGCCGGGTATCCACCCCGGGATAGATCAGTCGGATGCGCGCATCATCCACCCCCCTGACCAGCAGCAGATCGCGGGTGAAACGGCTGTTGGCGACCACGGAATCGGCATGGCGGTAGACGAAACGCAGGACACGCTGCTTCAGCGGCGTGTTCCAGGTGGTGATTTCCTCGCCATGGGCATAGATCACCACCGGCCTGCGCAACAGACGACCGACCAGCAGCGCCACCATTCCCTCGGGCAATACCCGCCCGGCATGCAGCGTGGCCACCGGGTGCCGCAACGTGATCGCAAAGGCACGCCACAGCAGTTTGACGTACATGGCCAGTGATTCAGGCCGCAGCCACCAGTGCCGGGTCAGGCTGACACGATGAATAGAGTTGGGATGATCGGCATCATGCGCCTGGCTGCCCGGCACCTCTGCCGTCAGGATATGGATATTCTTCCCCCCCAGGCGACGGTAAACCTCGTCGAACCAGACCGCCGTGCCGCCCTTGGTCGGCAGGAACAGTTCGCTGATGACCAGGGCGGCCTTGTGCTGTAACTGGCTCATACCTGCATCCCGGGGTCCAGGCCGTGCGGCCTAGGGTGTTGCATCCATGCCCGGAATGGTCGGCGGCGGCGCTGATACGGCCGGGTCCGTCCCCTCTGTCTGATCGGACTCGGATGTCTGATCCTGGAGCCGGGACATCTCGCCCAATCGGCGCTGCAGAATAACGGCATCCGGGACCACCGCCAGCCCCTCCTGCAGCACCTGGCGAGCCGGCTCCGGCTTGCCGTGATCCAGGTGGAAATCGCTGAGCGCGGCATAGGCCGGCACATAATCCCGTTTGAGTTCGATGGCATGGCGCAGGGCCCGCTGCACCTCGTAATCGCGGCCGAGGCGCTGCAGCACCCGTGCCTTCTTCAGGTACAGTTCCGGCATCAGCACGAAGCCCGATGAGGCCCGGCTTTCCATATACTCGAAGTTGTTCAGGGCCGCTTCGTACTCGCCCGTCGCCTCCCGCGACCCCAGGGGTTGACGGTCGCCCCGCAGCAGCAGCAGCATGCCCTGGCAGTAGTGGTGCATATGGAAATAGTCACTGCCGAACACGGAACGCCAGCGCTGGACCTCGGGGTGCGCCAGGTCATTGCCCCAGCGCTGGGCACGCGGGACGCAGTAGGGCGGCAGCAGGCTGAGTTCCGCCGCCGAGGGATTGAAGGATCCAATGGCGCCGACGCCCGCCGGCATCAGCAGGGGCGCGGCAAGGAAAATCCGCAGGCATTTCAACAAGTGCATGCTAGGCCCTTTAAAGTTTGTACAGATCGCGCCGATCGACTTTAGCATAATGAATTGACAAAAAAATCCAATACGGGCCGCGGCGGTGGCAAGTGGACTTTTGTCAACAGTTCCAGGATCATACTGCAACCGACACTCGACCGGTTACAATGCCCGCAGCAACTGCAACCATACCATTAGAAGGACCTGTTCCGGAATGACCAACCTGTGCGGATGGATCGGCTTCACTGCCGGCCGGGCCCAGACCACGGAAATGGCCGAGGCCATGCTCTCGGCGTGTCCGCTGACGCCTGTGGACCGTTGCGTCCGCGAGCCGGCCTTCTGCGCCACGTCCGGGCCGGCCGGACAGGTCGTGGAAAGCCGCGGACTGCTCATCGCCCTGGCCGGCCAACCCCGCTGGCAGCGGGAGACGCCGGGAGCGAAGGCCATCGGCGAGCGGCTGGCCGGCGCCTTTCTCGAGCGCGGTCCGGCCTGTCTGGATCAGGTACACGGCCACTTTGCACTCGCGATCATCGACCCCGCACGCGCCACTGTTCTGCTGGCCACTGACCGGCTGGGCATCCATCCGCTGGCCTACCAGATCACCGCCGACGGCGTGGTGTTCGGAAGTTCCCTCAACAGCCTGCGTCGCCATCCGGACTTCATCGCCGACATCAATCCTCAGGCCCTGTTCGACTATCTCTATTTCCACATGGTGCCCAGCCCCGTCACCATCTACCGCCATACTTCCAAGCTCCTGCCCGGCCAGTACGTGCTGATCGAGGCGGATCGTTTCGATGCCGGATTCTACTGGCATCCCGAGTACCGGGACCGCCATGACCCGGAAGATGCGCTGGCGGCGGAACTCAAGACGCATCTGCACAATGCCGTCGAGCGCTGTCTGGATCCCGCCCTCGCCCCCACCGGCGCCTTTCTCAGCGGTGGTCTGGACAGCAGCACCGTGACCGGTGTCTATGCCGGCCTGACTGACAGCCCGGTGCAGGCCTATTCCATCGGCTTCGAGGCCGAGGGTTATGATGAAACCCCCTTTGCCCGTACCAGCGCCGATCATTTCGGCGCCCGGCTCAACACCTATTACGTCACGCCGGAGGATGTCACCAGCGCCCTGCCCCTGCTGGCACGCGCCTATGACGAACCCTTCGGCAACGCCTCTGCCGTCGGCGCCTACTATTGCGCCCGTTTCGCCCGTGACGAGGGCATACGCTGCCTGCTGGCAGGCGATGGCGGAGATGAGTTGTTCGCCGGTAATGCCCGCTACGCCAAGCAGAAGGTGTTCGCCGTCTATGATGCCCTGCCCGGCATCCTGAAACGGTCCCTGATCGAGCCGCTGGCGCTGCATCTGCCACAG
This sequence comes from Gammaproteobacteria bacterium, assembly GCA_002699185.1. Classification (GTDB taxonomy): domain Bacteria; phylum Pseudomonadota; class Gammaproteobacteria; order Thiohalobacterales; family Thiohalobacteraceae; genus Thiohalobacter. The sequence goes on along the minus strand of PABG01000100.1, from coordinate 6,270 downwards.
GGAGTTCCCCCGCTGCGCAAACTCCGCAGCTATGTGGAACAGGCCCGCCTGCCCATGCCCGAACGCATGGAAAGCTACAACTTCCTGCATCGGACCCCGCTGCAGGAAATCTTCGCCGCCGATTTCCTGGATGGGATCGCCCCGGACGACCCGATCCGGAACATCCGCGAGGCCTATCAGCGCGCCGACTCGGACTCCATGCTCAAGAGCATGCTGTATCTGGACTGGAAGATCACCCTGGCCGACAACGACCTGCGCAAGGTCACCCATACCTGCCACCTGGCCGGTCTGGAGGTCCGCTATCCCATGCTGGATCAGGAACTGGTGGAATTCAGCACCGGCATCCCCGACCGGCTGTTGATGCGGGGCCTGGAACTGCGCTCCTTCTACAAACGCTCACTGCAGGATTTCCTGCCGACCGCGACGCTGGAGAAGGGCAAGCATGGCTTCGGGCTGCCCTTCGGCGTCTGGATGTCCGAGGACAAACAACTGCGCGAACTGGCCTATGACTCCCTGGCCGGATTCCGCCGCCGCGGCTATCTGAATCCCGGCTATCTGGACCGCCTGACCGACGCCCACCGCGACGGCCATTCCGCCTACTACGGCGTGATGATCTGGGTCATCATGATGCTGGAACTCTGGCTGCAGGAACACGCCTGAGCATGCTCCGGTCGCTGCTGTATTCGCTGCGCTCCGAAGTGAACACCCGGCGTCTGCTGTCCGGCCTGCGCCGCGAGCTTGCAACCGACACCCCCCTGCTGCTGGTGCACCAGATGGGCCGGGTCGGCTCCATGACCCTGGTCAATACGCTGCGCGCGATGCAGCTGCCCTGGCCGATGTATCACACTCATTATCTGAACCCGGACAATCTCGCCCGCAACATTGAACGCAGGCAGAAGGTGCAGTGGTTTGTCTGGCAGCGCCATCTGCGCGTAGCCCGTCTGCTCAGCGCGGCCGTCAGCCATCGTCTCGATGCCCGCCAGTGGTATATCGTGTCCACCATACGCGAACCTGTCGGGCGCAACCTGTCCAATTTCATCCTCGACATCGAACGCTTCCACCTCCCCGGTTTCTTCCGCCGCTATGAACGCGGCGAAATCGGGGTTGACCAGGCGCTGGAGGTTTTCTTCCGGGAGTTCAACCACGACGCCCACACCGACTGGATTCGCGACGAACTCAACGCCAACTTCGGCCTTGATATCTACCGGGAGCCGTTCGATCCGGCGCAGGGCTATCAGATCCTGCACCGCGGCAATGTGCATGTACTGATCTTCCAGCTGGAGCGCTTCGACGAGGTATTCAAGGCCGGACTGGAAGCCTTCTTCGACCGCCCGGCGCCGGCGCGGCCCGTGCATACCCACATCAGCAGCGACGATGAGCAGGCCGGCGCGGCCTACCGGGAGATGCTCTCACGCATCCGGCTGCCGCGGGACTACGTCGAGCGCCTGTACGATTCCGAGTACATGCGGCATTTCTACACTCCGGCGCAGATCCAGGCATTCCGCGACAAGTGGCGCAGCCCTGACCCTTAGCCGCAGTTCGCTCACTCGAACTCCCCGCAGCCGTCATCCCGGCGCAGACCGGGAGCCAGAGGTCGCGGCGGTGACTGGATTCCGGCCTGTGCCGGAATGACGGTGATGCGTGGGAGCATCCGCTGAGTGCTTATGCGTCGGCCGGGGTTGCGCGTTGCCGTCGCCGCCCTCCTCCTGCCGTATCCGTCTGCGTTTCCGCCTCCGGCGCTTCAGCCAACTGCCGACGCACCAGCACCCTGAGGATGATGATCATCGCAATCAGGTGATAATAAAGATCGAAATAGGCCAGCCCCAGAAAGGCGCCGGCACTGGCATAACCCGCCAGGCTCACCTGGATCATCGCCGCCAGATCCCGCGCCCAGAGCATATCCTCGCGACCCCGTATACTGCGGATGATTCCGCCCGCCGATCGCCAGGTAAAGAACCCCAGCAACAGATAGATCAACAGTCCGGCGAAACCGTGTTCGCCCAGCACCTCGAAATAGATGCTGTGCGCATCCTTGACGTCGTGCGGATCAGGGGCGTAGTAGCGGAAATTGCGCCAGTGGAAAGCCTCGAAGCCGCCGCCGACCAGGGGGCGGTCCTGAGCCAGGTTGACGGCGAAGTGCCAGGCATTGATGCGACCCTGGGCGGACTGGTCCTCCTCGTATTCCTTGATGGTGTGCATGCGTTCGAACCAGCTCTCGGGCATGACCGTCATCGCCACCGGTATCATCAGGCCAGCGAGCAGCAGCAGGGTAAAACGCCGCCGGCTCTTCAGGACAAGCACCACCGCCATGACCGCCAGCCCGACCAGGGCACCGCGCGACTGGGTCCCGAGGATGGCGATAACGGTCAGCGCCATGGCCACGGCAAACAGATTGCGCTGCCATTTCCTGTCCCGCTGCAGCTGCAGGTAGCGCATCAGCGGCAGAATCATGATCAGCGCCAGTCCCAGCTCGTTGTTGCCACCGATGAAGGAGCCCAGTGGCCCCATCACATGGTAGCCCCCACCGGTCATCAGGGTGAAGATACCTCCCTTCACTCCATAGAAACCGAGCGAGAGCACGATCACCCAGACCAGCAGGTTCAGACGCTCGCGATGCAGCATCAGAATCATGGTCACGAAGGTCATCACCTGGATCTTGACCACCTTCTCCAGCTGCAGGATGGAATATTCCTGCTGCAATGAAAATACGGTGGTCAGGCACATCCACAGCACGAACAACAGCAGCACAGCTGTTTCCCTGCTCCAGGGCAGGCGGATCTTTTCCTTCATGAACAGCATGGCGACCAGGGTGGTCGCGCCGATGATCATGGCAAAGGGTGCCTCGCGGGCAAAACCGTAGGCCAGGCGATGCGGGTTCATGTAGCCGATCCAGGACCAGGCCAGGATACCGATGTATGGGCGCCGGAGAATCAACGGCAGCAGTGCCAGCACGGCCACAGTGACAGCGATATCGCGAATCGGCATCTAGACGTTCCTTCCCTGTTGCGAGTCCACGTGACTGACCACATAACGGTACTTGCCGCTGCGCTCGGGCGGGATGCTGTCGACCTGATCCACCCGGATCTCGACCCCTTCACCCAGTCGTTGGCCGAAGGCGGCCTTGATCTGCCCGATCGCGCCCGGATCGAAGCCGGCATCGGTGACCAGCAGCACCCGGGTGAGATCCAGTGACTCCTGCACGATCTTGAAGGCCTGCACGCCGGGCCGGTCACGCACCTCGTAGATGAGCGCCAGCCCGTGCATCACCGTGCCGTCGCGGGCGACGATGAAATCGGTGGTCCGCCCCTGGATCTCCTCCAGCAGCGGCAGCCCCCGACCGCAGCTGCAGGCAGCGCTGCCGAGCACGGCGACATCGCCGGTGCGGTAACGGATGAAGGGAAAATCCCGCGTGGCAAGGTGCGTGACCACGATCTCGCCCGCCGCGCCCGGCGGCACCGGCGCACCGTTCGCATCCACCGTCTCGACGATGATGTCCTCGGCGGTGATATGCATCCCGCCCGCCGGGCACTCGTGGGCGATGAAGCCGGCATCGCGGCCGCCGTAGCCGTTGGCAACCGGACAGCCGAACACCCGCTCGATCAGCTGGCGCTGATCCGGATACAGGCGCTCCGAGGTCACGAAGGCGACCCGGATGCCGAGATCGTCGAGCCGGCTGCCATCGGACTCGGCCTGGCGGGCAATATGGGCGAACGCCGACGGGTAGCCGAACAACATGCGTGGACGGAAACTGCGGATCTGCTCGATGAAGCCCGCCACCTTTTCCGGCGACATCTCGAAGGCCGCCAGCAGCCGGGTGCGCATCAGGCCATCGCGCAGCCTGCGAAGGCGGTCCTGCGCCCCCAGTTCGATGGGCGAACCCCACATGACGATCTCGCGGTCACCGATGTCCACGTCCCACCAGCGGGTGGCACGCCACTTGGCGGCCACATCGTGGCTGACCCGTTCGGTTGCGATGTAGAAGATCAATGGCTCCCCGCTGGACCCGCCGGTATTGAACCGGGCCAGGCCGCGGGCGTCCCGCGCCTTGAGATCGTCCAGATGGGCACGGATGTCGGCCTTGGTCAGCAGCGGCAGCGACTGCAGGTCGGCGACATCGGTCACCGTCGCGGGATCAAAACCGTGGTCGGCGAACAACCTCTGGTAATAGGGCACCTGACGGCCGGCATGCAGCAGCAGCGCGCGCAGCCGCTCCAGCCGGTATTCGGCCAATTGTTCTGTCGGCCACCATTGCGAGGCCTCCAGCGTCCGGCGCACGGCCACCGTGCCGTGGCCCTTCAGCCGTTCCTGCAACGGAAACAGCAGACCGGAGACCAGCCGGGTGTAGACACCGCTCATGCCGCTTCCCCGACCGCGGGCGGAAGCAGCGCGTGAAAGCGAGTAAGCAGGGCATCGCATTCCGCCCGTACCGCCGGCGCGATCGCCGGCGGCTGGCGTTTGCCGACCGAACTGGCCACCACCCGGCGGCTGTGCCAGGGCCGGTACGGCAGCCCGAGGAAGGCGAAGATGCGGGCGAACTCGGCCCGCGGCGTGGCCACCAGACGCTCGTAGCTGACCAGCAGCACCTGCTCGTCCCGATCGAAGCCCTGCTCGAAGAACAGTACATTGCGCAGATACCACATCAGGGCGGCACCGCTGGCATCACTGAGTTCCGGAGTTGCGAAACGCCGCAGCAGGGCCTGGGTGGCGTCCGACATGCCCTCGCCGCGCCAGTCGACGGCAAGCTTGTCCTGCGCCAGGCGGCGGATCTGGCTGGCGTGGTTGCGGAAGGAAACCAGCATGGAATTGACCACGTCGTCATAGTGACGCACGATCCAGACGATGCGTGAGCCGGGAAAGCGCTGGCGCAGCTGCGGCAGCCGCTGCAGTTCGCACAGCGATTTGATGATGAAGTGCGGCGCGCGGCAGTGCCGGTGCAGGGCCGCAATGGTGTCGACCTCGCGCATGCTGTAGTTGTCGAAGGCACGGGAATCCCGCTCGTGATAGACATCGGTGAGCAGGCTCTGCTCCAGCACATCCATCAGCATGTTGGTACCCGAGCGTTGCACCCCGGCGATGAAGCTCACTGCCGCCGGGCCGCGCCGGCGCGGCCCGTACCAGGCGTGCTGCGCCAGCCATTTCAGCCGCAGCCAGAGTTCCAGTTCCAGCCGGCCGAGGTAGTAACCTGTTCCGCGTCGTCCCATCCCGAGTATCCTGTTACGCCTTCCCCAGCACCCGCGCATAGATCCCGAGCAGGGCCTCGACCCGGGTCTCCCAGCGATTGGCGCGGGCGTAGTCGATAATGGCCCGGCGGTCCCAGTCGCGGGCCAGTGCCGCCTCGAGGGCAGCACGCAACGCCTCGCCGTCGCCGAAGGGCACGATGCAGCCCAGTTCCGGCGCGTTGACCACTTCGGCGTTGCCGCCCACGTCGGTGGCCACCACGGGCAGGCCACAGGCCATGGCCTCCAGGATCACGTTGGCCCAGCCCTCGTTGCGGGTGGCCAGCACGAACACATCGGCGGCGCTGAGCACGCCCTTGAGCTGCTCCGGCGGCAGGCTGCCGAGAAACCGCACCCGGTCCTCCAGCCCCAGCGCCGTCACCTGCGCCTTGAGCCGCTCGCTCCAGTCGCCCTCGGCACTCGGCCCGCCGACCACCAGATAGTGCAGATCGGGGAACCGCCCGCGCAGCTGCGGCAGCTGCTCGATCACCCGGTGAAAGCCCTTGCGCTCGCACAGCCCGCCCACGGTGACCAGCACCTGTGCCTGCGCCGGCAAACCCAGGCGGCGGCGCGCCTCGCCCCGGTCCACCGGCTGGAACCTGTCAGTGTCCACGCCGTTGCCCACCACCGTGGCCTTGTCGGGCGACACTCCCAGTCCGATCGCCACCCGGCGCAGGGAATCCGACACGCTGATGACATGGCTCGCCCCTCGCAGCGCCTGCAGCAGCCGCGGCCGCAGACCGGGGGTGCGGCTGTGGCGCGGCTCGGTGCCGCGCAGGGTCAGGGTCACCGGCCGCTGCAGCCAGCGCCCCAGGCGTACGGCGGCATAGCCGTCGGGATAACCGAAATGGGCGTCGATCAGGTCCACCCGGCCCTGACGGTCCAGGCGGCGCAGCAGCCGGCGGCTGCCCAGGGCCAGCATCAGGCCGTCGAAGCGCCGGCCGATCCCGGGCAGCGCCAGAAAGCGCGGATGGTACACCTCGATGCCCTGCTGGATCTCGTGCCGGGGCGCAGGCGGACGGTAATGCGGCCGGAACCGGCGGATCAGGCCCTG
>PABG01000099.1 GCA_002699185.1 Gammaproteobacteria bacterium | reverse complement strand
GGCAGCGCCTCCTCCGGCGCGGGCATCCCGGTCTTGCGGTTGAGCCCAAACATGTCTGCCCTCCTGTTGCACTCTGGTTCCAAGTCTGACGCAAAGCCCCGGCACTGGCCACCATTCCCCCATGGATATCATGGTGTCGCGGCTGTCCTCGCCCTGCCGGCTGGTGTAGGGTTGGGTCGACATCAACAAGGATAGCCGCATGAACGACACCGTCACTCCACCCGATGCCCTGATGGTGCTGGGCAGCCGCTGCCCGCACTGCCCCACCGTACTGCAGGGCCTGAGTGAACTGATCAAGCAGGGCCGCATCGGCCGCCTGGAAGTGATCAACCTGGAACAGCGTCCCGACCTGGCCGAGGAACTGGGCATCCGCGCCGTGCCCTGGGTACGGCTGGGTCCGTTCGAACTCGAGGGCCTGCGTTCGCCGGCGGAACTCAGGCAATGGGCCGAACGCGCCGGCAGCACCGAGGGTCTGGCCGAGTATTTCCAGGAGTTGCTGAAGGAGGGCAAACTCCAGCAGGTGGTCGACCATATCCGCCGCGACCCGCCGGCACTGAAGGGCCTGCTGCTCCCGCTGGCCGACAGCCAGGCCGAGTTGCAGGTCCGGCTGGGCATCGGTGCGGTGATGGAGGATCTCGCCGGCAGCGAGGCATTGCAGGCCGGGGTGGCGGACCTGGGCGAACTCACCCGGCACGAGCAGGCCCTGGTGCGCAACGATGCCTGTCATTACCTGGGCATGAGCGCCAGTCCCGAGGCCGTCCCCTACCTCAGGGCCCGGCTGGAGGACAGCGACCCGGGCGTGGTCGAGGTGGCGCAGGAAGCGCTCGATCAACTGAACGATGCCGGTATCACCCTCCACTGACACGGCCATCCTCTGGTTCCGCCGGGACCTGCGACTGGCCGACAACCCGGCCCTGCGCGCCGCCTGCCGCGATGCCGGGCGGCTCATCCCGGTCTATATCCTGGAAACCGATGCCGATCCCTGGCCCCCGGGAGCGGCCAGTCGCTGGTGGCTGCACCACAGCCTGGCCGCCCTGGATGCGGCATTGCGCGAACGCGGCAGCCGGCTGCACCTGATGCAGGGCGCAGCCGCCGCCTGCCTGCAGCAACTGATCGAGGCCAGCGGCGCGACGGCCGTCTACTGGAACCGACGCCTTGAGCCCGCGGCCATCAGGCGCGACCGCGACGTCAAGGCCGGTCTGAAGCAGCGCGGCATCGCCTGCCACAGTTTCAACGCCGCCCTGCTGATCGAGCCCTGGGACAACCTGAACCAGCAGGGCAGTCCCTACCGCGTGTTCACCCCCTTCTGGCGCAGCCTGCAGCCGCGGCTCGAATCGCTCGCCCCGCAGCGCGCGCCATCGCAGCTGCCCGGTCTGCCACGGCAACGCGGACGCTCGCTGCCACTCGACGCACTCGGTCTGCTGCCCGGGCAGAACTGGGATGCCGGCTTTCACTCCGTATGGCAACCGGGTGAGACCGGGGCGCACAACCGCCTCCGCGCGCTGCTGGAGCGACGCCTGGAGCGCTACCCCGATGCACGCGACCGCCCCGACACGGACGGCACCTCGCGGTTGTCACCGCACCTGCATTTCGGCGAGCTGGGACCGCGCCAGGTTCTGGCCCGTGTACTGCAGCACACGAACACACAGCGCAGCGCCGGCCTGGTCGGCGCCGGGGAGCAGTACCTGCGCCAGCTGGCCTGGCGCGAGTTCGCCCACCATCTGCTGTATCACTTCCCGGAAACGCCCGAATGCCCGCTGGACAGCCGCTTCGAGGCCTTTCCCTGGCGCAACGACCCCGATTCCCTGCGTGCCTGGCAGCACGGCCGTACCGGCATTCCGCTGGTCGACGCCGGCATGCGCGAACTCTGGCACACCGGCTGGATGCACAACCGGGTGCGCATGGTGGCCGCCTCCTTTCTGACCAAGAATCTGGGCATTCACTGGCTGGAGGGCGCGCGCTGGTTCTGGGACACCCTGGTCGACGCCGATCTGGCTAACAATACATTGGGCTGGCAATGGACCGCCGGCTGCGGCGCCGACGCCGCGCCCTTCTTCCGCATCTTCAACCCTGTCACCCAGGCGCAGAAATTCGACCCCGACGGCAGCTATCTGCGCCGCTGGCTGCCGGAACTGGCCACCCTGCCCGATCGCTGGCTGGCCCGCCCCTGGGAGGCGCCTGCGGCCGTGCTCGCCGAGGCGGGTGTGCAACTTGGCAAGGCCTATCCCCGGCCGCGGGTCGATCTGAAGGCCTCGCGACAGCGTGCCCTGGCCGGCTGGGACGCCATCCGGACACAGCGCAGAGGTACAATGTAGGTCGGGTTAGCGCAGCGTAACCCGACATGCCACGGCGGTGTCGGGTTACGCCTTGCAGGCTAACCCGGCCTACGTTCTGACCCGACCTGCGTTCTGGTCCGACCTGCACCTGCAGCGCAACCGCCGGTCCCGTATAATCGGCGATTGGCCGGAAACACCCGGTCTTTCCAGGGTTGAGTCCGCGCCGGACAGGCCCTATAAAGATGCATTGAAACAAACGCGAGGTGTGCAATGGCCGACTGGCTGAAGGCGACATTGAGAGAGAAGGTCCAGTGGAGCGATGAGCTTTACTCGCTGCGCTTCGACGCGCCGCTGCCGGCGTTCAAGGCCGGGCAGTTCGTCCGCGTCGGACTGGACATTGACGGCGAACGGGTCGGCCGGCCCTATTCACTGGTCAATGCCCCGCATGAATCGACCCATGAGATCTATTTCAACATCGTCCCCGAAGGCCCGCTGTCGCCGCGCCTGGCCGAGTTGGAAAAGGGCGACGAGTTTCTGGTCAACTCCGCCGTCAACGGCATGATGACCCTGGACCAGCTGCCCGAGCACCGCCATCTGTGGCTGCTGGCCACCGGCACCGCGCTCGGCCCCTTCCTGTCCATCCTCAAGACCGCGGAACCCTGGACGCGCTTCGAGCGCCTGGTGCTGTGCCATTCGGTGCGCACGCCCGATGACCTGGCCTACCAGGACACCATCACCGAACTGCTGGAACAGCACGGCGATCAGCTGGACTTCGTCCCCATCGTCACCCGCGCCAGGCACCCCGGCGCGCTCAATGTCCGTATCCCGGCCGCGCTGGAATCGGGTGAACTGGAAAAGCACATCGGCCTGGAACTCAAACCCGATGATGCCCATGTGATGCTGTGCGGCAACTCGGACATGATTCAGGATACCCAGCAGCTGCTGGAAGGCCGCGGCATGAAGCGCCATCGCAAGCGCGAACCGGGACACATCACCACCGAGAAATACCACTGAGTCATTTCCCGATACAGACAGCAGGATGGGTGAAGCGAAGCGCAACCCATCGCGGCGCGGCAAAATGATGGGTTACGGCGCGATGCGCCTCCACCCATCCTACCGCAGCCGCCGGATCCGGTACTCCAGCCGGCTGCGGGCCGGGTCCAGTTCCGGCAGGGTCTTCAGCGTGCGTCTGAGATCGCGGCTGCTGGCGGAGAACTTGAGCCAGGCGCCGACGGCGTTTTCCAGCCGCGGGTGGGTGAGTTCGAACGCCGAGCGGTAACGGGCCCGCAGCCTCGGCGCGGCGCTGAAACCGCACTGGCGCAGGTCGCGCCGACCGGGGAAGTTCATCACCAGCAACCCGCGACGGGTCAGGTGCGAATCGAGCAGCCGCAACCAGGCCGGAGTGGCGCTGACCGCGCGGGCCGGTTCCCGGTCGACTTCCATGAACAGGTCGTCGATGATCAGGTCGAAGGCCTCGCCGTCGTATTGAAGCAGCCAGTCACGGGCATCGGCCTGAACCAGTTCGACGTCTTCGGCATCCAACTCGAAAAAACGCCGTGCCAGCTGCAGGTGCAGGCCATCGAGTTCAACTCCGGTCACGGCGGCGAACCAGGCATGACGGCGCAGCAGGTTGATCACGGCACCGCCGCCCACCCCCAGCACCAGCACCCGTTCGAAGCGGCGCTGCGGCTGCAGCAGGGCCGGCAGGAGCAGCAGATCCCACACACTGCCGGTCAGGGCCTGGCGCGGATTGTACTGGGTGTGCAGCACACCATTGGTGTAGAGCCTGCGGGTGCGCCCGGCACTGCGCACCTCGTACTCGACGCCGGCGCGCCGTCCCTGCCAGATGAGCGCCACCGGCTCAGTCGCCGCCGGCGGCCGACACACTGCCGGCGCCACTGGCGACGCCGGCATGCCTGAGTGCCCGTTCCAGCGCCCGGGCCGCGGCGGCAAACCCGAAGCCGGCGGTCACTGCCACCGACGAGCCATAGCCCATTTCGCAGTCCAGATGCACACCGTGGATGCCGGGCTTGGCCGTGCATACGGTTCCGTCCGCCCGGGGATAGACCGCCTGTTCGGTGGAGAAGACGCATTCGACACCGAAGCGGCGTGACGGGTTACGGGTCCAGCCATACTCGGCGCGCAGCCGCGAACGCACCTTGGCCGCGAGGGCGTCGTTCCAGGTGCGGGTGAGATCGGCGATGCGGATGGCGGTGGGATCGGTCAGACCGCCCGCCCCGCCGGTGGTGATCAAAGGAATCTTGTTGCGCTTGCAGAAATAGATCATGTCCGCCTTGAAGCGGATGCTGTCGATGGCATCGATGACATAATCGTAACCGAGCGGCAGCAGTTCCCACTGATTGCGGCTGGTGAGAAAGTCATCGACCACTTCCACTTTGCACCAGGGATTGATCTGCCGCACCCGCTCGGCCATCACCTCCACCTTGGACCGCTCCAGCGTGTCGCTCAGGCTGTGCAGCTGGCGGTTGACATTGGAGGGACTGATGTCGTCATGGTCGATCAGGGTCAGCCGGCCCACGCCGGTGCGCGCCAATGCCTCCACGGCCCAGGAACCCACACCGCCCAGGCCGACCACGCACAGGTGCAGCCCCGGCATGCGGGCGAAGGCGGCCTCGCCATAGAGGCGGCGCACGCCGCCGAAGCGTAGCTCATAGCTGTCCATCCGGGCTGCGCGATCCGTTCAGGCCGCCGGCGGCGGAGGCGGCACCTCGGTCGGGCTGTCGGGCGGGAGTTCCGGCGGCCCTCCCGGCGGCGGCTCCTCCGGCGGCTGGTCCGGCGGGATGCCGGGCGGCACCTCGGTGGGCGGCTCTTCAGGCGGGAAGCCCGGTGGAATCTCGGGATCACCGGCACGCATCGGATATTCACTGGAAACCTGCATACTGCACCTCCTGGGCACAGGATAACCCGGAACCGGCCCTCCCGGCATCCCGCGCGGACACCATGAGCAAAGAGGGTCGGGTTTGCCCGGCAGGGCGCGGCCCGCCTGTCTTCTCACTCCTCACCAGAACAAAAAACGCCGCCCCGAAGGGCGGCGTCGGTTGCGACCGATGCGGGCTTCACTCCCGGATGATTTCCGGGAAGAACACCTTTTCCGGCTCCTTGGCCTGCAACTCCGCGGCCTTCTTTCTGGCCTCGCCGTAGGTCATCTCGCCATCGAGCGCACCGCGTTCGAACTTGTACTTGTATTTCCAGCCGATGCGATAGCCGGTGTCTTCATCACGATGTTTCAGGGGATCTGCCTTGAGTGTATAGGTGCCAGACATATGACCTCCTCGTTCATACAGTCATTGACCAGACATCAGGGAGAAAACCATATACGCCCTCCCCGTGAAGGCGGGGACGATACGACTGAAGTCAGTGCGATCCAACTATATATCACGGCCTGCCGGACGTCACTCCAGACTGATGGAGACGTGCCCCTTGTCCGCCGGCCGGACCTGGAAACGCCGGCCGGTGAAAGCGGCAATAACCTCGATCTGTGTCAGGGTATGGGCACTGGGCTCGACGCTGCGGAAGCTGCCCTGGCCGGCCAGGGCCATCGGCAGCAGCAGCTGATCAGCCAGCCAGGGGCCGACCGGAACATCTTCGTCCAGGTAGGTCCGCACCTGATCGACCAGTCCCTGGGCAACCGTCTCGGCGGGCACGCCCTTCTCGCCCAGCGCACTGAACACCTCGGTGATGTGTTCGCTGTATACACTCACCCAGACTGCGTTGCCGGTACTGATGCAATCCTCGACCCGATGGGCCTGCAGACCGCCGGCATGCACCGCCAGGCCGGACTGGAGCACGGCCAGTTCCCGCTCGGCGATTTCCAGCGGCAGGTTGGCGACCAGCGCCTGAGCGTCCAGGGTCAGCACCTTGCCGCGACGCGGGATCTGCAGCGGCCACAGATGCACGGCCGGTCGGATATGGGCCCGGATGCGGCCACCGCCCTCCGGATAGAAGCCGGGGCGCACCAGTTCGGCCTGGATCTGCGGACCCATGCGGTTGATCATGGGCAGATAGGCCTGGTTGAGGTATTCGAAGGTCGGGGCCAGGGGATTGTGGGTGCCGCCGTCGAGCGTGAGGGTGGAGTCGTCCTCGCCCAGCATGAGCGCCGGCAGCAGGGTCTGCAGCAGCAGCCCGGTGCTGCCGGCGGTGCCGATATCGAAGTGATAGACCCCGGCCCGTACCGGGCCCGGCACGAAGCTCAACGCGGTCGAACCGGGTACATCGCCCTCGACCACGGCATCGCTGATCGCCGCAGCGGCACGCACCGCGGCCAGATGCTGCGGCTGCAGTCCGGGGCGCCTGCGGCCAATGCGGATATTGTCGATGCGCAGCGGTCGCTGCAGACACAGCGAGAGGGACAGCGCGGTGCGCAGCACCTGCCCTCCGCCCTCGCCGATGGAACCGTCCAGGCAAAGGGGTTGTGCGACTTCAGGCTGGTTCATGTCGGCACATTGTACCGGAGAGCGGACCGGGTTACAGCCCCGACCACAGCCGCTACAATCTCTTCACTCCTCATTCTTCACTGCCCGTCATGTCACGTTACCGTCCACCGCAGCCCAAAGGCACGCCCTACATCACGCCTGACGGTTTCGCCCGCCTGCAGGACGAACTCAAGGGCCTGTGGCAGCGCCGCGCGGAGGTGACAAAGGCGCTCTCCGCGGCCGCGGCCGAGGGCGACCGATCGGAGAACGCCGAGTACATCTACCGCAAGAAGGAACTGGCCGGCATCGACCGGCGCATCCGTTATCTGCAGAAGCGCCTGCCCGAACTGCGGGTGGCGGGACAGCCCCCGAGCGATCCGCAGCGCATCTTCTTCGGGGCCTGGGTGACGCTCGAGGACGAGAACGGCGGGGAACACACCTATCGCATCGTCGGCGGCGACGAGTTCGATCCGGCCCGCGGCTGGATCAGCATCGACTCGCCCATGGCGCGTGCGCTGCTCAAGAAGACCCTGGACGACGAGGTGGAGGTGCAGACCCCGCAGGGACTGCGGCGCTATTACGTCAACGGCATCCGTTATGCCGAATCCTGAGTCTCACCCGGAACCGCTCCACAGCCAGCGGCCAAGCCCCTTCACCAGCCGTACCAGCAGCCACAGGAACAGCAGCGGCAGAATCACGGTCTGCAACACGAACACCACGATCAGGTCGATGGTGTGCTCGCTGACCCGGGCCACGGTCGCACGCAGTTCCGCCGTGCGCGCCTCGATGTCCAGCGAGCCGACCATCGAGTCATAGGCACGCTGGGCGCGTTCCAGCAGCCCGGGCGCGCCCTCCTCCTCCAGCCGCTGACGGGTGGACTCGTTGATGCGACCGATCCGCTCCGTACTCTGTTCGAGTTCGATCGTGGAGGCGGCATAGCGTGGCTGCAGGAACAGGCTGTACACGCCCTCCCCGGCCAGCGCGATCAGCGGGATGGCGAAGCGTATCACCAGCAACAGCAGCGTCAGCTGCAGCAGACGCCGCGGCCAGTCGCCGGCCCGGCGCGGACTCCACCAGAGCAGGATCAATGCCAGTGCGGCCACCAGGGTGGCCAGCCAGGTGGTGCCGGTCCAGGCGGTCATGTCCAGCAGCACCCGCTGCAGGCCGAGCGAGGTCGAGCTGACCAGCATCACCCAGGAGAAACGCTCGATCAGGTCGTTGGCCGGGTCAAGGATCTGTCCCGGGGCGAAGTTGACCCCCACCCCGGCCGGCTGGAAGGCCACCTCGGTCCCCTGGGCAACCGAAATGACGCCGTTCAGCCCGCGGGCGATGCCGAAGGTCACCAGCGCCCGCTTGAAGCCGGCCTCGGTATAGTCGCGCCCGGCCGCATCCAGCCAGCCGCCGTGCGCCAGCCCCAGCAGGAGCAGGATGCACAGGCTGAGCAGCGATTTGCGCAACATGGACGGCATCGGCACCTCAACCCCGGGCAGTTCAACAACCCCGAGGTTAACACGCCGCTCCCGCTCTGTATTGCCACAGCTTTCACCGTTTCGGTGGATTCGGTATGCTCACAAGGCTTCATGCACAGGCAGAGAACATCCCGACGATGCCACTTTCCCAGCCCGACATGCCGGCCGTCCCGCTGGTCCAGGCCCGCGGCCTGAGCAAGGTCTACGACCAGCACCGTGCCGTCGACGCGATCGATTTCCGCATCCCGCGCGGCAGGTGCTTCGGCTTTCTCGGGCCCAACGGCGCCGGCAAGACCACCACCCTGCGCATGCTGATGGGTCTCACGCCCATGAGCGCGGGCGAACTGACGGTATTCGATCTGCCGCTGCCGGCGGCGGCGCGCGAGGTACGACGTCGGGTCGGCATCGTGCCTCAGGCCGACAACCTGGACCCGGACTTCAGCGTGGAGGAAAACCTGCAGGTCTACGCCAGCTACTTCGGCCTGCGCGGCAGCGAGACGGACACGCGCATCGAACGGCTGCTGGAATTCGCCGCCCTGACCGACCGCCGCCGGTCCAAGACCGACACCCTCTCGGGCGGCATGAAGCGGCGCCTGACCATTGCCCGTGCCCTGATCAACGATCCCGAACTGGTGATCCTGGACGAGCCCACCACCGGCCTCGACCCCCAGGCCCGGCACGTCATCTGGGGCCGGCTGATGGAACTGCGCCGGCGCGGCACCACCCTGGTGCTGACCACCCACTACATGGAAGAGGCCGAGCGCCTGTGCGACGAACTGGTGATCATGGACCAGGGCCGCATCCTCGACCAGGGCACGCCGAGCGAACTGGTACAGCGGCATGTGGAACCGGAGGTGATCGAGATCCGCGGCCGCGCCGAACTGCTGGAGCGGCTCACGCCCACGCCGGATTGCCGCATCGAGCAGATGGGCACCAGTCTGTACTGCTACACCGGGGATTCACGCGGCCTGATGCAGCGGCTGCAGTCGGACCCCGAGCTGACCTTCATGCACCGGCCCGCGGGACTGGAGGATGTCTTTCTCAAACTCACCGGCCGGGAGCTGCGCGACTGACATGCTCGACTGGCGACTGCCCAGCCTGCGCCGCGACGCCCTGACCGTGCTCAGGCGCAACCTGCGCGTGTGGCGCAAACTGCTCGGCCCGGCCGTGGCGATGAACTTCGGCGAGCCGCTGCTGTACCTGCTCGGCTTCGGCTACGGGCTGGGCATCTTCATCGGCCAGATGGCGGACATGCCCTATCTGACCTTTCTCGCCTCGGGCATCATCGCCTCCTCGGCCATGACCACGGCCAGCTTCGAAGGCATGTACTCGGTCTTCACCCGCATGGTGCCGCAGCGCACCTACGAGGCGCTGCTGGCCACGCCGCTGGAGATCGACGATATCCTGGCCGGCGAAATGCTGTGGTGCGGCACCAAGGCCCTGTTCAGCGGCATCGCCATCCTGGCGGTGGCCACCCTGCTGGGGGTGGTCAACGGCTGGCAGGCACTGCTGGCCCTGCCGGTGGTGTTTCTCACCGGCCTGTGCTTCGCCGGACCGGCCATCATCATGAGCGCCCTGGCCTCCAACTATGATTTCTTCAACTACTACTTCGTGCTGGTGGTCACGCCCATGATGCTGCTGTGCGGCGTCTTCTATCCCATCGACAGCCTGCCCGCGCTGATGCAGGGCATCGTGCAGCTGTTGCCCCTGACCCATGCCGTGGCCCTGACCCGGCCGCTGGTTGCCGGGCAGGCCGTGACCGACGTCGGCCTGCACCTCTCCGTGCTGGCTGCATATACCCTGGTCAGCTACTACCTGGCCGTGGTACTGGTGCGCCGGCGGCTGCTGGTGTAAAAAGAAAGAGCGCCACGGAATACACGGAAAGCACGGACATGATTATTGTTATCTGCATAGTAGGTCGGGTTAGCGCAGCGTAACCCGACAGGGTCTGCTGGCAATGTCGGGTTACGCCCTATGGGCTAACCCGACCTACAACTCAGACCTGGAATCAATACAGTCCGTGCTTTCCGTGTATTCCGTGGCCATTCTCAAGAAAGCAAGGACGCCCGATGAAGCCCTATCTCTCCGCCGGCGTGGTCGTGGTGCGCAAAGCCCGGGAACAGTGGCTCTATCTGCTGCTGCGGGCCTACAACTACTGGGATTTCCCCAAGGGCAAGGTGGAGCCGGAAGAGACCCCGCTGGCCGCCGCCATGCGCGAGGTGAAAGAGGAAAGCGGCATCACGGACCTGCATTTCGACTGGGGCGAGCCCTGGATCGAGACCCGGCCCTACGGCCGGCCCCTGAAGATCGCCCGCTATTATCTGGCCCGCACCGGGACCGAGCACATCACCCTGGGGTTCAACCCCGAACTCGGCCGTCCCGAGCACCATGAGTACCGCTGGGTCACGACCGAACAGGCGCGACGCATGCTCACCCCGCGGGTGCTGCGGGTATTGGATTGGGCGGAGAGTATTCTCAACACTCGGTGAACATATTCAATATGCAGGAGCGGCCTTGGCCGCGCCTGCAGACACATCCGGAATCAGAAATAAGACTCGTAGGTCGGATCAGCCCGAAGGGCGTAATCCGACAACCTGCAGCGGATCATTGTCGGGTTACGCTGCGCTAACCCGACCTACATCAGGTCCGAATCAGAAATAAGCCTCGCTGATGCGCTGATGCACCTTCGCCAGCCCCAGCTGCAAGTCATCGATCAGGCCGTGGAGTTCGTCCTGCGCCAGCTTCTCCGGCTTTACGCGCAGCACCTTGCGCTGCAGCGTGCCCAGCGCCTTGAGCGGCTTTTCATTGTGCGGCAGATTCTGCAGACAGTTCTCCACCTCGCAGCTGGTGTGCACAAAGGCGCGGGGGAAGCGCCGTTCCTGCAGCAGGAAACGCAGGACATCCGGCCGCCGGACCCGGATACGCATGGTGCGCCGGTACATCTGGTAGGCAGTGAGCGATTTCAGCACCGACATCCACTGGATGTTCTCGAACGGGGTCAGATCCTCGTGCATCTCGGGCAGCAGGGTGGCGGAACGCACATCGATGATGCGGGTGGTCATGTCGGCACGCTCCAGGTTGCGTCCCATGCGCAGGAAGTCATAGCCCTCGTCATGGGTCATGGTACCGGCCAGCAGGCCGGTGATGGTCTGCGCACCGAGGATAATGCCTCGCAGAAAGTCATAGCGGTTGCGCTGGGCCAGCGACTGGCCGGCATTCTCGCGCGCGGTGAGATAGAGTTGGTTGACCTGCTCCCAGGCCTCGCGCGGAATGATGTCACGGATGGTGCGGGCGTTTTCCCGCGCCAGGCTGAGCGAGGTCAGTATCGAACTGGGATTGTTGAGGTTGGTGATCAGGAAACGGATCACGCTGCGCTCATCGGCCTCATGATAGTGCGCGTTGAACACCTCGCGCGTGCCCATGATTTCGATTATGGGCTCCCAGCCCAGCCGCACACGTTTGGGAAGATCGAGCAGCAGGTTGGTGTTCACGTTGATCAGGCGCGCGGTGTTCTCCGCCCGCTCGATGTAGCGTGCCATCCAGTAGATATTCTCGGCGACGCGGGAGAGCATGGTCATGAGGACGCCTCCGTGTCGACGATCCAGGTGTCCTTGCTGCCGCCGCCCTGGGAGGAGTTGACCACGGTGGAACCCTTGCGCAGCGCGACCCGGGTAAGCCCGCCGGTGGTCACATGGGTCTGCTGGCCGCTGAGGATGAAGGGCCGCAGATCCAGGTGGCGCGGCTCGACCCGGTTGCCGACCAGGGTCGGAGCCGTGGACAGCGTCAGCATGGGCTGGGCGATGTAGTTGCGCGGGTCACGCCGGATCAGGCGGGCGAACCTGTCGCGCTCCTCGTTATCGGCCTGGGGCCCGATCAGCATGCCGTAGCCGCCGGACTCGTTGGCCGGCTTGACCACCAACTTGTCCAGATTGGCGATGACATGGTCGCGTTCGTCCTTGTCGATGCACTTGTAGGTCGGCACGTTGGGCAGCAGCGGCTCCTCGTCCAGATAGTACTTGATGATCTCGGGCACAAAGGCATACACCACCTTGTCGTCGGCCACCCCGGCGCCGGGGGCGTTGGCCAGCGCCACCTTGCCGGCCTTCCAGGCCCGCATCAGGCCGGGTACGCCCAGCAGGGAATCGGGATTGAATGCCTCGGGATCGAGGAACAGGTCGTCGATGCGACGGTAGATCACATCCACCCGCGACAGGCCCTCGATGGTGCGCATGTAGACGCAGTCGTCCTTCTCCACCACCAGGTCGCGTCCCTCGACCAGTTCGGCACCCATCTGCTGGGCCAGGTAGGCATGCTCGAAATAGGCCGAGTTGTACACCCCCGGGGTGAGCACCACGATCTCGGGTGCGTCACCCGGGCGCGGCGACAGCGAGGCCAGGGTGTCATAGAGTTGGGAAGGATAGTCGTCGACCGGCAGGATGCTGTACTGCTCGAACAACTCGGGAAAGATGCGCTTCATCACCAAACGGTTCTCAAGCATATAGGATACGCCCGAGGGCACGCGCAGGTTGTCTTCCAGCACGTAGAAGGCGCCATCCCGGTCGCGTACCAGGTCCGAGCCGCAGATGTGCGCCCAGATGCCGCGCGGCGGCCTGATGCCGATGCACTGTTCACGGAAGTTCTTGGAATCGGCCAGCAGTTCGGCGGGGAAGACCTTGTCCCTGACGATGCGCTGCTTGTGGTAGAGATCATCGATGAACAGGTTCAGCGCCTGCACACGCTGCTTGAGGCCGGCCTCGACCCGGAGCCATTCGTGCTTGTCGATCACCCTCGGGATGATGTCGAAGGGCCAGGCCCGGTCGATGGAACCCTCCTCCTCGGTGTAGACCGTGAAGGTGATCCCCATGACGTGGATGGCCAGTTCGGCGGCGGCCTTGTACTCCTCGATCTCCCGGTCCTTGAGACCGCGCAGGTACTGGCACAGGGCCTGGGCCGCGGGGCGGGGCCGGCCACTGGCCCGGATCAGCTCGTCATAGAGTCCCTTGACCTTGTAACTTCCCCAGCGTATCGCCATGGCATCCTGGTGTTCCGGTTGGAATCGATATCACATTAACCTGCTGCAAACAGCGATTGCAAGCCCGTTGGATTGTATCGATAATCCGAACGAATCCTGCCTCCAACCCTGCACCAGGAAAGCACACGTGACCTATTGTCTTGCAATAAAAGTGAACAAGGGCCTGGTCTTTGCCTCCGATTCGCGCACCAACGCCGGCGTGGACTACGTCACCACCTACGGCAAGATGCATCGCTTCATCTGGCCCGGTGAGCGCATCTGCATTCTGCTCAGCGCCGGCAGCCTCGCCACCACCCAGGCGGTGGTCAACCTGATCAACAAGCATCTGGAGGACGAGGCCGAGTTCAATCTGCGTACGGCCGAGCATCTGTACGAGATCGCGCACTATGTGGGCAAGCTCAACCAGCGCGAGCAGCACCTGCACGAAAAGGCGGTGGAGAAATCCAAGATCAATGTGGAGGCAAGCTTCATCGTGGGCGGTCAGATCGCCGGACGGTCACCGGAGATCTACCTGGTCTACCCCCAGGGCAACTACATCAGCGCCTCCTCCGAGACGCCCTATCTCCAGATCGGGGAGAACAAGTACGGCAAGCCCATCCTGGACCGCATCATCGGCCAGGAGACCAGCCCGGAGGACGCCGCCCGCTGCGCCCTGGTCTCCCTGGACTCGACCATGCGCAGCAACATCTCCGTCGGCCCGCCGATGGAACTGGCCATCTACGCCGCCGACAGCCTGGCGGCGCCGCGGCACCTGAGCCTGAAGCTGGCCTCGCCCTTCTACAAGACCCTGCAGAAACGCTGGAACGAAGGGCTCAGGCGCGCCTTCAACCGGCTGCCGCGTTTCGATTGGGAGGAGAACGATTAGGGAAGAACCTCTGATGTATCCGTCATGCCCGGTGAAGCCCGACATCGGTCCGCCGCCTGTCGGGCTTCGCCGCGCCCGGCCCTACCTGCACCCCGATAACCGGACTGCTCCCCTCACGGCCGGCCGGTTTCCTGAATCAATCGATGCACGAAGCGCAGCTTCTCCAGCGCCCGCCCGGAGAGCACGAAGGGGTAGGCGTCCTCCAGTCCCATGCTGCGGTTCAGGGCATTGAGGGCAACGCTGAGATAGCCCCAGTCCGAGACCAGGTCCTCGAAGCTCTCCCCCGTATCCGCACCCATCCGGAACCCGTAATCCTGGGCCGTCTCCAGGGTATCGGTCATGTGCAGATAATGGGCCCAGCTCTCGGCCCAGTCCTCCCAGGGATGGGCGCTGGCATAGGCGCTGACATAGTCCTGCTGCCAGTCCGGCGGCGGGCCCTGTTCGTAATAGCGTTCCAGTGCCGCCTGGTAGTCCGCCCGCTCATCGCCGAACAGGGCGTGGAACTCCTCCAGCCAGATCCCGGGCCGCACCAGCAGCCCCCAGTAATAATGACCGATCTCGTGCCGGAAATGCCCCAGCAGGGTGCGATAGCGCTCGTTCATGCGCTCGCGCATGCGTTCCCGCTCGCTGGGTTCGGCTTCCTTGATATTGATGGTGATGATGCCGGTGCTGTGCCCGGTGATGACACGTTGCCGTGCCGTCAGGGCATTGCTGAATTCACTCTCCTGTGCCGGATCCTCCAAGAACCTGAAGGCAAGCCCCCGCTGCGGATCCCGCCCTCGGTCCACCACCGGCAGCCCGAGCTGCAGGAGGGTGTAGAGCAGACGCCGCTTGGCCGTCTCGATGCGGGCCCAGAGGGTGAGGTTACGGCCTTCGCCGAGGTTGGGAATGACCTGATTGAGGCGGCAGGAGACGCAGAACTCGCCGCCCTCCGCCACCGGCACCATCCAGTTGCAGACATTGTAACGGCTGTAGTTGGCGCACTGGCGGTATCGACCACCGTCGGCCAGCGCGGTCCAGACCCCGTCCGGCGCCGGCTCCAGCGCGCTCAGCCTGCCCGGCCCCGGCAGGAAGCCCAGGCTGCGTCCGCACACGAGACAGTGATCGTTCTCGAAATGCAGCCGGTTTCCACAGACACAGCCGAAGGTCTTCAAGCCACCCGCCTCTCTTTGAAATCATGCAGTTGCAAATGGCCGTCGGGACCGCCAACCGCCGACCGCGGTCCAAAACCCCGCCCGATCCGGGGGAACTGGGCAGGATACCGGGGTGCATTTTAGAGTATTGACCGGTGTAAAGACATGCCTGCTTCCACGGCCTGCCAACAGGCCCCGGCCATAACCCGTAAGGAGGTGCGTCACATGTCCGAAGAACAAACCCTGACCCTGAAACCCGCCCAGCACGACAAACTGGGCGTCATCCACTGCGGTGTGACCCGCCCCGGCGTTGTCGCCTGCGCCGGTGAACTCAAGGATATCGAGGACGGCGAAGAGATCCGTATCGAACGCGCCGGCATCCTGATCCGACGCAACGGCGACGAATACACCTTCACCCGGGCCCACTGAACCGGGCCGCGCGGCCGGAGCCCGTAACCCGGCTCCGGCCGTGCCCACCCCCCGCCCGTCCAGGCTTGCACTTCCCGGCTGATTTCCGGATAATTCCCGCCTTGCACGCGCCCGTAGCTCAGCTGGATAGAGTACCTGGCTACGAACCAGGCGGTCGGAGGTTCGAATCCTTCCGGGCGCGCCAAAAACAACAAGTTACCTCCACAGATTTTGCGCGCTGTACTATAGATCGGGGGTTGTACTATTCGTAGACCTCACGCAGCACGCGCATCATGGCCTCCTCCCACAGTCCCAGCGCCTTGAGTTTGGACACGGCCTCGGCGGCGGTCAGCTCACCCTCGTCCCACTTGTCCACGATTTCCTGAATGGTCTCGCCCATTGTGCTACCCTCACGTTATGTTGACGTACTTCACCCTCGGCCTGGTCACCGCCGCGCTCTGCGCGTGGCTGGACCGCCGTGGGCGACTCTCAAGCTCGTTCAGGGTATCAGGGTCGGCGGGGTTTCTCAGTCCTCTCATGCAGGCCGTGTTGTGGCCGCTGGTGCTGTTCGGTCTGGCTATGGATCGGGCAGGACATCGAAATCGCCGATCACGTTAGCGTGAACATCCTCGGGCTTGCAGCGGTGCCGCGCTGCCCCCTGATACAGTTGATACCTGCCATCCTTCCACTTCCAGTGCAGTCCGTGCTGGCCGCACTGGCGACAGGTCACTGAGCTGGGGCTGCACTCCCGGCGGGAGTAGAAGTCGAACCAGTCGTCGAGCATCTGGTCGAAGCCCTCGTCGATCATATCGTCAGCTATATCGCCCATTACCCGCTCCGTCCGCGTTTCACTTTCCGTATCGCGTACAGCACGGCCCAGGTTATCAGATGCGCCAGGCCGGCGGCTGCGACAACAGCGGTGATCTGGGTCGGCATGTAGGCCCAATCGCCGGTGTTGTACTTGAATATCTCCTCGACCAGGAGAAGCAGGATGGCGGCCAGCCAAACCCACAGCACGATGAAGATTGCCACCGCCCCCATTGCTCACCTCAATGGCCGGACCTTTTCCGGCTTGCGTCTGTACCACCGCTGCGTGGTTCGCTCATCGGCGTGCGCCAGCAGCGCCTTCGCATGGGCCAGGCTCTCGGCGTCCGAGGCGCACTTGGCCCGCAGATCGTGTTCCGTGAATCGCTCCTTGACCTCGGTCTCCTCCAGCACGCGCCGCATGAAGCGCTGCCACATGGAGTCCCAGCCGTTGGCCGTGCCCTTGGCCTCGTTGTAGTAGCTCTCCCCGTGCCGGTTACAGAACAGGAACGGGCTGATGTCCACCGGCCGGGCGGCCTTCGCCAGCTCGAATGCTTCGCGCAGCTCGTCACTCCACCCGATTACAATGGAGCGGCCGGTGGTGTGCGTCGTCTTTGACGGCTTTGCATAGATACCATCCTCTCCACAATCGGAGAGCCGCAGACGGAGCATGTCACCGCGCCGTAGGCCAGTAAGCAGCTTGATCCTGATGTAAGCCTGTATGGCCTGCACACTTCCACGTTTCCGCACGCTGGGCAGCGAAAGCGCCTCGACGACCTCCCAATCCTCGACGTAGCGCGTCCGCGCCGGCGCACCTTCGAGGCGGACCTGGCCGAGGAACGGGTGCCAAGTATAGGAAGTATAAACCCCCTTTTCACTCAAAAACCACCCTGAGCACCCCGAAGCAACCCGACCATTTCGCGGCCAGACGTCGTCAATCTCACCT
>PABG01000098.1 GCA_002699185.1 Gammaproteobacteria bacterium | reverse complement strand
GTTCTCGTCGATCAGTTCGAGCAGATAGCCGACATGATTGATGGAAAAATCCATGCTTCCTTCGTTGCCGCCAGAGCCCAGCAACGGGCCGGGCGTACGATCGTCTCCCGCCAGTGCAAAGCACGCGTCGATCCATGGGAGAACGCTATCGTCGAGCTCATTGCGCAGCGCACGCAACAACGCGCTTTTCAATTCGACTTCCTGGCGTTTAATCGCTGACAGTTGGTCGGCGCCTGCCTGATCAAGCTTCTTTGCCTTTTTGAGTACCTCCAAGCGTTTGCGCTCAGCGCGAGCCTGATCCAGTTGTTGAATCACCGATACGTTGCGGATCGTGGAAACCAACTGTTGATAGAATTTGAAGCGCTTTCCGGCTGCATGCTCAATCCGCTCAAGGATGATGGCGCCCTTACGCTTTGAGCCCTGCCCGTCATCCCCCTCAAGAAAGCCGGCCCGGCCGCTCCAGGGCGAGATAATCGGCGTCGGCTCATAATCATGCAGAAAGAATTGCTCAATCCCCGCGCGATCCAAGGCGGTGTGCAACACAAACGCTTCGCCGCGCCAGAAACCGCGCGTGTCCGGGTATTTGGCTGAAAGCAGACGCAGCACGCCCAGGGCCTTGAGGTAGTTGGCCAGCGGTGTAGACGTGCAGCCGTGCAATACAATCTCGTTGTTCATGGACTTCACCTTGTAGCCGGCCTGCGATTCGCGCAATTCATCGGCAAATCTGGATTGCCGCTGCTCACGCAACGCGGCCAAGCGCTGCGAAAGTTCCGCCATTTCTTCGACGGCGAGCAGGCGCTCGTGCAGGCTGAGCGCGCGCCAGCGGCGCAGTTGCTCACGGCGACTGCCTTCCCAGGTGGTCTTGCTCCAGTCGATGCTTTCGTCATCACTCATCGCGGCCCTCGTCTTGTTGAATCCAGCGCAGATGCTGAATGTCGTCGATGTCTTTCGGCCTGTTTGCCGCTTCTTTCATGCGAATCAAGGTGGGGATGGAAACGAAGCGGACTTCCAAGCCAGGCAGCAACTGATCTTTCAATGCGCTTTCATATTCCTCGGCAAAGTCGAAGGGTTCGCGGATGAAAACATCAACCGAGGTGGCTGGAAACTTGTCGCTGAAGAAGTTGAGCACTTTCATGCCTTTTTCTTCCTGCCAGCGCTTGCGGTTTTCAGGCTGCGCAAAGGATTTGGCATCAATCGGCACAGCGGGGCAATAGCCAATCTCGGCCAAAGCCGAAAAAGCCCGTTCGATGCTGTCAGCATCGAGGGCAATCACCAGGTCAATGTCCATGGTGAGACGCAAATAACCATGGGCATTGACAGCAAGGCCACCCGCCACCAGGAAGCGCACTTGTGCCGCATTCAACGCCCTGACGACGGCCTCGAAAGCGGCCAGCTTCATGGCTGCTGCTCCTCGGCCGAGGCGCGCCAGTCGGCCAGGCGCACCAGGGTTTCCAGCCAGGCCAGCCGGAAGGGACCGTGCTCGTCTAGCAGCTTCAAGGTGCGTTCAGTCCAGGAGAGGCCTTGTTCGCCCGCGCCGATTTCCATCAGGGCGAGTTTCAGCGTGGTCTCGGCGCTGCACTCGCCGTCGAAATCCAGCGGCGGCAGGGTGTCGCCTTCCCAGACGCCGCGAGCGAAACGCTTGACGCCTTCGTCAGCCTCTTCGGCGGGCATGGCGCGCAGGCTCATGCGGACCTTGCCGTGATGGGCGGCGATCAGATAGGCGATCAGATCGCCATCGGGCTCGTCGTCGTGCTGGGCCAGCCAGCCGAGCATGGAGGCAAGTTCATGACGGAAGAATTTACGGCTGTGTCTGGCGGTGCAAGGCGACTTGGCCAGAAACCCCGCAGGGGCCTGGTCGCAGGCATGCATGGTGGCATCGAAAACGGTATGCGCCTTGCCAAGATCGTGCCAGCGGCCGGCGCGGACTACCGGCATTCTGTACGTTGTCTCGCCCACCTTTTCGCACAAGTCCGCAGCGTGCCGGGCGACATGGCCCAGGTGTTCGGATAGCGCCACGGGTTTGACTTGTTGCGAACGCCAGTCCTCGCCGTAGGCGTTCTCAAGCAAATGGACCTCAGGCGTTACGACCCGGACCGGCGACTTTTTGAGCGCGGCGTCAAAACCGATGGCTTCGTCATAGCCGCCGTCAGCAGCGCGCAACAGCAATGTCATGCCGGGGCGAGGATTACGGTCGAGACGGACCCACTGGCCGTTGTGCGTCTTGTCGCCCAGGGTGTCCCAGTACCAGGCGCCACGTTTGTGAATGTCCTTGGCCTGGCCCATGGAAATCGGGCAGATTTCGGCGCGCGCTGGCCTACCCTCGGGGTTGCCGTTCGGGCCGGATTGATTGGGATCGTCCTTGAAATCGCGCCAGAACACCTGCACGCCCGGCGTACCGCTGTCGCGGATGTAGTCGGACACGTCCACGTCGAAACCGGACAGGTCCGGGTCTGTGTTGAACAGGTCCAGCAGATCCTTGCGACGCAGCACGGCGCTGAGTGGACGTGTCTCATCAGTTCGCGGAAGGTCCTGCGGGCTGGCGCTTGTGAGCTCGGCCAGCTTGCTGCGTGCCTGCGCCAAAGTCCCTGCCGTGTAAGGCGATGCATCGGCGTCGTCGGAAGCATCTACCCAGAAAATCTGCGCGCCATCGGCATTATGCTCGCCGTAGCGGTTGCAGCGACCGAAGCGCTGCACCAGTGACGGCCAGGGGGCGAGTTCAGTCACCAGGGTTTTCGAGGAAATATCCACGCCGGCCTCGATGGCCTGGGTGGCGATGACGATACGGTCGGTCACGCGCTTGCCGCGCAATTGATTGGCCTGTTCGGCGCGCTCTGCAGCGCGGAAACGCGCATGGACCAGCAGATCTGTTTTGTCGGCGCGCTGCTCGCGCAACAGGCGGAACAGTTGCTGCGCACGGTCCACGCGGTTGACAATAACCAGCGTCTGCGATGCCGGATCGTGCGCCCGCAGCACTTGATCGCACAGATTTTCCAGATAGGTTTGCAAACCCGCCTTGTTGGTCGCTTCCTTGGTCAAGGAGACATCAGCCCGGCCAACGCGTTTGGCGGCATAGATGCGCTCCCCCGCCTGTTCGCGATCCTGCTCGTCGATCGTGTGCCGGACGAGCGAATCCATGTGCGCCCGCATGTCAACGGTCGCCAGCCAGTCGCGATCGACGGTGGCGGAAACCCAGAGGGTTCGGCTGCCCTTCGCAAGCGGATAACGACGGCGAAAGGCTTCGAGTTGTGCCGAGGTGGCCAGCCCGGCGCCCATCAACTGCACTTCGTCGAACACCCACAGGCAATCATTGTGCAGCAACGCGAAATGAACTGGCCATTGGTAGCGGCTCATTCCATAGCCGCGCATCAGCGCGCGCGAGAGCAGCATGTCCTGCGTGCCGATCAGGATCATGTCCTCTTCCGGATACTCGGCCCAGGTCTTCAGATCGCTCTCGCCGCCCATCAGCACATGCACGGAGACCCTGCCCTGCCCTGCTTCCTCGCCATGGATGCCGAGTTGCCGCAGCCACGCGCGGATATTTTCGGCCGTCTGTTCGACCAGCACACGCATGGGCAGGCACCAGACCAGGCGGCGCGGGGTGTTCGGATCAGGCTCATGCGCGCGGTCGCCATCGCGCCAGCCGCGCTTCCACACCCATGCCAGCGCAACCGCCGCCGTCTTGCCCATGCCGGTGGGCACGTCGAGCAGATCCGGCCATGGCTGCAGCGCCAGCCACTGCTGGTAAGGGTATGGTTCCTGCGCTGCGGTGGCGGTTCGGAACCACGTTTGGTAATCCATCATTGCGTGTTGCCCTCATCGACAAAGGGTATTGAATCCGTTTCGGCGGCACCGGAAGCTGCCGCATCGCCGGCAACGGCTTGCTGAATTTCTTCAAAAGAAAGCTGCTCTGCCGTCAGTCACTCCCTGGTTGAAGTTGTTTGTTCGAATTCATAGGGCATTCTACCCCCCTGAATACCCAGCTCAGCTACAGGCTAGCACCAGACAGGATCAAAACCTGATCCACCCCTACCAATATACTTACCTGTAACCACTTACGGCCCAGGATTTCCGGCATGTCGGTGTCGTTGCATTGAATTCAGTCCCTACCGAGCCCTCTGTTCTGAGCGGGCATCCGGCTTGACGCTCGGACATTATTGTCCGATACTCTTTCCATTCCCAGGGATCGGGATCATGACCGGGAACGCGTTGCTCAGAAAACTCAGGCGGTACGCGAAGGAGCGCGGAATGAGGCTGCGCCTGGTTTCGCATCGCGGTAAAGGCAGTCATGTCACACTCTACCCTGGAGCACGGCGGACGGTATTGAAAAACCGAAAGCAGGAAATCGGACCCGGTCTTCTGAACGCAATACTGCGACAGCTGGGCATCGAGAAGCACGACATCGACTGAGCGTATCAACCATGGCCAGGTCTCAATTCCAATTCGCATATCCCATGCAGGTGACGGAAGACGATACCGGCCGTCTGCTCGCGCGCTTCCCGGACTTTCCGGAAGCCCTTACGGATGCGCCTGACCTCGAAACCCTTCTGGACGAGGCGGCCGACTGCCTGGATGAAGCCGTGGCGGCCCGCATTGCCGAAGGCATGCCGCTGCCACAACCTGCGCAAACCGTGAAAGGCCGGGTCCACTGGATCACGCTTCCCGCACAGACGGCCGCCAAGGCAGCTCTGTATGCCGCATTGCAGGATTCCGGTCTGTCCAAATCGAGCCTGGCCCGTCGCCTGGGTTGTGACGAAAAAGAGGTGCGTCGCATGCTCGATCCCCGCCATGCCACCCGTCTTCCCCGGATTGAGGCCGCCTTGGATGCATTGGGTAAGCGCCTGGTCGTCCACACCGAGGATGTTGCTTGACCGCAAGGTCCATTTTTGCCTATCCATCTTGTACCAGGTACCAGGCACCAGGATCAGAGCCTGCCCCCTCTATTGATACCTCGCCAGCGCCGCCTCCAGCTGCGCCTGCACCTGGTGTCGCAGTTCCTCCGGGCCCAGCACCTCGACCTCGGGGCCGTACTTGAGGATGTCCATGATCAGTTCGGTGGGCTCGCTGTAGGGGATCTTCAGTTCATACCGGCCGTCCCACAGCACCTCGCCCTGCTGGCGGGGATGCCAGTGTTCATCGGCCACCCATCTGGCGGCGGTCTGGCTGAACATAAGGTGGGCGAGCTTGTCCGCCGGACCGGCGAAGATGCCATAGGCGGCGGCGTAATGGCGGTCCAGTTCATCCTCGTCCCGCTCCAGCGCCGCCTCCTCCAGCACCTCGACGGGCTGGATGCGGTCGACGGCGAAGCTGCGCAGGCCTTCACGGAGATGGCACCAGGCATCCAGGTACCAGTTGTCGCGGTAGTAGACCAGCCGCTGGGGCGAGACGACGCGCTCGGTGATCGCATCACGCGCCCGGCCATGGTAGAGCATGCGCAGGCGCCGGCGCTGCATCAGGGCACCGGCGATCCGGCGGAAGGATTTCAGGTCGGTCTGGCGGGTCGCCAGGGGCAGGATGCGCACCCGTTTCTCGATCTCGTCTGCGCCGATGCGTTCATCGCGCAGCAGCCGCTCCAAGCGCTCGCGCAGCGGCTGGATGTATTCATCCAGCAGCCCTTCCTGGATGCCGCCCAGGAGATGATAGGTGGTCAGCAGCGCATGCAGTTCTTCTGCGTTGAACCAGAGCCCGGGCAGCTCATACCGGGGCGTCTCGTCGCGGGCGTAGCAATAGCCCTGGTGTTCGGGGTCATAGTCGATGGGGGCGCCCAGGCGCTCACGGAAGTGTCGGATGATGCGCTTGACGGTAGGTTCCGAGCATTCCAACTCGGCCACCAGTGTCTTCAACGACACTGGGTATCGTCGGGATTTGAGGATCCGGTCCAGCTCGTAGATGCGGTCGAATTTATCCACCTGTCACAGCTTATTATTTTCACTACGGCTCAACCATAGCATGACTTGGGATGAGCCGACAGCTATATGCACCATTCTGGTTCGCATTTGCGGTCGATAAGTGTTGGGTTTCGCTGCGCTGCACCCAACCACAATCCCACTGGATTCCACGCACAGCCGGGGCTATGTTCTTCCTATCGCGTTTGTTAATGAAAGGCCGGAACTGATGCACACCAAGGCACGGCAGGGCCTGCTGTTCGATCTCGACGGCGTGCTCTATCAGGGCGAGACGCCCGTCACGGGCGCTGTCGAAACCCTCGCCTGGGTACGTGAGCAGGGCATCCCGCACCTGTTTCTCACCAACACCACCTCGCGCCCGCGTTCGGCACTGGTGGACAAGCTGGGGCGCATGGGCATCGACATCGGTGCCGACAGGCTGCTCACCCCGCCGGTGGCGGCGGTTCGCTGGCTGGAGGCGCATGTTCAGGGACCGGTCGCGCTGTTCGTGCCTGAAGCCACCCGGTCGGAATTCGAGTCACTGGATCTCGTCACGGAGGATGCACCGGAGGCCGCGGCGGTGGTGATCGGCGATCTGGGCGAGGGCTGGAACTATGCCACTCTCAACCGCGCCTTCCGGCTGCTGATGCAGCAGCCGCAGCCGACGCTGGTCGCGTTGGGGATGACCCGTTACTGGCAGGCGGCCGACGGCCTGCGGTTGGACGCCGGCGCCTTCGTCGCCGCGCTCAGTCATGCCTCGGGCGTGAAACCCGTGGTCATGGGAAAACCTGCCGCACCCTTCTTCCACACCGCCTGCGAACTGCTCGACATCGCGCCGGCGGATTGCGTCATGATCGGCGACGACATCCGCGGCGACATCGAGGGCGCGCAGCAGGCGGGCCTGCAGGCCGTGCAGGTGCGCACCGGCAAGTTCCGGCCGGCGGATCTGGAACTGGGTGTGACGCCCGACGCGGTGCTGGAATCCGTTGCCGATCTGCCGGGCTGGTGGGAAGGGCGAGCGGTATCGCATTAACCCCTGGCTACCTCTGATTTACGCTACATGCCGGTACCGGCCACGGCGGCAAACGATGGGTTATGCTGCGCTCCACCCATCCTACGCTGACAGGACACCGGGAGACGACGGGTTGCGCTGCGCTTCACCCATCCTGCGCGCTCGGCGGGCGGGCGATGCCGAGATCGTCGAGGATGACATAGAGTGCCGGCAGCGCGATCAGGATCAGCACGGTGGAGACCAACAGTCCGAACACCACCGCGATGACCAGCGGGATGATGGCGGTGGCCTGGGTGCTGGTCTCGGTCAGCAGCGGCAGCAGGCCGGCGATGGTGGTCGAGGAGGTGATGAAGATGGCGCGGGTGCGCTCGCGGCTGGCCTGACCGGCGGCGGCGCGCACCTCCATGCCCTCGGCGCGGTACTGCTTGATGAACATGACCATCAGGATGGCGTTGTTGACCACGATCCCGGCCAGCGAGGCGGCGCCGACCAGCGAGGGCATGGACAGGTTGTAGCCCATCAGCACATGGCCCCAGATCGCGCCCATGAAGGCCAGCGGGATGGATAACATGACAATGAGCGGCTCGAGGTAGCTGCGGAACTGGAACGACAGGATCAGGAAGATCCCGAGCAGACCGAGCAGCAGGCCGCGGGCGATGGACTGGCCGGTTTCGCGCGAACGCGCGGTCTGGCCCTCGATGCCGACTTCCACGCCGGGATGGCGGGCGAGCAGGTCCGGCAGCCAGCGCTCGCTCAGGTCGGTGACGATGGCATCGGCATTGGCCCGGCGGCCGTCCACGTCGGCGCTGACCGTCACCGCGCGCCGACCGTCGATGCGGGTGATCTGAGCCCAGTCGCGGGCCTCGCGGATCTCGACCACCTCCCCCAGCGGCACGGCGTTGCCCTGCCCGTCCAGGATCACCTCGTCGCGCAGGAAATCCAGCGTGGTGCGCTCCGCACCGCTCTGGCGCACCAGGAGCTCGATGTGCTGATCGCCGATCTGGACCGTGTCGACGATCTCGCCCAGGATGCCGGTGCGCAGCTGCCCGGCCACGTCGGCCGCGGTCAGCCCCAGCGGCAGCGCGCCCTCGGCCAGCACCAGCCGGCGCTGCGGCTTACCGGGACGCAGGTCATCGAGCACGTTGGACACGCCGCGGTAACCGGCCAGCTTCACGGCCAACTCGTCGGCGGCCTGCTTGAGTCGGTCGAGGTCCTCGCCGTAGAGCCGCAACTCGATGGGGATGCCGGCCGGCCCGAAGCCCGGCTCCTGGATCACCAGGCTGATCTGGCCGGGGATGTCACCGATGGCCTCGCGCCAGCGCCGGCTCAGGGTATCCAGATCGGTACTGCGGTTCTCGGCGCTCAGCAGGTCCAGCATGACGGTGGCGACATGCGGCCCGGTCTCGCCGGCGCTGGGGTTGTGACTGAAGCGGGTCTGCACCGCCCGGACCAGCGCGGCGCTGTCCGGCTGCTGCGGCGACAGTTCCGCGTTGAGCGATTCCGCCGCGGCCGTCACCCGCGCGACCACCGCCCCGGTGCGCGCCAGCGGCGTGCCCTGGGGCATGAGGATGCGGGCCTCGAGCACATCGCCGTCGATCTCCGGCATGGCCTCCATCTTCACATGCCCGCCGGCGATGAAGCCGACCGAGCCCAGCAGCACGGCCAGCATGGCGGCCAGCACGGCATAACGGTACTTTACACCGCCGTCGGCCAGCCGGCCGACCCGCTCGCGGAAACGCTCGAAGGCGGCGGCGAAACGCGCCCGCAGCCGCGAATCATGTCCCGCGGCCAGGGCGGCGACTCCGCCCTTGAGATGGTGCGGCAGGATCCAGAAGGCCTCGACCAGGCTGGCCAGCAGGGCGGCGACCAGCACCACCGGCAGCACCTCCAGCACCGAACCGAGCTCGCCGGCGAGAAAGGACAGCGGCACGAACACCGCGGCGGTGGTGAGAAAGGAGGACAGCACCCCCGGCAGCACCTCCCGCGTGCCGTCGACCACGGCCGCCAGCGGCGTGCGCCCTTCGCCGGCGTGGCGGGCGATGTTGTCGGTGATGACCACGGCGTCGTCCATGACGATGCCGATGGCCATCAGCAGCCCGACCAGAGTGATCATGTTCAGCGACAGGCCGGAGAGCGCCATCACCGCGAAGGCGCCGGCGAAGGCGGCCGGCAGCCCGAACAGGGCCCACAGCGCCAGCCGCGGGCGGAAGAACAGGCTCAGCACCAGGCCCACCAGCAGCAGGCCGAGGATGCCGTTCTCCACCAGCATCTGCAGCCGGTCACGCACGATGGAGGTCATGTCCTGGGTCAGGGTCAGGCGCACGCCTTCGCCCCGCCGGGCACGTTCGTCGGCGACGAAGGCGCGCAGCCGGTCCATGACATCCAGGGCATCGGCGTGCCGGGCCTTGTGCACCTCCAGCACCAGGGCGCGTTCACCGTTGAAGCGGACCTGCTCCTCGGCCCGCTCATAGGTCTCGGTGATGGTGGCGATCTCGCCCAGACGCAGCTCGCCGCCTCCCGGCCCGGCGATCACCACCAGTTCGGCCAGCTCGCGCGGCCGCCGGCGCTGGTCGACGAAGCGCAGCTGGATATCGCGCGCGTCGGTTTCCAGCGTGCCCAGCGGCAGATCCACATTCTGCCGGCGCACGACGCGGGCGATGTCCTCCACCCCCAGCCCGTACTGACGCAGCCGGTCGCGCGGGACCTCGATCTGCCACTGGCGCTGGGACAGGCCGCGGGTGACCACATCCACCACGTCCGGCAGCGCCAGCAGCCGGTCCTCCAGTTGCCCGGCGTAGGTCTCCAGGTCCGGCAGGCGCATGTCGCCGGCCACGGCCAGGGCGGCGACCAGGTCGGTGCGGTAGAGCTCGCGGATGATCGGCGCCTCGGCCTGTTCGGGCAGGTCGGTCAGGGCCTCGATCTCGGTGCGGATGTCATCGAGGAAGCGGCCCATATTCCCGCGCGGGTCCATGGCCGCCAGGGCCTCGGCCAGGTTGTCGCGGGCGGTGCAGCGGAACTCGTCCATGAACTCCACCCGTGCCAGCGCCTCGCCCAGGCGCTGACAGATGGCCTCCTCCACATCGGCGGCGGCCGCGCCGCGGTACTCCATGGTGACACTGACCTCGGGCGGCAGGTAATCGGGGAAGGTCTCGCGGGTCAGGGTGGGGGCGGCCAGCACCCCGACGGCCAGGATCAGGATCAGCAGCAGATTGGCCGCCGTGGGGTGGCCGGCGAACCAGCGGATCACGGCGCCTCCCCGGCGGCCCGTTCGGCCAGCGCCCGCTGCGCCCCGGGATCGGGTTCGACCCGCAGGCGCATGCCGTCGATGGCCGGCGCCAGGTCATCCAGAATGACCCGTTCGCCCGCCTCCAGGCCGGTCGCGATGACCGCCAGGTCACGCTGGCTGAGCAGCAGCTCGACCGGGCGGCGGCGCAGCCGGTCGTCGGCATCGGCGACATGCACCTCGCCCTGGTGCACCGCCGCCAGCGGCACCAGGATGCGGGGCTCGGCGGCCGGCGCCGACATGAGCGCTTCCACGTACATGCCGCGCACCAGCGGCGGCTGTTGCGGCGGGCGGGCGCTGCGCCAGGGCTCGGCCACGCTCAGCACCAGCTGCACGGTGCGGGTGCGGGGATCGATGCCACTGGCAATGCGGCTGACCCGGGCCGGCCAGCGTACCTGCGGATTGGCACTGAGGTGCAGCTGCGCCTCGATGGACTCCAGGTTCAGGCGGCCGGCCAGTTCCACCCCGACCGGGTCCGCCGGCAGCTGGGCGGCACCCAGCAGCTGGCGCAGCTGCGGGATGGGCACCTGCACCACCACCTCGGCCGTCTCGATGCCGTCGGCGGCGAACAGCAACTCGCCTGCCCGCACCTGCTGATGCAGCTCGACCTCGGTCTGGTGCACGCGGATGTCATAGGGGGCGGTGAAGCGGGTGTCGGCCAGGTCCTCCCGCGCCCGCGCGAGCGCGGTCTGCGCGCCGTCCCGACGGGCGCGCAGGTGATCGAGCTGACTCGGGATCAGCCGCAGCCGGTTGTCCAGCGACTGCACGGCCTGGCGCTGCGCCAGCGTGGCCCGGGCCTGTTCGTCACGCCGGGTCTGCGACAGGGCGCCGGTCCGGGCCAGCCGCTCGACCCGGTCCAGCTCCTGCTCGGCCAGTGCCAGCCGCTGGCGTTCCAGCGCCAGCAGGTCCGCGGTGTTTTCCTTTTCCTGCTCCAGCTGGCGGATCTCGGTTTCGATCCCGGCCAGCTCCGCCTCGGCCGCGGCGACGGCCAGCTCGAAGCGGGTGGGATCGATCTCCAGCACCCGGGTACCGGCCTGGATCAGGTTGCCGCTTTCCAGTTCCGGGTGGCGGTAGATGACCCGTCCGCCGACAACGGCCACGGCGCGCCAGCTGCGCGCCGGCGTCACACTGCCGAAGCCGCGCGCCTCGACCCGGTAGGGCAGCGCCCCGGCCTCGATCACCCGCACCGTGCGCAGCGCATCGTCACGGGGCTGCTGCGCCGGCGGCGGCTTCAGGCTCACCATCAGGACGATGAAGGCCACTCCAATGACCAGCGCCCCGGCCACCGGCAGGATCCTCTTCAGCCGGACTGCACGGCTCATGCCGCCCGCTCCACGATGCCATTGCGGAAGACGCGGAACACCCCCGGGGCGGCACGCGCCGCCGCCTGCATGTCGCCCGCGACCAGCGACTGCACCACCAGACCCTGGACCGCCCCCAGGTACAGCACCGCGGCCGCGGCCGGGTCCAGGTCGGCGCGCACCCGGCCCTGTTCCATCCCCGCCCGCAACAGGCGCTGGACCCGTTCCCGGTACTCGCCCATGGCCCGCTCGATGAGCCTGCGCGCCCGGGAACCGGCGGGCTTCTGCAATTCGCCCAGCATCAGGCGCGGCACCCCGGGGTGGCGGGCAATGAAGTCGATGTGGGCCAGAAACATGGCCTCCAGGCCGGCCAGGGGATCGGGCGCCTCATCGGCGACCGCCGCCACCCGCTGCGACAACTGGCCCGCCACCCAGCCCGCCACCGCCTCCCACAGGGCGTCCTTGTTGGGGAAATGGCGGAACAGCGCCCCCTCGCTGAGCCGCATGCGCCGGGCGATGCGGGCAGTGGTCAGGCCGGCGGGATTCTCCGTGGCGGATAGTTCCACTACCGCCGCCACCGCCCGGTCGCGGCGCTGCTCCGCCGTTTGATATTGCCGTGTCTCGCTCATGGACCCGAATGAAAGTAAATACTCACTTCCATTCTAGCTCCCGATCCCGGGCAACGCAAACGCCGGGGCGCCCCACCGCTGCGGCCCCTCGTCCAGCCGGCTATCCGTCACCCCGGCGCAGGACAACGCCCAGAAACCCGCCCCAGGGGAGCCAGCCGGGCAGCACGGCTTCGACCAGCCGCGCCGGCGCTCCCCCATCGGGGAAGAAAATCGCCGTGCGCTGACGCTGATACGCCGGCGGCGGTTCGAGTGCGGCCAGCCACTGCCGCACCTCCCGCCAGTCGTCCCAGCGCGCCCCGCGATAACCGCCCCTGCCCTGTTTGTGACGCCGCAGCAGACTGCGGCGGTTGAGCAGACCCAGCACCACCCCGCGGCGGCTGACCCGCCACAGTTCCTGCAATGCCTTTACCGGTTCCGGCACGAAGCACAGGCTGGTCACCGCAGCGGTGTAATCGAAGCTGGCATCGGGGAAGGGCAAGGCGCGGGCATCGGCCCGGACATAATCCAGATCAGGGCCAGCGGAATGCGTGCGTGCATAGGCCAGCATGGCCGGATCCGGATCCGCCCCGGTCACGTTCAATCCGGCCCGGGCGAAGCGGCGACTGAAATGACCCGTGCCGCAGCCCGCATCCAGCAGACTGGCACCGGGCTGCGGACGCAGCAGCCGCAGCAACAGTGCGGCCTCGCGCCCGGCGATCCAGCGCCCGCGCGGGGTGTGGTACCAGGCCTCGTACTCAGCCGGCTCTGGGCTCATTCCTGCCCGGACAGGAAGCCCTCGACGGCATCGGCAATGTCGTACCAGTAGAGGTCGCGGAACATGTGATCGGCGCCGTCGATCACCGCCAGGCTGACATCATCGGCCTCGGCCAGTGGCGCCATCACTTCCTCCACTCCCGGCACAACCGTATCCGCCGTGCCAGCGATCACCAGCACCGGCGCCTCGATCTTCGGCACCAGGTGGGCCGTGTCGCGGCGCGGATCGGGCTCGTAGTAGCTGAGGAAGGCACCGGCACTGACCGTGGTGTCCTCACAGTAGACGAAATCCACGCCCTCCATCAGGGCGTCGCTCTTACCGGCCTCGGCCAGGCCCCGGGCCCGATCGAGCAGCGGCTGCAGTTCGACGCCATAGCGCTCCTTGTACTCCTTGCGGGCATACGCTTCGCTCCACAGGGCCGGCGCGATCAGCACCACCGCATTCACATCGCTCATGTCACGCTCGACCGCATACCAGGCGGTCTGGTTGCCGCCGCGGGAATGGCCCAGCAGCGTGATCGGGCCGGCGCCCTGCTCGCGCAGCCAGTCCAGCCAGACGCCGATCTCGTCCAATGCGTCGGTGTGCCTGTGGGTATGCGTCTGCTGGCAGTCGTACATGCCGTGACGGTCGTCGATGCCCAGGCCCAGGTTGATGGCCAGGGTGTTGTAGCCGTATTCCTTGAACACGTTCTGCAGGCCGCGCATGATGCCCATGCGCGCATGGGCCAGGGTGCCGTGGGTCATCAGGATCACGCCGTCGGCCAACTCACTGCCCGGCGCCAGTTCCAGTTCGGCATTGAGCGTGAGGCCGTCGTGTTCCAGTTTGACTTCCCCGGCCTGCGCCGGGCTCAATGCCAGTACGATCAGGCCCAGTATGGCAGCGCGCCAGAGGGTGCGAATTCCCATCATCTTCTCCTTGTTCGGTCTTTCCAGGTGTATAAATTCGTATCAGGAGCAGGATGGGTGAAGGCGCTTGCGCCGTAACCCATCACATACCGGCCACGATGGGTTCCGCTGCGCTTCACCCATCCTACGATGCCCCTTTGGGTGAAGAGGTATCAGTCACGGGCAGAGTGGTAACTCATTACAGGGTAGACGCCTCAGCCCGGCAAATCAGTCCCGCGCGGCAAGTCCTGCATGCGCCGCCAGCAATACGTCCGCCGCCCGGTCGATATCGCCGTCACTCGTGAACCGCCCCGCGGACAGGCGCACCGCGCCCCGCGCCCGTTCCGGGGATACCCCCATCGCGGCCAGCACACCGCTGACCGCATCGCTGTCCTCGTGGCAGGCCGAGCCCACCGAGGCTGCGATACTGTCCGCTGCCGCCTCCAGCAGCGCGCGACCGGTGACATCCGGGAAGGACAGATTGAGGGTGTTGGGCAGGCGCTGATCGGGATGGCCGTTGAGCCGCAGTCCCGGAATGACTGCCTGCAGGCGGGCGTGCAGCCGGTCGCGCAGGCCGCGCAGGCGTTCGCTTTCCCGTCCCAGACCCTGCACGGCCAGCTGTGCCGCCACGCCCAGGGCGACGATGTGAGGGACATTCTCGGTGCCCGGCCGCAGGCCCCGCTCCTGGCCGCCACCGACCAGCAGCGGCTCGATGGACGTACCGGGACGCACGTACAGCGCCCCCACGCCCTTGGGGGTGTAGAATTTGTGCCCGGCCAGGGTCAGCAGGTCCACGCCCAGGTCGTTCACGTCCACCGGGATCTTGCCCACCGCCTGGGCGGCATCCGTGTGCAGCAATATGCCGCGCGGCCGGGTCAGCGCGGACAGTTCGGCGACGGGCTGCAGGGTGCCGACCTCGTTGTTGGCCAGCATCACCGACACCAGCACCGTGTCGGGGCGCAGGGCCGCTTCCAGCACCTGCGGGTCCACCTGACCGTATTCATTCACCGGCAACACCGTGACCTCCCAGCCGTCGGCACGCAGCCGCTCGGCGGGAGCGACCACCGAAGGATGCTCAACGGCGGAGATGATCAGGTGCCGGCCCCGCTCGCGCAGCGCCCGGGCCACGCCGCGCAGGGCCAGGTTGTTGGCCTCGGTGGCGCAGCCGGTGAAGAACAGGACAGCGGGCGATGCGCCGATCAGGCCGGCGACCGCCTCCCGGGCCGCGGCCACCGCCTGGGCGGCACGCCGGCCGTAGGGATGGTCGGAGGACGGATTGCCGAAATGCTCCCGCAGCCAGGGCAGCATGGCCTCGGCCACCGCCGGGTCGACCGGGGTGGTGGCGTTGTAGTCGAGATAGACCGGAGGGGACATAGGCGGCGATTATGCCGCCAATGCGAAGGAAATGGGAAAGAAAATGGTGGCTACGCCCTGATTCGAACAGGGGACCCCATCATTATGAGTGATGTGCTCTAACCAGCTGAGCTACGTAGCCGTATTCGGGAAGAGGCGGAATTCTAGGGGTTCGGGGGGCGGATGTCCACTCCCGCGCCGCCCCCGCCGGCTCAGACATTGAAGCGGAAATGCATCACGTCGCCGTCCCTGACCACGTACTCCTTGCCCTCCAGACGCAGCTTGCCGGCCTCCTTGGCGCCCTGCTCGCCGTTGCAGGCGATGAAGTCGTCATAGGCGGTGACCTCGGCGCGGATGAAACCCTTCTCGAAGTCGGTGTGGATGGCGGCGGCGGCCTTTGGGGCGGTGTCGCCCACGCGGATGGTCCAGGCGCGGACCTCCTTCACCCCGGCAGTGAAGTAGGTCTGCAGGCCCAGCAGCTTGTAGGCGGCACGGATGACCCGGTTCAGGCCCGGTTCGTCCTGGCCCAGCTCGGCCAGGAAGGCCGTCCGCTCCTCCTCGTCCAGGGCGACCAGCTCGGCCTCGATGGCCGCGCACACCGGCACCACCTCGGCACCTTCACTGGCAGCCAGCTCGCGCACGGCCTCCAGGTGCGGGTTGTTGTCGAACCCGTCCTCGGCCACGTTGGCGATGTAGAGGGTGGGTTTGATGGTGAGCAGGTGCAGGTCGCGCAGCTGTCTGCGCTCGTCCTCGGACAACTCCAGCGAGCGCACCGGATGGCCGGCGTCCAGGTGCGCCTTGACCTTCTCCAGCACCTCCAGCTTCGCCCGCGCCTCCTTGTCGCCGCTCTTGGCCACCTTGGCGGTGCGCGTAAGTGCCTTGTCGACACTCTCCATATCCGCCAGCGCCAGCTCGGTGTTGATGGTTTCGATGTCCTCCAGCGGATGGATGCGCCCGGCGACGTGGATGACGTTCTCGTCCTCGAAGCAGCGCACCACATGGGCGATGGCGTCGGTCTCGCGGATGTTGGCCAGGAACTTGTTGCCCAGGCCCTCGCCCTTGGAGGCACCGGCCACCAGACCCGCGATGTCGACGAACTCCACCGTGGCGGGCAGCACCTGCTGCGGCTTGACGATTTCAGCCAGTCTGTCCAGCCGCGGATCGGGCACCGGCACCACGCCCACATTGGGATCGATGGTGCAGAAGGGATAGTTCTCGGCCTGGATGCCGGCCTGGGTCAGGGCGTTGAACAGGGTGGATTTGCCGACATTGGGCAGGCCCACGATACCGCATTGGATTCCCATGATGTGTTATTTCAACCGTTGATGGCAGTGCCGCTGCCGCGTTCGGGGCGGCGATGCAGCGCGTTCATGGCCGCCTCATGATCACCGCGCACGATGGCCGGCACCTGCAGCAGGGCGGACTCGATGGCGGCGTCGATGGCGATGCGGTCATCGGCGCTGGGCTTGTTGAGCACATAGTTGATCACGTCGTCGCGATGGCCGGGGTGGCCGATGCCGACGCGCAGGCGCAGGAACTCCCTGCTGCCGAGCGCACTGATGAGGTCACGCAGACCGTTGTGGCCGCCGTGGCCGCCGCCGCGCTTAAGCCGCACCGTGCCGGGCTCCAGGTCCAGCTCGTCGTGCACCACCAGGATGGCCTCGGGAGGGATCTTGAAGAAACCAGCCAGGGCGGCGACCGACTGGCCGCTGCGGTTCATGAAGGTGGTCGGTTTGAGCAGCCGGCAGTCGGCGCCGTCGATGTCGCAGCGCCCGGCCTCGCCCTGGAAGCGATTCTCCGGCGTCAGGGTGCAGTGAAAGCGCCGGGCCAGACCGTCCAGAAACCAGAACCCGGCGTTATGCCGGGTCTGATCGTACTTGGCACCGGGGTTTCCCAGCCCGACGATGAGGGCTACAGCGGACACGCGTATGGCTCCACGGGGTCGGCCTCAGGCCTCGCCCTCACCCTCGGCGGCCTCGCCCTCGGCCTCTTCCTCCTCACCGCCGCCCTTGCGCGGATGGATGGTCACCACCGGCAGATCGTGCTCCTCGCCCTTGAGCAGCTCGGTGACCTGGGCGCCGGCCGGCAGCTTCAGATCGGAGAGGTGAATGGCCTCGTTCAGGCCCAGACCGGAGATATCGACCTCGATGTACTCGGGCAGATCCTTGGCCTTGCAGGTGATGTCCACCTCGGTCAGCTCGTGAGTGAGCAGGCCGCCGGCCTTCAGGCCGGGGGAGGCTTCCTGGCCGACCACGTGCAGCGGAATCAGCATATGGATGGTGTCATCGCCGCTGACGCGCTGCAGGTCCACATGAACCAGGGTGGGCTTGTAGGGATGGCGCTGCAGATCACGCAGCACGCAGCTGTGGGTCTGGCCGTCGACCTTGACCTTGAGGATGTGCGAGTAGAAGGCCTCGTAGTCCAGGCTGTGCAGGACCTTGTCGTGGTCCAGGGTCAGCGGCATGGGCGGCTCGCTGCCGCCGTAGAGAATCGCCGGCAGTCTGCCGGCCCGACGCAGGCGGCGGCTCGCACCTTTCCCCTTGTCGGAACGCAGTTCGGCGTCCAGTTCGAATGAAAGACTCATGTTGTTGCACTCCCGTTGCCACCACCGGCGGCGTTCATTTGCTCCCCCGCGACCAGGGGAGGCCGTAACGGACAGGCCGGGCCTGTCCGGCGTCAGTCCATGAACAGCGAACTGACGGATTCTTCCTCGCTGATGCGCCGCAGCGTCTCGCCGAGCATCTCGGCGATGCTGAGCTGGCGGATGCGCGAGCACTTCTGCGCGTCGGGACGCAGCGGAATGGTGTCGGTCACCACCAGCTCGTCGAGCTGCGAACCCTCGATGTTCTTGATCGCCGGCCCCGACAGCACCGGATGGGTGCAGTAGGCGGTCACCCGCGAGGCCCCGTGTTCCTTCAGCGCACCGGCCGCCTTGCACAGGGTGCCGGCGGTGTCGACCAGATCGTCGATCAACACGCAGTCGCGGCCCTCGACGTCACCGATGATGTGCATCACCTGCGAGACGTTGGCGCGCGGACGGCGCTTGTCGATGATTGCCAGATCCGCGTCGTCCAGGCGCTTGGCCAGGGCCCGGGCGCGCACCACGCCGCCCACGTCCGGTGACACCACCATCAGGTCGGGGTGCTTGTTGCGCCAGATATCGCCGAGCAGGATCGGCGAGGCATACACATTGTCCACCGGGATATCGAAGAATCCCTGGATCTGGTCGGCGTGCAGGTCCACCGTCACCACCCGGTCGGCGCCGACCTTGCAGATCATGTCGGCCACCACCTTGGCGGTGATCGGCACCCGCGCCGAGCGCGGCCGCCGGTCCTGGCGGGCATAGCCGAAATAGGGCATCACGGTGGTGATGCGCGCGGCCGAGGAGCGGCGCAGCGCATCGACCATGACCAACAGTTCCATCAGGTTGTCGTTGGTCGGCTCGCAGGTCGGCTGCACGATGAAGACGTCCTTGCCGCGGACGTTCTCCATGATCTCGACCATCACCTCGCCGTCACTGAACCGGCCCACCACCGCCTTGCCCAGCGGAATCCGCAGATGGTTGACGATGTTCTGCGCCAGCTGCGGATTGGCGTTGCCGGCGAAGACCATCATGCGGCCGTCGACGTCGGGTACCATCCTGCCTCGTCTGTTGTCTGCAGTGACCATCCGGTTCATCGATGCGGCCGGTTAAAAAACGGCCAGCGGGCCCGCCGCTGACCGGTGATGTGTTTGGCTGTCTGTTTGGCTGGGGCGGCAGGATTACTCGGCCTGCGGCCTCGCCCTCCGGGCCGGCTTCGCTGCGCTGCGCCGTTCTTTCGCGCTGCGCGCTCAAGTCGAACCTTGAGGTTCTCATCCTGCCGCCCGGTGTTTCTATAGATTCGCTGCGCGAATCGTTGTTTGGCTGGGGCGGCAGGATTCGAACCTGCGCATGCTGATACCAAAAACCAGTGCCTTACCGCTTGGCGACGCCCCAATATTCGGCTGCTACCCCATACTGTCTGTTCGGTTCTGCCCACCCGCCGTTGAGCGTTGAACCGGCTGGCGCCGGTAGGGCGGCAGGATTGTTCGGGCCTGCGGCCCTCATCCCTCCGGGACCGGCTCCGCTGCGCTGCGCCGTCGTCTCGCGCGAAGCGCTCGGCTCGAACCTGCGCATGCTGATACCAAAAACCAGTG
Organism: Gammaproteobacteria bacterium; assembly: GCA_002699185.1. Taxonomy (GTDB): domain Bacteria; phylum Pseudomonadota; class Gammaproteobacteria; order Thiohalobacterales; family Thiohalobacteraceae; genus Thiohalobacter. The sequence continues at coordinate 55 of PABG01000098.1, read as the reverse complement.
CCTTACCGCTTGGCGACGCCCCAATATTCGGCTGCTACCCCATACTGTCTGTTCG
>PABG01000097.1 GCA_002699185.1 Gammaproteobacteria bacterium | reverse complement strand
GGCATGTCGGGTTACGCTGCGCTAACCCGACCTACTATTGTTGCTTTGTGTCCCTGGTGGTGAATCCACTCTATTTCTTGCCACGCGACTCCATCACGGTGTCGTAGGCGGCGCGGATCTCCTGCGACTTCTCGGTCGCCATCTCGATCATCTCCTCGGGCAGGCCCTTGGCCACCAGCTTGTCGGGATGGTGCTGATTCATCAGCCGCCGGTAGGCCTTCTTGACCTCGGCATCCGAGGCATTCACGGCAACATCCAGCACCTTGTAGGCCTCTGCCAGCCGATCGCGCGAGGGCGGCGCACCGGCGCCGGGACGCGCCCCCTCGCCGGTGAAGAAGCGCGCGGCCTTGACCAGATTCTCCAGGTGCTCGAACTCATGGCGGGAAAAACCCAGCCGTTCCCGGATCCGGTCCAGAATGCGCCGCTCGGCGGCATCGATGCTGCCGTCGGCATAGGCGGCGTGCAGCTGGATCTCCAGAAACATCTGCAGCAGGTGGCGGCGGCGGTGGGCTTCGCGGCGGAACTGATCCAGCACCGCATCCAGATCGAAGCCGGCGCCCTTGCCCTCGTGAAACAGGCGGATGGCGGTCCTGCGCATCTCGGGCGAGAGCCGCATGCGGTCCATCACCGCCTCGGCCAGCGAGATCTCGTCACGCGAGACCCGGCCGTCGGCCTTGGCGATGTGGCCCATGACGGCGAAGCTGGCGGTGAAGAAGGCCGTCTGCACCCGGGCCTGATCGCCCGGCCCCGGCCCCCCGCCGCCGAGTTGATCCATGCCACGCAGACCCTTGTCGAACTGGTGGCCCAGCGCCCCGCCCAGCAACGCGCCCAGCGGGCCGCCCAGCATGAAGCCGAAGGCGCCGCCGATGAGCTTGCCCCACCAGCTCACCGCACCCGCTCCCGCCGCGCGCCGCTCGCTGCCGACACGGCAAACTCAGACGAATCAAGTACTAGGGCCTTCACTGTAATGATCTCCAGGTTAGCGCTTGCGCGTACCGCCGGCAGGTCCTATGTTAAGGGAGGTCTGATCGTTGCTCCTTGCGTCCTTCCCGTGAAGGGGGAATCCACGTCCTGCACGGATCATGGACGTCCGCCTGCGCGGACATGACGGATAGATCAGGGGTCCCTCAACCAGCCCCCGCAGCGAAAACGACTGCATACTAACCCAGGCGCCTGCAAGAGGTAAGCGACCATGGCAACCGAATTCGACCCCCGCATCGGTGACTGGTACCAGACCAGCGAAACGGGAGAGCAGTTCGAAATCGTGGCCGTCGACCCCGACGACCAGACCGTGGAGATCCAGTACTTCGACGGCACCGTCGAGGAACTGGACATGGACGCCTGGCGGGAACTGCCCATCGTTCCGGGCGAGCCGCCGGAGGACTGGTCCGGCTCGCTGGACATCGAGCGCGAGGACTATGGCGTGGATCTGGAGTTCTCCCGCCACGACGACTGGACCAACCCGCTCGACACCCTGGATTGAACCTCCCTGTCGCCGCGGCACATCCCTGGGCCGTCAGCCCGGCACTGGCGCGCGGCATCCAGACCGAACTGGCGCGCGAAGTCATCCGTGAGGATCGCCTGGGCCCGGTCCGCCGGGTGGCCGGCGTCGACATCGGCTTCGAAGCCGGCGGGCGGACCACCCGGGCAGCGGTCGCCGTGCTCGATTTCCCCGCACTCACCCTGCGCGAGCACCTGCTGCTCAAGCGCCCCACCCGTTTCCCCTACATCCCGGGACTGCTGTCCTTTCGCGAGGTGCCGGCGCTGCTGGAGGCGCTGAGCGGGCTGCGCAACGCACCCGACCTGATCCTGTGCGACGGCCAGGGGCTGGCCCATCCGCGTCGCTTCGGCCTGGCCTGTCACCTGGGGGTGTTGAGCGGCATTCCCACCATCGGTGTGGCCAAGTCGCGGCTGATCGGTAACTACGAGGAACCGGGTCCGGAGCGCGGCGACTGGAGCCCGCTGCATGACGGTGATGAGGTGATCGGCGCGGTACTGCGAACCCGCTCCCGTACCCGCCCCCTGTTCGTCTCCATCGGCCACTGCGTCAGCCTGGCCACGGCGATCGACTATGTCCTGGCCTGCGCCCCGCGCTACCGCCTGCCCGAGACCACACGCGCGGCACACCGGCTGGCCTCGGAGCAGAAGGCGCCCGCAGCCGGGTAGGATGGGTGGAGCGCAGCGCAACCCATCATTACACAGGCGGAGACGATGGGTTACGGCGCAAGCGCCTCCACCCATCCTACTCCTCACTCCTCACTCCTCAACAAAATATCCCACACATTCAATCTCATGGGCACGAGACCCTTGAAACCGCCCGCCCCCGCCTCAACCTTGATGTTGTCAGGCCGCTAAGCTTTACGAAGGGCAGAGCCGGCCGTACCAGGAGGTGCATCATGCTGATACTGGACATGCAGGAAGGAACAGAGCTGGAATTCACCGCGCCCGCCCCGACGGCTGCAGCGCAGTCCCCCATTCCGCCGGCACCGGCACTGCAACTGCAGGAATATCTTCAGCCTGCTGTTCAGGGTCCCGATCCGGAACTGGTACGCCGTACACTCACCCGCTTCCCCGACTGAGCGATACGGATTGCATTGAATCCTCCTTCGACCCGCCCTCGCGGCGGGTTTTTTTTCGCCTGTTACCTGAACCCGGCCGGAGTTGCGCCCTGGCTGCGCTGCCAGCCGGAATGACATCTAGCTCTGCGCTTGCCGGCCGAGACAGACCCAGCCATCGACCAGTTCCAGCGCCACCGGCGTGAGCCGGTCGCCCACGCAGGGCCCGGCCACGCATTCACCCGCATCGAGGGTAAACAGGGCATCATGGGTCGCGCACTGGATGTGGCGTTTGTCCAGACTGAGAAACTGATCCGGCATCCAGTCCAGCGGGCTGCCGGCATGCGGGCAGCGGTTGATATAGCCGTGGACCGATCCCCCCCGGCGCACCACCAGGATGGACTCGGTCTCACCCGCGATCCGGACCTCGAAACCGCGGCTGTCCGGGTCATCCAGATCCTCCAGGCGGCACAGGCGGGCTTCAGTCATCGCGGCTGACTCCGTGCAGGCCCTCGCGCCCGCACTTGGCGCCGGCCACCCGGCAGGCGCGGACCAGACTCTCCGGCCAGGCCGCGCCCTGCAGACGGGCATCGATCAGGGCGGCATTGAAGGTATCTCCCGCGCCCAGGGTGTCGACCAGCTGCGGCGGCGCGAAGGCAGGGCTGTGATGCAGTCGCCCGCCCCGATCCAGCGCCCAGGCCCCGGCCTCGCCCCAGGCGCAGACGCGGTCGGTCTCCGGGCTCTGCGCGGCCACCGCCTGCAGCAGCGCGGGGGCATCGTCGTGGCCCTGCGCCCGGGCATAGTCGCGCGAGAACAGCAGCAGGTCGGCCCGGGGAAACAGCCGCTCGATTCCGGGCCTCGGCTTCTCGATCTCCAGGGAAACCGGCAGGTCCGGACGCTGCATGCGCAGGTGCGCCAGCATACCCTCGGTCTGCTCCACATTGCGGCCCTCGAAATGCACCCAGTCCAGTGGCGCCAGGTCGATGCGGCGGAAGCTTTCCAGGTCGTACTCGGGCAGGTCTCGATAGTGCACTATGCTGCGGCTGCCGGTCGCCTGGCTGTGCAGGATATAGGAGGTCGGTATCTTGCCGGTGGCGAGCCGGCGGCAGGCGGAATAATCGATGCCGTAACGGTCAAGCTCCGCGCGGACAGGCACGGCGTCGGGCTCATCGACCAGCACTCCCGCCCAGGCGCAGGCATGACCGAGCTGGCTCAGCACCACCAGGCTGTTGGTGGCATTGCCGCCGCGCACCCGGCGCTGGGACAGCGCCCGCACTTCGCTGTCCTCGGGTGGATAGCTGTCCACTCGGTTGATGATGTCGAGGGTGGCGATGCCAACGGCAAGGATGCGGGCCATGGGCGCGCAGTTTACCCAATAATGGCATGAATTGCGGCTGCACTATCCACAACCGTCATCCCGGTGAATGCCGGGACCCCTGCGGCGGGAACGCTGCGCTTATCCCGACCTACGACTCCTCGCGGCGCCGGCGACCGCCGAACAGCCCGGCCACCAGGCCGCCGCGGCGCGGCCCCGCGTCTTCATCGGTGTTTTCGCTTTCCTGCGCCGCCTCCAGCACGATGAGCTGATCGCGCAGTCGCTCGATTTCCTCCTCGGCCGCCTGCCGGTCGGCATCGGCCTGCGAGCGCAGCGCGGCAAGCTCGGTCTGCAGCCGCCCGAGTTCACCCTGATCCGCCGCCGCAGCGGCCTGGGCGGCCCGCAGCCGGTCCAGTTCGGCCTGGTACTGGCCGGCCTGCTCCCGGGCCTCGTCCAGCAGCAGCTGCAGCCGTTCGACCTCCTCGCCCGGCGCGGCCCGTCCGGCGGCGGCCTTGCGTGCCTGCTCCAGTTCGGACTGCAGCGAGGCCGTGGTCTGCTGCATGGCCTGCAGATCCTGGGTGGTGACCTCGCGCAGCTGCTCGAGCTCGGCCTGCAGGGCGGCGATCTGCTCCCCGGCCTCGGTGCGTGCCGTATTCAGTTCGTCCCGCAGGCTGTCGCGTTCGGCTTCCAGGCCGGTCCGGTCCTGCCGCAGCTGTTCCAGTTCTGTCTCCAGGGTGGCAACCCGCGCTTCGATTTCGGCCCGCGCCGCGTCCAGTTCCGCCTGCAGGTTGTCGCGCTCGGTTACCAGGCCGGCCCGCTCCTGCCGCAGCTGTTCCAGTTCACCGTTGCGAGACTCCAGTTCCGCCTGCAGCGATTCGAACCGGGACGCCAGTTCCGCCTGTGCGGCTTCGGCCTCGCCATCGCGGCGCGCCTGCTCGGCCGCGGCCGCTTCCAGCTGCGATTGCAACCCGGCCAGTTCCCGCTGCAGGACCTCATGGCGGGATTCGGCCTCGGCCAGCGCGCTGTCGTGCTGCTGCCGGGCGGCGTCCAGTTCAGCCTGCAGCGACTCGTTGCGCTGCTCACGCTCGGCCAGTGTGCCGCGCTGCTGCTCGAGCTCGACTTCCAGATCCTGCAGCCGCCCGGCCTGGGCCTGGTGCGCCTCCTCCCGGCGGGTCAGTTCGGCCTCGCGCGCGGCCAGTTGTTCCTGCAGGGCGGCAAGCTGTGCATCCAGCTCGCCGCGGCCATCGCGTTCGCTCGTCAGCGTGGCCTGCAGCTCATCGCGCTCCGTCTGCAGGGCCTGGAGCGAGGTCTGCAGCGCTTCCAGCTGCTCACCTTGCCGGGCAGCCTCGGCAGACTGGGAATCGCGCAACGCGGTCAGCTGCGCCTGCAGCTCGTCGCGCTCCCCGGCCAGTGCGTCTGCGCGCATGCGTTCGGTGTCGAGCGTCCCGGCCGTCTCCTGCGCCTCGCGCTCGCGCGCCTCCAGGCGGGTTTCCAGATTCCGGGTCTGCTCATGCTGCCGCTCGAGTTCCGCCTGCAGCTCTTCCCGGGCCCTGCGCGTCTCGTCCAGTTCGGTCTGCAGGGCCTGCAGCTGCGCCGCCTGCCCGTCCCGGGCGGCATCACGCTCGCGCTCCAGGGTGGCCACCTGCGTCTGCAGTTCATCCCGCGCCTGCTCGGCCTCGGTGGCCCGTTTCTCGCCAGCCTGCTGCTGTTCCTGCAGGGCACGGTACTGCTGGCGCAGTTCGGTGAGCTGGGCATCGCCGTCCTGCTCCATGGACTGCAGCTGACGTTCCAGATCCTGGCGTGCCGCCTGGGTGGTGGTCAGTTCGCCGCGGACCGCCTCGAGTTGCTGTTGCAGCTCCTGCTCGGTCGCCTCACGCGCCTGCAACTGCGACTCCAGCGTCTCGATGCGCGCCGTGGTTTCGGCCTGTGCCTGCTGCAGCCGGTCGCGCTCGGCCTCGGCCGCCTCCGCCCGTGGCATGAGTTCATCCAGGCGGGCCTGCAGGTCGCGATTGGCCTGCTGCAGCTGTTGCTGCTGTTCATCCAGAGACTGTTCCCGGTCGGCCAGTTCGCCACGGGCCCGTTCCAGTTCCTGCTGCAGCCTTTCAACTTCCGCCTGAACGGCGCTGTGCGCCTGTTCCAGTTCCTGCCCCCGGGACTGGGCGGCCTCGAGCTCCGACTGCAGTTGCTGCTGCTGCGCCGCCTGCTGCGCCTTGAGTTGATCGCGTTCCTGCTCGGCGCTCTCGGCCCGTGCGGCCGCCTCGCTCAGCTGCGACTGCAGCGCCTGTTCCTGCTCACGCAGCGCCTGCAGCTGGCTGTCGCCGTCCTGCTGCAGTTCGCTGATCCGGGCCCGGGCCTGCTCCAGTTCGGCCTGCAGGGCAGCGTGCGCCTGGCGGTCCTGTTCGGCCTGTCCCGCCGCGGCCTCGTACTCTTCCAGCCGGCGGGAGAAATCGTTCAACTGCTGCTCGGCGGCGTCCTGTTCGGCGGCCAGGTTCTGCTGCGCCGCCTTGAGCTGAACCTGCAGTTCACGGTTCTCCGCCTGCGCCGCCTCCAGCGACTTGCGCAGTTCACCACTGTGCTGACTCAATTCATCGAGTTCGGCCTTGAGGCTGCCGATACGCTCGTCCTGGTCCGCGGCCTGACCGGCGGCCTCACCCTGGCTGTCCAGGCGCGCCTGCACGGCCTGCAATTCCTCGCGCAGGGCGGCGACCTGGGCCTCGGCCTGATCACGGGCCTCGGCCGCGCTCTGCGCCTCCTCGCGGGCCTGCTGAACCTTCTTCAATGCATCCTCGCGGAACTGCTTGAAGCGGGCCAGTTCGCGCTCATAGGTATTGGATGTCTGCGTCGCGTCCGCGGGCGCGGGCGCCGGTTCGGACTCATCGGGCGGCTCGAGCTCGACCACCCCGGCCGCGGCCGTTGCTGCCTCTTGCGGCGGCGGTTCCGAAGCCGGCGGCTGTTCCTGTGCAGCGGCGGCCGTCACTGCGGTCCCGGTCATGACGCCGGCCGGCACAGTGACCAGACCGTCATTGAGCACGTAGACGTCGAAACCGCGCTGGCTCAGCAGAAATCCGGCACTGGCGCTGCGGCTGCCGGTGTCGCAGCACACGATGTATTTCTTCTGGTGATCGAGCTGGTCGAGTTCCAGACGCAGGGCCGACAGCGGTATGTTGCGGGCGTCGGGGACATGGGAATTGGCATATTCACCGGGCAGGCGCACGTCCAGCCATTCGGCATCACCCCCCTCTGCCAGGCGGGCCGCGGCGGCGTAATCGACCTTGTTGACCAGCGGCTCTTCGAGCAGTTCGGTGAAATCCTGCTTGGACAGGCGCATCAGCATGCCGTCGGTAAGCATGGTGATGCTGGCATTGCGCTTGGCATTGGAGACGAGCGCGTCCTCGCCGAAGGCATCGCCGTCGGCCAGCTCGGCCAGCTTCACCGGCTTGGCGTTGGCCGAGGGCTTGCGCGTGACCTCGCAGCGGCCGGATTTGATGATGTAGAAATAATCGCCCTCCTGACCCTGCTCGATGATGGCCTCTCCGGCCTTGACCGGCACGGTTTCCATGCGCATCAGCAGACGCTGGATGTTCGAGGGCGGCAGCTTCAGGAAGGCCTGTGACTGGAGCAGTTTCGTCATCCAGTCCTCGCCGTCCTCGTCATCGAGTTCGGCCACCTCGTATCCGGAGGACTGATCCCAGGTCAGGAAGATGTCCAGCAGGCTGGAATCGATATAGGCAATAGTGACCTTGGAGGCCGCCCGCGCCGCGACCTGGCGCGGCTGCTGGTTGGCCAGCGGATGCAGGCCCGCATCGGTGCCGCCGACAACCGAGCCCACGACCTCGCCGCCGGCCAGCAGGTTGACTTCGCCTTCCAGGACATAGACAGCGCGGTTGTCGCGATCCTTTTCCTTGAACAGATAACGACCCGCACCAACCTCTTCGACAACCGTCTTCTGCGCCACCTCGTTGAAGTGCATGGGCGACATCGCATTGAAGGGTACGAGGGTCTGTAAGGTCTTTTTATCTATAATTTTTTTTGCTGCTCCCATGCAGTATGAACCGTCCTGTCAGTGACACACCAAGCCGCGCCCGCCTCCTGCCGGGAGGCGACATTCCACTCTGGCTATCGGCGTGCGGGGACTCGATCTTGAGTACGGCGACGGGATGAATCTGTGGCCCGGTTGGCATCATCACGGACCGGGCCGACGGGATGGCAACGGGCCATGGGCCACCGTGATTTCTTACATGCACACTGGCGCATTCGCGCCGGAATATATTCCACACCGTCGCGACCGGGAGGTGCAGCCGTTGCGGGAACACAGGCTGAGATGCGGAAAATACTGCAATAAAAGCCTCAAACCCCTTCCCCTGCAGTTCAATTGTGCTATCTTAACGGGCGTCACCACATCCATGCATCTCCAATACGCACTCGATGATGATAAACAGAGGAGCTTAAATTAATGGCCGCAAAGAAGAAGACCGTGAAGAAGAAAGCTGCCACCAAGGCAGCCCCCAAAGCCACCACCAAGTCCGAAACCCTCTCCTACATTGCCGACAAGACCGGCCTGACCAAGAAAGACGTCGGTGCCGTATTCGACGCCCTTTCGATGCTGATCAAGCGTGATCTCAAGCGCAACGGTCCCGGCTTCTACAACGTCCCCGGCCTGATGAAGATCAAGGTCGTGCGCAAGCCCGCCACCAAGTCGCGCAAGGGCATCAACCCCTTCACCGGCGAAGAAATGGTGTTCAAGGCCAAGCCGGCCCGTAATGTCGTGAAGGTCACCCCGCTGAAGAACCTGAAAGACATGGTCTGACCGCGGAGTCAGGGCTGATGGGGCCATGGCCGGGGAAATCCGGGCATGGTCCCTGCCCCCCTGCATACCGCCGCGCCGGAGGCAGGCTGCATGCCCGGCACTGCGCCGCTCACCACGCAGCGCTACAATTCTTCGATACCCAGTCTTTCCCTGACCGCATGTTTGAGCCGCATCATCTGCTGATGCGGAATATGCAGCAGATCGGTCAGCTTGCGCACCAGTTGCTCCTCGTACTTGTCCAGCACCCCGTCGGCATAGGCCATCTCCCACAGCATCCCGACGATTTCCTGCTTTTCCTCATATGACAGGCGCTTGTCGATCAGGCGGGTGAACTCGTACAGGGAGGCCGCCTCGCGCACCTCCAGTTCCGCCAGACTCATCAGCTCATCCAGCTCCGACTGGGTGAGGCCGAAGCGGCCGGCGATCAGATCCCCGGCCAGCAGGCGTTCCTGATCCGAGGCATCGAAATCGGCTCGCGCCATTTCGATCAGCAGGGCCGCTGTCGCCAGCCGGATGCCGTGGGCGTGGGTATCCGGGGCGGCATCTGCCACCTCGGCCTGGATGATGTCGTTGAAGAATGACTGGATGCGATCGAGCATCGGTTGTACTTCCTCTGGACAGATGAATTGAAGCGCGCGTGGCGCACTGGCTCAGGGCCGGTCCACCCGGTAGCGGGTGCCGCGCGCCTCGATGATCACGCCCTCGGGAGTAATGGCCTCGAGCCGACCGCCCCCGGCCAGCTGTTCGCCCTCGCGGTAACGCTTGAGGTCGATCAGCACGAAGCGCTGCGCCGGGGACTCGGCGTAGACGTGCACGTCCAGCCGCGGCCGGATGAGACCGTTTTTCTCGGCCGCGCCCAGCTCATCCCAGCGCGGCGCCTGCGGCGGCACCGCCTCGGCGGGCTGCGCTGGCGCGTCCGATTCCGGCTGCGCCATCCAGCGCACACTGCCCTTGGCCGGTTGGGGCGGGGCAGCCGGGGCCGGGGCAACGGGTTCGACCGCCGGCGGCGAGGGCTGCGGCGGGCGTGCAGACGCGGCTGCGGCCGCCGTCGGCAGCGGTACCCGGGAACGGGCGTCGACGGCCTCGTCTGCTTGTGGGCCGGCAGCGGGCACGGGCGCTGCCGCCCGGCTCCCGGTTGTCTCCTGTTGCGACAAGGCTGCCGGCGCCTGCGGACGCAGCACCAGCCACAGCAGGATGACGGCATTGGCCAGCAGTACGCCCGACAACAGCCAGGGCCACCAGGGCCGGGGCGGCCGCCGGCCCACGACGACACCGGCCTCGGGCCGGGGCACCGCGCCGAGTTGGCGTTCCTGTTCCGATTTCTTCAGCGCTTCGAGGATATAGGACATGCGGCTCACCCCCGCGGCGCGCTGCGCAGACGCGGCGCCCGGTTGTCACGGTCGGCATTGTTGAGCTGAATCAGGGTCAGGGCGCCGATCACCCCATCCTGCTGCAATCCCTGTCCGGCCTGGAACCGCTCCACCGCCCGCTGCAGCTCGGCATCGAAGCGCGGACGCAACGCGTTCGCGACCGGTGCGAGCAGGTCCTGCGCCTCCAGCACCCGCCGCGCCCAGGCCACTCCCTCGCTGACATCGCCCTGGCGCAGCAGTTCACGTGCGATGGGCGATCGCCAGAGCAGGACATATTCCCCCATCCAGTAGCGGTCCAGCGTGGCCAGCGGCAGCGTCAGCAGCTGCCCGTCCAGCCGCAGCCGGGCGCTGGCCGCATCCAGACCGTCCAGCGCCACCGGCACCCGCCGGCCGTCGCCGGCGAGCAGCTGCAGCACGGCCGGGCGATCCAGCTGGCGCAGCTGGTTCCAGTTGCCGGTCCGATGCAGGCATCGCAGTCCCAGGTCGCGGGCCTGCTCACAGGCCGAACGCCCGGGCGCCAGGGCGGCCTCCAGACCCCAGCGACCGAACAGGTGGTTCCAGGCCGTGGCGGCCGGTGCATCCGCCTCATTCAGATGGCGCTCGAAGCGGGCGGCGGCATCCGCGGCATCGGTATCCGCGACAGCAGCGGGCACGACCGCAGCCTGCCCTTCCCCGGTCTCCAGCCCGGGCCGCGCGGGCGCCGGGGGTTCAGACGTGCCGGAATCCGGCTCGACATTCCCGGCGGCGTCCTGGGCCGCGGGTTCCGAAGGCGCCAGCCAGGCCATCAGGGTATGCGCCGGTGATGACAGCGACGGCCAGGCGATACCGGCCAGCAGGCCGGCCGCCAGCAGTACCAGCGCGGCAATCGCGGCCGTTGCCAGCCGCGGCTGGCGCGTCGAAGCGGTCTCATGGCGCCCGGGGAGCACCTCACGCGCGGCCCGGCGCAGGATACGCCGGTCGATGCTGCGGCGCTCCTCGACATAGCCCCCCAGCAGGGCGCGGTCGCAGAGGATGTTGATCAGCCGCGGCACGCCGCCGGACAGGCGCTGGACCTCGTCCATCGCCCCGGGCGTGAACAGGTCAATGGGCCCGCCGCACACCCGCAGCCGGTGCTGGATGTAGGCGCGGGTCTCGTCCCGGGTCAGTGGCTCCAGGTGATAGCGCGCGGTGATACGCTGGGCCAGCTGACGCAGATCCTCGCGCGCCAGCAGGACCTTCAACTCCGGCTGACCGATGAGGATGATCTGCAGCAGCTTCTCGTCAGCGGTCTCCAGGTTGGTCAGCAACCGCACCTGCTCCAACACCTCGCGGCTGAGATTCTGCGCCTCGTCGATCAGCAGCACCGTCCTGCGCCCCTCGGCATGGGTACGCAGCAGGTGGCGGGTCAGCGCATCGGTCAACAGCTTGATGCTGGTACTGGCGGCGGGATAGGCCACCCCGAGTTCATCGCAGAGGGTGGCGAGCAGTTCGTGTTCGTTGATCCGAGGGTTGAGGATCATCGCCACGTCGACATGCGGCGGCACCTGTTCCAGCACCGCCCGGCTCAGGGTGGTCTTGCCGGTGCCCACCTCGCCGGTGAGCTGGACAAAGCCGCCGCCCTCGCCCAGGCCGAACAGCAGGTGCGCCAGCGCCTCCCGGTGACGCTCGCTCAGATAGAGGAAGCGTGGATCCGGGGCGATGGAGAAGGGCTTGCTGTCCAGTCCGTAGAATTTGAGATACATCGGCTCTCGACCTGTAGGCGCGGCCCCAGCATAACAAAGGTGGGGTTCCCTGCCATGCCCCTGCCGTTCCCGGCCGGAATCACGTCAGGCATTTTTACACCCGCGTTGACCAGCGCCCCGCCCCCAGACGTCATGAACGAATCTTATTTGGTATTCATGTACATAGAAAATCAGGCACGGGTGTTGCTGGGGTTTGGCTATCCTGTCTGCGCGGCTCCGCCACGCATTCGCGTCAGGAGGGTCGACACATGAACCTGCCGGTCAACAAGCGTATCAATGGCACTGAGGTGACGGCCAAGCCCGTATTCAAGGGCGGCGCGCTGCCCGCCTACTGGGTCGCCACCATCGACAACCACATGCTGCTCCGGACCTTTCCCTCGGCGTCGGCGGTATTCCGCTTCGCGCAGCAGCGTCCGGTCGGTTTCTGAGCCGGCCGCACCGATATTCAGCCAAGCCGCTCGAGCAGTGTCTGCCGCAACAGGTTGAGGCGGCCGTGAAAGAAATGCGAGACCCCCTCCAGGGCCACGATCTCCGGCTGCGGCCGACAGTTGCGGGCCCACTCCAGCACCTGCTGCGCCGGCACCACCTCGTCTTCCAGTCCCTGGATCAGCAGCCAGGGGGCGTCCGGCAGTTCGAGCGCCTCGAATGAGAACACCGACACCGGCGGCGCGACCGTGATCAGCTGCGCCGCCCCGGCCTCCCGGGCCACCGCCAGCGCCACATAGGCGCCGAAGGAAAAGCCGGCCAGCCACAGGGGCCGGTCCGGCTGCCAGTTCCGGGTCCAGTCGATCACCGCCCGACAGTCATCCTGCTCGCCGCGCCCCTCGTCATAGCTGCCCGCGCTCTGTTCCACGCCGCGAAAATTGAACCGGACCGTGGCGATATTCAGTTCGTTCAGGGTGCGGGCAAGATAATGCACCACCTTGTTGCGCAGGGTACCGCCATAAAGGGGGTGCGGATGGCAGATGACGGCCACGCCGGCGACCGTCTCCGGCCGGGCGGTAAGCGCCTGCAACTCCCCCGCCGGGCCGGCGAGGGTTTCCCGGCTTTCAGTGACGGACATCGGCAATGGGACCGTGACGGATATCGGACAGGAACGGACGAAACGCCCCCGCGAGCGCGGGGACCGGGTACGACGCGGTCAGGGCCTTACAGGTCCCTGACCCGTTCGCGCCGTTCCAGCCGTGGCGAGTGGATGGACAGGTCCAGGTAGTACCAGCCGTCGAGATCAACGAAATCGCGCTTGCCGTTGGCGTATTCCAGGGCAATGGAACTGAGCCGGGCACCGGAATAGACGATGGCCCGGACCTGGACCAGCTGGCCGACGATATTGGTATACCAGTAACCCGGTATGGGTTTGTGCTGAAGCAACATGGCAGTTCACCTGCAGATCGAACCGAGCCCGTGCTGGGACCCTGTTTACAGTCTAGTACTCTAGCCGCATTTCGACTCGCCGCAATTGAGGCAGGTCATGCAGCCATCCATCTGGATCATCGCCTTGGTGTGGCACTTGCCGCACAGCTGGGCGCCCTCGGGGAAATCGTCCGGATCCCGGGTCTCGGCGGACTTGACCGCGGCCTCGTACTGGGCCCGTTTCTCCTCGACCAGCGCCTGCTGGTGCGCATCCAGGCCCTCGTCCTTGAGCATGCCGATCATGCGCAGGTGGCACTCGATGGCATCCCCGATCTCGGCGACCAGCGAGGGCATGTACTTGCCGCCTTTCTTGAAATAGCCGCCGCGCGGATCGAACACCGAGCGCAACTCCTCGACCAGGAAGGTCACATCCCCACCCTTGCGGAACACCGCCGAGATGATCCGGGTCATGCCGACGATCCACTGGAAGTGATCCATGTTCTTCGAGTTGATGAAGATCTCGAACGGCCGGCGCAACTCGTGCTCGGTGCCCGGATTGAGGATGATGTCGTTGATGGTCACATACAGCGCGTGCTCGGACAGCGGCGTCTTGATCTTGTAGGTCGAGCCCAGCAGCATCTCCGGGCGTTCGAGCTTCTCGGTGAGGTGGACGACCTTGTCCTCCTCCTTCTCCACGGCAGCAGCCTCGTCGGGCGCACTCTCCTTTGCCACACCGTAGTCCACAATCTTCTTGTCGATCTTGACAGTCATTGCCTGGTCTCCATGAGGCGTGAGGCACGAAGCGTGAAGCGGAAACCCGCCCCAGCAGCCACGGTCACGCCGGAAATTCGTTCAACCCTTATTCCGTTCCCTGCTCGCGTCTCATGCTTGACGCTTCACGTTGTCAGAACTTGCCGTAATAGCCTTCCTTGAGCGCATCGTAGAGGTTGGCCGCGGTATGCACCTCGCCGTCGTATTCAACCTCCTCGTTGCCCTTGAGTTCGACCTTGCTGCCGTCGTCCAGGGTAAAGACATAGGTGGTGCTCTCCAGGTCCTTCTCCTTGACCAGCACGCCCTGGAAGGCCTCGGGGTTGAAGCGGAAGGTGGTGCAACCCTTCAGCCCCTTCTCGTAGGCATACATGTAGATGTCCTTGAAGTCCTCATAGGGATAGTCGGTCGGGACATTGGCGGTCTTGGAGATGCTGGAATCCACCCACTTCTGCGCCGCGGCCTGGATATCCACATGTTCCTTGGGTGTGATGTCCTCGGCGGTGATGAAATAATCCGGCAGTTGCTCCTCCGGATCCTCGGAGTAGGGCATCGCCCGCGCGTTGACCAGCTCGCGGTAGGCCAGCAGTTCGTAGGAGAACACCGACACCTTTTCCTTGGTCTTGCGCCCCTCGCGGATCACGTTGCGATAGTAGTGATGGGCGAAGGACGGCTCGATGCCGTTGCTGGCATTGTTGGCCAGCGACAGAGAGATGGTCCCGGTCGGCGCGATCGAGGAGTGATGGGTGAAGCGCGCGCCCACCTCGCTGAGTTCCTGCACCAGGCCGGGCTCATGCTCGGCGATCTGCTGCATGTACCGGCTGTACCTGGCATGGAACACCCGGCCGGGCAGGCGGTCGCCGACCTTGAAACCGTCGCGCTTGAGATCAGGGCGGATGTCGAGCATCGCCTCGGTGACGGCGAATTCCTCGTCCATGATCGGAGCCGGGCCCTTCTCCTTCGCCAGTTCCAGCGCCTGGCGCCAGCCCTCCAGGGCCAGTTCACGCGCCACCCGCTCGGTGAACTCGAGCGAGTCCGGCGCACCGTATTTCATGCGCAGCATGGTCAGCGTGGAGCCCAGGCCGAGGAAACCCATGCCGTGACGGCGCTTGCGCAGGATCTCGTCGCGCTGGCCCTCCAGCGGCAGGCCGTTGATCTCGACCACGTTGTCCAGCATGCGGGTGAACACGCCGACCACCTTGCGGAACTCGTCCCAGTCGAAGCGCGCATGCTCGGTGAAGGGATCGACCACGAACTTGGTCAGGTTCACCGATCCCAGCAGGCAGGAGCCGTAGGGCGGCAGCGGCTGCTCGCCGCAGGGATTGGTCGCGCGGATATCCTCGCAGAACCAGTTGTTGTTCATCTGATTGACCTTGTCGATCAGGATGAAGCCCGGCTCGGCGAAGTCGTAGGTCGAGGCCATGATCATATCCCACAACCGCCGCGCCTTGAGCGCACGATAGACCCGGCAGGCCACCTTGCCGGTATCGTTGGTGATGTAGCCGTCCTTGACCGGCCAGTGCCGCCAGACCACCTGTTCCGGATCGTTGAGATCGATGCCGCCGGCCTCGACCTCGTCCCGGGTCAGCGGGAAGGCCGGCCGCCAGTCGGCGTCCTGCTTGACCGCCTCCATGAAATCCTCGGTGATCAGCAGGCTGAGGTTGAACTGGCGCAGGCGGCCGTGCTCACGCTTGGCGCGGATGAAATCCAGCACGTCCGGATGGCCGACGTCGAAGGTGGCCATCTGCGCCCCGCGGCGGCCGCCGGCGCTGGAGACGGTGAAGCACATCTTGTCGTAGATATCCATGAACGACAGCGGCCCGGAGGTGTAGGCGCCGGCGCCGGCCACGTAGGCGCCCTTGGGCCGCAGGGTGGAGAACTCGTAGCCGATGCCGCAGCCCGCCTTGAGGGTCAGGCCGGCCTCGTGCACCTTCTCCAGGATATTGTCCATGGAGTCGCGGATGGAACCCGATACCGTGCAGTTGATGGTGGAAGTGGCCGGCTTGTGTTCCCAGGCCCCGGCGTTGGAGATGATGCGGCCGGCCGGGATCGCCCCGCGGCGCAGGGCCCAGAGGAAGTTCTCGTACCAGAACTCACGCTTCTCCGGGGTCGCCTCCACCTCGGCCAGTGCCCGGGCCACGCGCTGATGGGTCCCGTCGATGTCGGCATCGACCGGGGTACCGTTCTTGGTCTTGAGACGGTACTTCTTATCCCAGATATCCTGGGATGCTTCCTGCAGCGGCATATCCACGGCGTTCTTCGACACGGCCTTGAGGTGTGCTGTCTTCATCGAGCCTCCTGGGTTCCCTGACCTCGGGCGCCGGCGCCTGGCCGGCAGCCTCGCCCGGGGTGCGGGTTGTTGCGGATAATCGTCCGGCCTGCCGGGGAGCGCCTCCCCCGGTACTAAAGTCGCTGTCGCCGGCCGTCGATACCTGTTGTTGTGAGACACAATATCTTGTGTCTGGAAAAGAAGAGTAAGCGCCCCCGCCGGACCTGTCAATAGCTCCGGTAAAAATCACTATTTTGCCATATATACAAGAAGTTAACAGGTTTTCCACCTCAAAACAGCGGCTGCGCACAGGTTATCCACAGATCGGTTCACTGCTCCGAAAAAACACAATATATTGTGTTTCTAATATTAGCCATACACCTCCTTCACAGCAGCCCGCCCCATTGCCGAACATAGTCCAGCCCCACCCCCGCGCAACTCGTCCGCCACACTTTCGCTTGAGCCAGATCATGTTATGGCCCGCCTCCCGGCCCGGGCCCTTGAAGCCGGCGCAGCCGGTTCCTATATAGCTGTCAGGCAACACCAACCGGACATCTGCAAGGAGAAACATCATGGCACTGGTACGTTACGAACCCTGGAACATGCTCGAACAACTGCATCGGGAAATGAATCAACTCTTCGACAGCCGGCTGCGCAAGAGCAGCGATGACGAATCCCAGGTCGCCACCGCCGAGTGGGTTCCGGCCGTGGACATCAAGGAGGAGCCGCAGCGCTTCGTGATCCATGCCGATATCCCAGGCGTCGATCCCAAGGACATCGAAGTGCACATGGAGAACGGCATCCTCACCATCAAGGGTGAGCGCAAGCAGGAGACGGAGGAGGAAAAGGAGGGCTACAAGCGCATCGAGCGCGTGCGCGGCAATTTCTTCCGCCGCTTCAGCCTGCCGGACACCGCCGATGCCGAGGCCATCAGCGCCAAGGCCAAGGACGGGGTGCTGGAAGTCGTGATCCCGAAACATGAAAAGCAGCAGCCCCGGCGCATTCAGGTCGAGGGCTGAGGGCAGACCGAAACGCCAACCCGGACGCCTGCGCGTCGGGGCGCCTTCGCCAGCCCGATCCTCGCAGTTTGATCAGGGTTAGAATCCACAATGGAGTTCAAGGACTACTACAAGATCCTGGGACTGGAGCGCGATGCCGGTCAGGATGAGATCAAGCGCGCCTACCGCAAGCTCGCGCGCAAGTATCATCCGGACGTCAGCTCGGAGCCCGACGCCGAGACCCGGTTCAAGGAGCTCAGCGAAGCCTACGAAGTCCTGAAGGACCCGGAGAAGCGCGCAGCCTACGATCAGTTAGGAAAGAACTGGCAGGCGGGCCAGGATTTCCGGCCACCGCCGGACTGGGACGCCGGTTTCGAATTCTCGGGCGGCGGCTTCACCGACGCCGACGCGCGCCATTTCAGCGATTTCTTCGAAAGCCTGTTCGGGGCCGGCGGCCCCTTCGGCCGCCACACCCGCTATACCCGCAGCCATGGCGGGCTCCGCGGCGAGGATCACCACGCGAAGATCCTGATCAGCCTGGAGGATGCCTTCCGCGGGGCAAGCCGCCGCATTCAGCTCCAGACCCCGGTGGTCGATGCCCGGGGCCGGGCTACGGTCAAACCACGCTCACTGGATGTGCGCATCCCGCGCGGCATCACCGCCGGTCAGCAGATCCGCCTGGCCGGACAGGGCGCGGGCGGCATGGGCGGCGGCCCGGCCGGCGATCTGTATCTGGAAATCGAGTTCGAGCACCACCCGCTGTACCAGGTCGAGGGCCGCGACCTCTATCTCACCCTGCCGGTCACACCCTGGGAGGCCGCACTCGGCGCCCGGGTCGAGGTCCCCACCCTGGCCGGGCGGGTCAATCTGAGCCTGCCGGCGGGTTCGCAGAGCGGCAAGAAACTGCGGCTCAAGGGCAAGGGCCTGCCCGGCAACCCGGCCGGCGATCAGTACGTGGTGCTGCGCATCGTCAATCCGCCGCTGGATTCCGGCCGGGCGCGTGAACTGTATCAGGCCCTGGCCCGCGAGGTCCCCTTCAATCCACGACAGCAGCTGGAGGACTGCCAGGGTGCCGCATGAAACGGACGCCATCACCGGCGTACTGCTGGACGAGACCGGAGAACTCGGGCTGGCCGAGTTATGCCAGGCCTGCCAACTGCATGCCGATCATGTGATCCGCATGGTCGAGGAAGGACTGCTCGTGCCACGCGGCCGCAGCCCGGCGCAATGGCGTTTCCCCGCCGTGTCGCTGCACCGCGTCATGCTGGCCCTGCGGCTGGAGCAGGACCTGGATGTGAACCTGGCCGGCTGCGCCCTGGTCATCGAGCTGCTGGAACAGCTGCGCCAGGCCAATCAGCGCATCGCCATGCTGGAACGCCAACTCGACTGGTAGTTTTCATGTACAGACAGGGAGAACACGCCATGAGCACATTGCAGCAACTCAAACAGGGGCTGGGGCGTTTCTGGGACAGTCTCAGCGAAGGCTGGCAGCAACTGCAACAGCGTGCCGGCCATGCCCTGACCCGGTTCCAGCCCGGCGCCAAACGCGGCGAGTTGCAGACCCGCGAGGAACAGATCGAACAACAGGCCTCGCGCTGGGGTCTGCTGGCCGCCGAACTGCAGGAAGACGACAACAACATCAGCGTGCACCTGGAGGCACCCGGCCTGGACAAGGAACACCTCGACATCAGCGTGATCGACAACTACCTCGTGATCCGCGGTGAGAAGCATGTCCAGCGCGAGCACAGTCAGGGCCGTTATCACATCATGGAATGCGCCTACGGCCGGTTCGAACGCGCCCTGCCGCTGCCCGCCGAGGTCGACGAGAGCGGGGCACGGGCGCGCTATCGCGACGGCATCCTCACCGTCACCCTACCCAAGGCAGCCCACTCCCGGCTGCGGCGAATCGAGGTGCAGAGCTGACGATGCTGCACACGCTCACGCGACAGGTCCGTTATGCCCTGTGCCTGTTGCTGTTCGCGCTGAACCTGGTCGCCACGCAGGGTTACGCCGCCCTGCCGGCCAGCGTCGATGGCGAACCGTTGCCCACCCTGGCCCCAATGCTGGAGCGGGTCACTCCGGCGGTTGTCAATATCGCCACCGTCGGCCATGTCCGCCTGCAACTCAACCCCCTGTTCAACGACCCCTTCTTCCGGCGTTTCTTCGACCTGCCGGACACACCGCGCCAGCGCCGCACCCAGAGCCTCGGCTCGGGCGTGATCGTCGATGCCGCACAGGGCTATGTGCTGACCAATCACCACGTCATCCAGAATGCCGACGAGATCCGTGTCCAGCTGCATGACGGGCGCACCTTCACGGCCGAATTGATCGGCACCGATCCGGAAACCGATGTGGCCGTGATCCGCATCCCCGCCGAGAACCTCACCGCGCTGCGCCCGGCCGACTCCGACCGGCTGCGGGTGGGCGATTTCGTGGTCGCCATCGGCAACCCCTTCGGCCTGGGCCAGACCGTGACCTCGGGCATGGTCAGCGCCCTGGGCAGGAGCGGGCTCGGGATCGAAGGCTACGAGGACTTCATCCAGACCGATGCCTCCATCAATCCGGGCAACTCGGGCGGCGCCCTGGTCAATCTGCGCGGCGAACTGGTGGGCATCAATACCGCCATCATCGGCCCGTCGGGCGGCAATGTCGGCATCGGTTTCGCCATCCCCGCCAACATGGCGCGCGCCGTGATGCAGCAGCTGGTCGAGCACGGACGCGTCGAACGCGGCCGGCTCGGGGTGAGCGTGCAGGACCTGACCCCGGAGCTGGCCCGTGCCTTCGACCTGTCCCGCCGTCAGGGCACGGTGGTGGCGGATGTCAGCGAGGGCTCGCCCGCCGACCGCGCCGGGCTCGAGGTCGGCGACATCATCCTGATGGTCAACGGCCGCCCGGTCGGCGACAGCGCCGATGTGCGCAACCACATTGGCCTGCTGCGGGTGGGAGACTCGGTCCGGCTGACCGTCCTGCGCGACGGCCGGAAGCTGGAACTCACCGCCCGCATCGAGGCTGCGCAGTCGAGCCGCGCCGACGGCGGCCGCTTCCATCCCCGGCTGGAAGGCGCCCGTCTGCGCGAGATCACCGGCGACATCTCCCGGCCCGGCCGCCGCCGAGGGATACTCGTCGAGGAAGTCACCCCGGGCAGCCCGGCGGCGCGGGCCGGTCTGCAGGCCGGCGATGTGATCGTCTCGGTCAACCGGCAACCGGTCAACGACCTGGCCGGCCTGCGCGAGGCCGCCCACAGCAACGGCAAGGGCCTGCTGCTGAACCTTCAGCGTGGCCGCGGAGCGATGTTCTTATTATTGAGATGATAAGTGGCCACAAGACAATTTTTGATGTCAGCTATAGATATTATCGATTCAATATCGATAAATATAATATAAATAATAATTTAAAATAAAATAACCGTAGAATACCTCCAGTTATAAATCAGACTAATTAATGCCCTAATACTTGACTTAAACAGTCAGGTTAACTAGATTAGGGAATCGTAATGTACTGAATCTCTAACTCAGGAGGTGCACCATGAGTGGTTTTATTCCGAACTTTCCGCATGACGGTGTCATCACGGTCAACCGCGTCATCCTGAAGCCCGAGTACAGCCTGGACGATCTGCAGGAGCGCGTGGCGATGCTGTGCGAGAACGTGAAGACCTACCACTCCGACACCGGCTTCGTCGGCGGCTTCGTCTGCGTGAACAGCGGCCAGGTCTCCAATGAGGGCTCTTCCATCGGCCAGGCCGTGGAAAGCCCGCTGGCCGGGAAGGAGGCTCTGATCGTCACCTTCTGGAATTCCTTCGAGGAGCACGAGGCGTCGCACCGTTCCGAGAGCTTCCAGCCGCTGTTCCAGGAAGTCCTGGAACTGTGCGAGAACGGCAACGAGGAGATCGCCTACGAAATGCTGTGGTCCGGCAAGGCCTACAGCGAGGATGA
Source organism: Gammaproteobacteria bacterium (assembly GCA_002699185.1). Classification (GTDB taxonomy): domain Bacteria; phylum Pseudomonadota; class Gammaproteobacteria; order Thiohalobacterales; family Thiohalobacteraceae; genus Thiohalobacter. The sequence goes on along the minus strand of PABG01000097.1, from coordinate 7,197 downwards.
GGCCCGCGCCGCACGCGAGGCCAAGGAGAAATACCAGGCCGCCTGATCCTCCGGCACTCCTGCTCTCCTCCAACCCCTGGGGGCGCGCCATGCGCCCCCTTTTTTATGGCGCGGCCGGCCCATGCCGTGATTTGACCCCGGCACAGACGCATGACTAGGCTGGTTCCATGAAGCTCTTTCTCAGCCACCGCCGCACCAGCCTGGTGCTGAAGGCCATCCTCATCGTCGGTGTCGCCGGCGCCCTGTGGGAGCAGCAATGGCTCACCGCGGCCGTCACCATCGGCATCCTGCTGATCACCTTCACCCCGCTGCTGCTGGCACATCGATTCCGGGTCATCATCCCGGCCCAATTCGAACTGCTCGCCATCGCCTTCGTGTTCGCCTCGCTGTTCCTGGGCGAGGTGCGCGGTTTCTATACCCGCTTCTGGTGGTGGGACATCGTGCTGCATACAGCATCGGGCTTTCTGCTCGGTATCATCGGCTTCCTGCTGGTGCATGTGCTGAACGAAATCGAGGAAGTCGGACTGCACATGAAACCCGGCTTTGTCGCCTTCTTCGCCTTTCTGTTTGCGCTCGGCATGGGCAGCCTGTGGGAAATCTTCGAGTTCAGCATGGACAGCCTGTTCGGCATGAACATGCAGAAAGCCATGTTCGGCGACGCCTCCGGACTGACCGACACCATGTGGGATCTGATCGTCGATGCGGTCGGGGCCTTCTTCATCTCCGTACTGGGCTATATTTATCTGAAAACGGCCCGACGGCGCTCCTTTCTGCAGCGCTGGATTCTTGCCTTCATCCGCCACAATCCGCGCCTGTTCCGCCGCCAGGCCCATCCCCGGACGCGGCGGAACTAACAACGCACCGGCCTGTCACACCCGCAAGGTCAATACGCAGGGACCCTCCGCGATATGAAAAGAACACTGACGCTGCAACTGATTCTGCTACCCGTACTGTGGTTGCTGCTGGCAAGCGCAAAGGCCGGGGAATCGCCGATGAAGGTGGTGCGCGAAACCTCGGAGCAGGTGTTCGCGGAACTGCGCCGGAACGGCGATCTGAGCCGGGAGCAGATCAACGATCTGATCGATAGGGTCATCCTGCCGCGGGTGGACTTCGAGGCCTTTTCCCGGCTCACACTGGCCCGCTACTGGCGCGATGCCAGCGAAGCGCAGCGCCGTGATTTCACCCGCGAGTTCCGCAGCCTGCTGGTCCGCACCTACGCCACCTCCCTGAGCGAATATTCCGGGGAAAAGGTCGAGTACCTCAGGGAACGCATGGAGGATGACGGCCGTGCCCTGGTCAACACCCGGATCGTGCGGCCCGACGGTCCGGCGATTCCGGTGGATTACCGACTGCGTCTGAACGGAGACAGGTGGCAGGTGTATGACATCATGATCGATGGTGTGAGCCTGATCATCAATTACCGCAGCAGTTTCCAGCAGACCATCCGCCAGCAGGGCCTTGACGCCCTGATCCGCCAACTCGCCGACCGGCGGGCCTGAACCCGGCGCCCGGGTGCTGAGTGCGGGCCTGGCGCGAGGCCGAGGCCCTGCAGCGGGGCATGGCGGCCGGCGCCTGACCCCGTCACTGGAACGGGAGGGCAACCCGGTCGGGCACAGCCTGTTCCGGCAGCCGCGGGCGCAGCAGTTCCAGAGCCTCACTGAACTCCTCCGCCTCCACCATCAGCCCCATGCCGTTCGCATCCCGGTGCACGATCAGTCCACGCAGGGCCTGGCGCCAGGTCCGGCCATCCCGGTTCAGGGTCAGTTCGAAATCGATACAGTGCTCATGATCCCCGGGCTGGTAGCTGGTCTGGATGTAGACCCCGGTGCGGTTACAGTTCACGACCACCCCGATGGCGACCGGCATGGTGTGATGGCAGATGACGGCCACCGCCCGGGTGGCGAAGCGGCGGGAATATCGATGATCCATGGTTCCATCCTGTGAGTCTTGTTCGTTTTATATATTGTCGTTGTTGCAATTGGATGACGCATTGACCGACGTCAACCCGACCGGCCTTGACGGCCGTGGCCGGTCCCTGCATAGCGGCCGCTCCCCGCTCGACTTTACAAACCCCTGTTAGACCGGCTGACGCACGCCTGCCGACAGCCGGCACCGATTTCGGGTATAATGCCGACCCGGATTCTACAGCCGGGACCCGCACCCGTAATCCATAACTCATTGATCCAAGGCGTTAATTTCGCTCATGTCAGACGTTTCCAGACCCTCCCGACCGGCACCGGACTGGCTCCTGCAATGGCTGCCCTTCCTGACCTGGCTGCCGCAGCTCACGCCACGCACCATCCGCGCCGACCTCATGGCAGGGCTGACCGGCGCCATTGTGGTCCTGCCCCAGGGCGTGGCCTTCGCCACCATCGCCGGCATGCCGCCGGAGTACGGCCTCTACGCCGGCATGGTGCCGGCCATCATCGCGGCCCTGTTCGGCTCCTCCTGGCACCTGGTCTCGGGACCGACCACCGCCGCCTCCATCGTGGTCTTCTCCGGCCTGTCCGCCTTCGCCGAACCGGCCAGCGCGGAATACGTGCAGCTGGCCCTGACCCTGACCTGCATGGTCGGCGCTATCCAGCTGATCATGGGGCTCGCCCGGCTGGGCACCCTGGTCAATTTCATCTCCCACTCGGTGATCATCGGCTTTACCGCCGGCGCGGCCCTGCTGATCGCCAGCAGCCAGCTCAAGCATTTCTTCGGCATCGAGCTGCCGCGCGGCGGCCACTTCCATGACACCCTGATCGGGCTGTACCGGAACTTCGATGACATCAATCTGTGGATCACCACGGTCGGCGCGGTCACGCTGATCAGCGGCATCCTGGTCAAGCGCTACCTGCCGCGCGCCCCTTACATGATCATCGCCATGCTGATCGGCAGCCTGGTCTCGGTGCTGTTCAACCGCAGTTTCGGACCCGAGGTCACCGGTATCGTCACGGTCGGCGCCCTGCCGCGCTCGCTGCCGCCGCTGTCGGCACCGGCCTTCGACCTGGCCACCATCAAGGAACTGGCCCCGACGGCCCTGGCGGTGACCCTGTTCGCGCTGACCGAGGCGGTCTCCATCGCCCGGTCCATCGCCGCCCGCTCCGGCCAGCTGGTCAACGGCAACCAGGAATTCGTCGGCCAGGGCCTGTCCAACATCGCCGGCAGCTTCTTCTCGGCCTATGTTGCCACCGGCTCCTTCAACCGCAGCGGGCTGAACTACCAGTCCGGCGCCAGGACCCCGCTGGCGGCGATCTCGGCCGGCGTGATGCTGATGGCCGTGGTCCTGCTGGTCGCCCCCTATGCCGCCTACCTGCCCAATGCGGCCATGGCCGGCATCCTGCTGCTGGTGGCCTGGGGTCTGATCGATTTCCATCACATCCGCACCATCCTGGGCGCCAGCCGTTCCGACAGCAGCATCCTGATCGTGACCTTCCTGGCCACCCTGTTCCTGGAACTGGAGTTCGCGATCTTCCTGGGCGTGATCCTGTCGCTGGTGATCTACCTGGGCCGGACCTCGCGGCCGCGCATCGTGCCCCGGGTGCCGGACCCGCGCCTGCCCAAGCGCAAATTCAACACCGACCCCAGCCTGCCCGAGTGCCCGCAGGTGAAGATCCTGCGCATTGACGGTTCGCTGTTCTTCGGCGCGGTGAATCATGTCCAGGAGCGGCTGCGCGAGATCCGCGACCGCAATCCCGAACAGAAGCACCTGATGATCGTCGCCACCGGCATCAACTTCATCGACGTGGCCGGCGCCGAACTGCTGGCCCAGGAGGCGGAGGCGCGGCGCAGGATGGGCGGCGGGTTGTACCTGATCCGGATCAAGGCCGGGATGTGCGAGCCGCTGGAGCGCGGCCCCTATCTGGATGCCATCGGCGCCGAGAACATATTCGAGGGCAAGGGCGAGGCGATTCGCACCGTGTTCGACCGGCTCGATCCGGACATCTGCCGTAAATGTACGGCCCGTATCTTCAACGAATGCGCCAGCCGCGAGCCGACCCCGGCGGAACAACCCCGCCGCGTCGATGCGCAGCAGCCCCTGTTCGATGCCCGCTGAGTCGGTTGCAGTGGGAGGTCCGGCTCAGTCGAGCCACTCGACCAGATAGAAGATATACTGGCCTTCCGATGACTTGGAAGGCCCGATGACCTGGGCCGGATGCAGGTTGCGCGCGGCATCGGCCTGCGCCACCGCCGCCTCGCCGTCCTCGACCAGATGCACACAGCCGGCCGGAAAGCGCTTGCGGTTCCGGCGCGGGGTCTGGATGACGGCATAGCAGACCTCGGACACCGAGGTCTGCGGATCGGGGGGAACGTAACCGCGCAGGCTCATGACGGCTCAAACTCATCAACGGACCGGAACTCAACCTTAGCGCGCCGTCGGGGTGACGGCAAATCCGTAACAGACCCGAACGGCGCCCACTCAAGGCCCCACCCAGCGTCATCCCGGTACCGGCCTGCGCCGGCACAGGCTCCGGCCGGGATCCAGGAACCGCGGCGGCTACCGGGTTCCGGCCTGTGCCGGAATGACGGTGATTCTGACAAAGGAGAAATCATGCCCACCTGGTTTCGCTATCTGCTCATCCCGCTCTGGCTCGCCCTGCCGCTCACGGCTACGGCCGACATCCTGACCCTGGCCGTGGCGTCCAACTTCGCCCAGCCCATGCAGACCCTGATCGAGGCCTATGAAGCGGAAAGCCCTCATCGGGTCAGGCTCAGCATCGGCTCGACCGGCAAGCTCTACGCCCAGATCCGCAACGGCGCGCCCTTCGACGCCTTTTTCGCCGCCGATCGCGCGCGGCCGCAACGGCTTGAGTCCGAGGGCCTGGCCGTCAGCGGCAGCCGCTTCACCTATGCCATCGGCCGGCTGGTGCTGTGGAGTCCGGAGCCGACGCGCATCACCTCCGCAGGCAAGGCCCTGAGCCGGGATGATTTCTCGCATCTGGCCATCGCCAATCCGCGCCTGGCGCCCTATGGCCTGGCCGCCCGCCAGACACTGGAGAGGATGGGCCTGTGGGAGACGCTGCTGCCGCGGCTGGTGCGCGGTGAGAACATCGGCCAGACCTTTCACTTCGTCAGTTCGGGCCACGCCGAACTGGGCTTCGTGGCCCTGTCCCAGCTGCCCCGCGATGCCGGAAACGCAATCGCCGGCAGCCACTGGGTGGTACCGGCCTCGCTCTACGACCCGATCGAGCAACAGGCCGTCCGCCTGCGCGAGTCAACGGCGATCCGCGACTTCATGCGCTTCATTCGCAGTGAGCAGGCCCGCGCCCTGATCCACGGTTACGGCTACAGCACGACTGCCGACTGAAGCCCCGATGTTCAGCCCCGCCGACATCGCCAGCCTGTGGGTCACGCTGAAGCTGGCCACGGTGACCACCCTGATCCTGCTGCTGCTGGGTACACCCCTGGCCTGGTGGCTGGCCCGCACGCCGCGACGCGGGAAGGTTGTCATGGAGGCCCTGGTCGCCCTGCCGCTGGTGCTGCCCCCAACCGTGCTGGGCTTCTACCTGCTGGTCGCGCTCGGGCCGCACGGGCCGGTCGGCGCCCTGCTGGATATGATGGGCGGGCCGACACTGGTGTTCTCCTTCCCCGGCCTGGTGATCGGCTCGGTGATCTATTCCCTGCCCTTCGTGGTCCAGCCGCTGCAGGCGAGCTTCAGCGCCATCCCCGCCGGACTGCTGGACGCCGCCGCCACCCTGCGCGCAGCACCGCTGGACCGCTTCTTCAGCCTGGTGCTGCCGCTGGCCCGGCCCGGGCTGCTGACCGCCGTGGTGCTGGGCTTCGCCCACACCGTAGGCGAGTTCGGCGTGGTGTTGATGATCGGCGGCAACATCCCGGGCCAGACCCAGGTGCTGTCGATCAGCATCTATGACCATGTCGAGGCACTGGACTACGACCAGGCCCACTGGCTGGCCGGCAGCCTGCTGGTGTTCTCCTTTGTCATGCTGCTGCTGGTTTACCGCTTCAATCGCCGCTTCGGCCTGGGGCGGCCATGAGCCTGTGGTTCCGTTTCGATCATCGGCGCGGGGATTTCCGGCTGCAGGCCGCGGGCGAGGTGCCGGCCCGCGGTATCACCGCCCTGTTCGGCCCCTCCGGCTGCGGCAAGTCCACCCTGCTGCGGCTGATCGCCGGCCTGGAGCGCGGCGACGACGGCGAGGTGCGGATGGAGAATGACATCTGGCAGAACGGCCGGACCTTCCGGCCGCCCCATCAGCGCCCCATCGGCTATGTCATCCAGGAAGGCCAGCTGTTTCCGCATCTGAGCGTGCGCGACAACCTGCGCTACGGCTGGAAGCGCGCCGGCCGCACGAACGACACCGCCGCCGGGCCTGATTTCGATACCGTGATCGAGTTGCTGGGGCTGCCCGAACTGCTCGACCGGCGCCCGGGGCAGCTGTCCGGCGGCCAGCGCCAGCGCGTGGCCATCGGCCGCGCCCTGCTGACCCGGCCGCGGGTGCTGTTGCTGGACGAGCCCCTGGCCGCACTGGATGCTGCCGCCAAGCGTGCCATCCTGCCCTATCTGGAACGCCTGCATCGCGAACTGGCCCTGCCCGTGCTCTATGTCAGTCACGACAGCGACGAAGTGGCGCGCATCGCCGACCGGCTGCTGCTGATGGAAGCCGGACGGATCCGGGCGGCAGGCGACCTGAGCGACATGCTGACCCGGTCCGACCTGCCGCTGGCGCGCGGCGAGCAGGCCGAGACCGTGCTGGAGGCGACGGTCAGCGGCCATGATGCCGACTATCACCTCACCCGGCTGCGCTTCGCCGGCGGCGAGTTGTCACTGGCCACCCAGGCCGACCTGGCTGTCGGCGAGCAGCGGCGCATCCGCATCCTGGCCCGCGATGTCAGCCTGACGCTCAGCCCGGCCGCCGACAGCAGCATCCTCAACATCCTGCCCGCCCGGGTCAGCGACGTCCGCCCGCTCAACCCGGCCCAGGCCCTGGTATGTCTGGATCTGGGCGGCACCCCGCTGCTCGCCCACATCACCCACAAATCGGTCGCCGCCCTCGGGCTGGAACCGGGCACGCCGGTCTACGCCCAGATCAAGAGCGTGGCACTACTGGTATGATGCCGCATGGATGAACCGCAACACGCCTATGCCGACCTGGGCCCGGCCACCGTGCTCGATGCCGTCGATGCGCAGGGCTATCGCACCAGCGGCCATCTGCTGGCGCTGAACAGCTACGAGAACCGGGTCTATCAGATCGG
>PABG01000096.1 GCA_002699185.1 Gammaproteobacteria bacterium | reverse complement strand
GTCCGGCCGCCGGAGGAGGGCGCCGGGAGGCGGCGTCAGGCCGCAGAGCGGTGCAGGTTGCTGAACGGGCTCTTGGGCACAGTGGTGATGCGCGGCGCGTCCTTGGTGGTGGCGACCTCGGCCAGGCTGACATTGTCCAGATAGTCGTAGATCTGGTGGCTCAGGCGGTCCCACAGGCGCAGGCTGACCGGACGCGCCTCGTCCTCGGGCATCAGCGGCTTGGAGGCAGTGGCGGCCACCGAGTCGTCCACGGCGCGCAGGATGTCGGCAATGCTGACCTCGCTGGCCGGACGCCGCAGGCAGTAGCCACCGCCGGGGCCGCGCAGGCCGGTGACCAGGCCGTGCTTGCGCAGCTGGGCGAACAGCTGCTCCAGATAGGACACCGAGATCGACTGTTCCACGGAGATGTCGGCCAGGGTCACCGGTCCCTGCTTGTGCCGCAGGGCCAGTTCGATCATGGCGGTGATGGCGTAACGTCCTTTGGTTGAAATCTTCATGGTCTACCTCTCAGCTTATCCAATGCGGTTGCATTCGCGTGGCGAGTTTAAAACTGACTGTCTTGGTCAGGAATCCTACTAATAACCCACTTGGATAGTCAAGAATTATAGCAAAAAAATTCCCTGTTGCGAGTGATAAATCTTTGTAACCTTTCTGTGTTGGAATCTATCCGGCTGAAAATAAAAAAGAAATTACGGTGCCCAGGGGGTGGCGGCAAAGCGGCTGGACACCGGCGAGCCGTCGGGAGATACTGGGCCATTGACACAGAAAATCAATCGGTTATAGATTCACATCCAGGATGGAGGCGGAGCGAGAGACATGTCGAACAATAAAGCCAACGACCTCATGCCGGGCGAGGACCGGCGCCAGCGCCAGCGTGAACGGCTGCACGCCCTGGTCAATGCGCGCAATCAGACGCTGGTCGAGTACTCCAGCCTGGCGGGCATCCGCCCCTATACCCCCGAACACCGCACCGAGGATGCGCTGAAGCGCTTCTGCCAGATCCTGGTGGACTATGCCGCCACGGCGCATTTCCAGCTTTACCGCTACATCGCCGACGGCAAGGAGCGCCGTCAGGCCGTGCGCGCCATCGCCGAGCAGATCTATCCCCAGATCGCCTCCAGCACCGATGCCATCCTGGATTTCAACGACCGCTATGACGTCGCCTCGCTGGATGACGGCCGCGTCGAGCACCTGGCCGATGACCTGTCGCAGCTGGGTGAGATCCTGGCCGACCGCATCCAGCTCGAGGATCAGATCATCGAGGCCCTCGACGGCAGCCGTAGCCAGGGAAAATAGGCGGACTCCAGTCAACCGGGCTGAGATGTAGGAGCGGGTTCACGGCAATGTGTCGCTGAGCTTGTCTGCCTCCTCATTCGTCAGCCGCCGCCAGGGCCGGGGAATCAGTGCCGGGACCCTTCGCCGGTACTCCCGGTAACGCTCGCCGAACTCGTCGATGAGCTTGCGTTCCTCCAGCCGGATCCCCACCAGCAGATAGATCGTGATGCAGACCGCCGTGACCAGCAGGGCCGGCGGCATGTCACGTGTCCACAGGATCACCAGCCCCAGGCTGTACCAGGGGTGGCGCACGTGGCGGTGCAGCGGCGACAGGTGAAATCCGGTGATATTGGCATGGCCGGAGGCCGCCTTCAGGCCGAGAAAGGCGGCCATGTCATAGGCCCGGGTCGCCCAGGCAAAGCCCGCCAGCGCCAGCAGGGCCAGGCCGTCAGCGAACCAGCCGGCCGCGCCCCGCCAGGCCCAGAGCGGTTCACCCTGGTCGTACCACAGCACCAGCAGGGCCAGTGGCGGCAGGATCAGTGCGCTGGACTGCAGGGTATAGAACAATCGGTAGCGACGCCCCAGCAGCGGCCAGCGGATCTCGAGCCAGCGCCGGACCCGGGCGTCGGCCAGCAGTGAATGCAGCGCCAGGTACAGGACCCAGGCCAGGGTGAGCAGAGCGGCCTGACTGACGGGGAAGGGGGTGGAAGTCATCGCGGGAAGGATCTCGCCGGGATCAATGATTTATTAAATCAGTATATTCTGATAAACTTGGAATATTTTGTCTCTCCATGCGTCCCTGAAAGGGCGTGAACATCTACATCAGACAGTACGAGGTTCGACCATGGAACACGGCACCACCCTAACCCAGTTCATCATCGAGGAACAGCGCCAGGTCCCGGGCGCGACCGGTGATTTCACCTCTCTGCTCAACGACACCCTGACCGCCTGCAAGAAGATCGCCTGCGCAGTCAACCGTGGCGGCCTGATCGGCATCCTCGGTTCGGCCGACACCGAGAACGTCCAGGGCGAGACCCAGAAGAAGCTGGATATCATCTCCAACGACGTCATGGTCGACGCCCTGGAATGGACCGGGCATCTGGCCGGCATGGCCTCCGAGGAGATGGATGATCCGCTGCCCATCCCGGCCGAATATCCGAAGGGCAAGTATCTGATGTTGTTCGACCCGCTGGACGGCTCCAGCAACATCGACGTCAACGTCTCGGTCGGCACCATCTTCTCCATCCTGCGCGCCCCGGAAGGCTGCGAGAACCCCACGGTGGAGGATTTCCTGCAGCCGGGCACCCAACAGGTCTGCGCCGGCTATGCCATCTACGGTCCGGCCACCATGCTGGTACTGACCACCGGCCACGGTGTCAACGGCTTCACCCTGGACCGCTCCATCGGCGAGTTCATCCTGTCGCATCCGAACATGACCATCCCGGAAGAGACCAGCGAGTTCGCCATCAACATGTCCAATCAGCGTTTCTGGGAGGCCCCGGTCAAGCGCTACGTGGACGAGTGCATCGCCGGCAGCGAAGGCCCGCGCGGACGCGATTTCAACATGCGCTGGATCGCCTCCATGGTGGCAGAGGTGCACCGCATCCTGACCCGCGGCGGCGTGTTCATGTATCCCATCGACGAGAAGATCAGGGCGAAGGGCCAGGACGGCAAGCTGCGCCTGATGTATGAGGCCAACCCCATGGGCTTCATCGTCGAACAGGCCGGCGGCGCCGCCAGCACCGGGCGCGAGCGCATCATGGAGATCCAGCCCAGCGGGCTGCATCAGCGCGTGCCGGTGGTGCTGGGCTCGAAGAACGAGGTCGAGCGGGTGGTGGAGTATCATCGCGAAGCCGACGGCAAGCAGGCAGTGGCGTAACAAAAGAGTAGGATGGGTGAAGCGCAGCGCAACCCATCGCGATCTCCAGTGCCGTGATGGGTTGCGGCGCAAGCGCCTCCACCCATCCTACCCGCGGTTTCAGAACTCGATATAGAAGCCGGCGCCGAGCTCCAGCAGGTTTTCCAGCCTGGAGATCTCGCCGGCTTTCTTCTTTTCCAGCAGGTAGCGGCCCACCGGCAGGAACAGGGTCTCGCCTGTCTGCGGGCCGGCCGGGGTGAAACGCACGATCAGGGAGCGGAAGTACTCCGACGGCTCTGCGAAGGCCTCCTCCAGGGTGCGGATGGCCTCCTCGGCACCCATGTCGCTGAGATCGAGTACGGCGTCTGCGCTGTGCTTGTCCCCGGCGTAGCGCATGGCTTCGTCGATGTCGAAATGGGGCATGGTTCTCTCCTCGCCTTGAATATAGCCACGGAAAACACGGAAAGCACGGACAACTGCTGATTGCCGGCTTCGCTCCCGTGCGGTCCTGTAATCCTGTAGGTCGGGTTAGCGCAGCGTAACCCGACACTGACGGCGGTAACGTCGGATTACGCCCGTGCCGGGCTAATCCGAGCTGTGATGCTGCAATATTATAGGATTGTTCCGGTCCGTACCTTCCGTGTTTTCCGTGGCCATCTCAATCATATTCAACATCCTTCCAGTGACGCAGGGTGATGAAGGTATCGAGCTCGTCATGCATGGCGCGTCCGGCGTGGCGTTCGGCCATGGCGATCACTCCGGGGTCGTCGGTGCGCAGGAAGGGATTGGTGGCCAGTTCCAGCGCCAGTTCCGCCGGCACGGTGGGACGGTCCTGCTCCCGGGTGCGGATCGCCTCCCGCTCGCGCTGCAGCAGCGCGGCGTTGTCGGGTTCGACCCACTTGGCGAAGCCTATGTTCTCCAGGGTGTATTCATGCGCGCAGTAGATGCGGGTCTCGGGCGGCAGCCGCTTGAGCCGCTGCAGTGAGGCATGCAGCTGCTCCACGCTGCCATCGAATACCCGGCCGCAGCCGCAGGTGAAGAGGGTGTCGCCGCAGAACAGGGCGCGATCGGTGTAATAGGCGATATGCCCGGCGGTGTGGCCCGGCACGTCGAACACCTCGAATTCGGCCTCCAGCGCCTCCAGTCGCACCCGGTCGCCGTCGCTCAACCGCTGCGTGATCTGAGGGATGCGTTCCCCGGCCGGCCCGTAGACGGGCAGTTCCGGGTAGTGCTCAAGCAGCCGGCGGATGCCGCCGACGTGATCGCCATGGTGGTGCGTGATCAGCAGGGCGGCCGGCTCCAGTTTCCCGCGCTGCAGCGCGGCCAGCACCGGTGCGGCATCGCCGGGATCGACGATTGCCACCTGCCGCTGTCCCGCCTGGCGGATGAACCAGATATAGTTGTCGCTGAAGGCGGGAACGGGTGTGATCGTGAGCATGGTCAGACTGAGGGTTGAGGGCATCGGGGCGGATGATAACGTCATTGAACCGGGCAGGGCCACAGGGAGAAACGTGATTGACCGCCGGGCCGGCTGACATGCCGCTGCAGCGCTATTACGCCGATCTGGCGCGGCTGGGCTGGCGCGAGGACGCGGCCCAGGCGGCGGCCATGCAGCAGCTGCAGCGGCTGTACGAGGCGCTGCAGCGCGGCCGGCCGCGCCAGGCCTGGCACCAGCGGCTGCTGCGCCGCCCCGTCCAGCCGGTACGGGGGCTGTATCTGTGGGGCGGCACCGGCCGCGGCAAGACCTGGTTGATGGATGTCTTCTACGACTGTCTGCCGTTCGCGGACAAGTCCCGCCTGCATTTCCATGCCTTCATGCAGGAAGTGCACAGCCGCCTGCGCCAGCTGCCGAAGACCCCCGACCCCCTGCCGGTGATTGCCCGTGAATGGTCGCGGCGGCTGCGGGTGCTGTGCCTGGACGAGTTTGATGTCAGCGATATCGGTGACGCCATGCTGCTGGCCGGGCTGCTCCAGGCCCTGTTCGCGCGCGGCATCACCCTGGTCGCGACCTCCAATCTGGCCCCGGACGAACTCTATCTCGACGGGCTGCAGCGGGACCGCTTCCTGTTCGCCGTGGACCTGATCAAGCGCCATACCGAGACGCTGCATCTCAAGGACGGGGCCGATTACCGCTGTGCCCACCTGGACCGTGCCGGCAACTACCACATGGGGGCAGAGTCGGGGATCGAGGCCCGCATGCTTGAGCACCTGCGGCAGCTGGCGCCGGAGACGGCCGCCGGGACGGCGGAACTGGAACTGAATCGGCGTCGGGTGAGGGTGCGGGCGCTGGCCGGGGGGGTGGCCTGGTTCGATTTCGCCGAACTGTGCGAACGTCCCCTCTGGGCCGCGGATTACCTGGAACTGGCGCGACGATTCCACACCCTGCTGCTGTCCGGTGTGCCCGTCATGGACGAGGGCCGGGATGATGCCGCCAAGCGTTTCATGCACCTGATCGACGCCCTCTACGATCACAACGTCAAGCTGGTGCTCGGTGCCGCCGCAACCCCGACGCAACTCTATACCGGGCGCTATCTGCAGTTCGCCTTCCAGCGCACCGCCAGCCGGCTCACCGAAATGACCGGACATCGCTATCTGGCCCGTGCCCACCGGCCCTGAAATCGCTGCAAGGGCCTGAAGATCGGTGGGTGACAGTCCAATCGACTACGCCTACAGTCTGGATCAGTTTACCCGCCGCACCAGTGCTCGCGGCCGGAATACCCTTGAGGGCGCATGTGCGCAGTCTGCACGCTAAGCCCTCAAGGGTATTCCGGCCGCGAGCACGACGCTGTTCAATCCGCATCCAGGCCGGGGGGTGGTCAGTGCCGGACGGGCCGGGTTTTCGGGCTTAGCGTGCGAACTGCGCACATGCGCCCGCAAACCCGGCCCGTCCGGCTCCGGTTCCGGCTCTGGTTGTTACTGCCGCGTCAGACGCAGCCGGTGGGCTTGGGCAGGCCGCCCCACTTGCAGATCAGCTTCATCGGCCCCTTCTTGAACACGTCATACAGGTGCTTGGTACTGACGTCCGTGGCCTTGGCGAACTTGCGGATCGGCGGCACCACGCCGTCGGCGTCGTACATGCTGCGGGCTTCCTGGATGTAGCCCATGATCTCGTCCGTCATTTCGTAGCCTTCCGTCGCGGCCAGTTCCCGGGCGACTTCCTCGCTCCAGTCGTCGCGGTTGACCAGAAAGCCTTCGTTGTCCAACTGCACATTCATACTGCCTTGCCTCGCTTGTTTTTGCGGTGAGTGTTTAAACTTGAGTAATTTTATCAGGAATAGAGGCGGGCTGTACAACCTTCGGGCGGCATAAAACCCTGCAGGGGAAACGGGATCCTGTGGCCGCCGCTCGGAGGGCGGCCGGCGTGGGTCAGGGCAGGAGACCGGCCGCCGCCTGTTTCCAGGCAGCGATGATGGCGCTCAGGTCGACACCGGACTGACTCAGCAGATAACTCAGCCCGGCGCCCGCCAGGGCGCTCACCAGCACCAGGCTCAGCCGCCGGCGGCCGCCGTGCCGGGGGCGGGGCTCGGACCGGCTGCCGGCCCTGGAGGTGGGGGCGGCGGCCCTGGCGGGTGCCGGGCGGCGTGTGGCGGTGTCGGATCCGGCCGGACTGGCGGCCGGGGACGAATCGGCTGCGATGCTGAAATCGCTGGTGCTGGCCTGCCAGCGGGAGCGGCGGGTGCCCAGCATGACGGCCAGTTCGAAATCCCCGGGGGCGGCCGGAGTCGTCCGGGTGTCGACTTCGGCTTCGACTTCCGGTTCCGGCGCTGGGAGGGGGCGGGGCCGCGGCTTGCGTCCGACCGGGTCGCCCGGGGTCCAGACCTGATTGACCTCCGGGTGTTTTCCGGCCAGTTCCGAACGCAGTCTGAGCAGTTCACGCTCGACCTTGCGCTGCATGCGCGCGGCCGCGTCGCGGCGCTGTTCGGCACGTTCCAGATTGCGGCCCTCGCGAATCTCGGTTTCAGCCAGGCGGCGTACCTGACAGGCGGTGGCGAGCAGCTGTTCCAGTTCGCGCAGACGTGCCAGCCCCTCGCTGCCGGTATCCGCCAGCGGTCGGTTGGCATCCGCCTGGGTCGAGGCCGGTGTCCTTGCCATGTCTGCCTTCGCTTCGCTCATGTGTCGTTTCATATCTGGCGGTGTTGCCATTGCTGTCAGTATCGTGATTCCCGCGCGTTGCGGCGCTGAACCCCGTCACAGCCCGGCAGTCCGGCTGGAATCGGCTGGCCGTCCGGGAACACTGACGCGCTCGTCAGGATTAGCGCCGGCAGGGCATTAATCTTGAGGCCAAGTTGCTGTTTTCGGGTGAAAGTGTGATCCATTTGACGAAATGCCCCGGAATCGCCAGAGTATCCGGCCTGATTCGGGGATTTCCCCGCCACCCATCCGGAGTCGTGACATGGCATCGACGGTTGACGATCTGAGCATCGAGTACGAGGAAGACGGCATTACCCTGGTCAAGCAGCTGGACAAGGTGGTCCTGTCCAAGGGCGCCTGGTCCACGGTGATCTTCCGCTACCAGGACTGGGATCGCCAGAAGGAGCAGTACAGCAAGGACAAGTACACCATCCGCCGTTACCAGAAGCGCAACGGTGAATACTTTCAGAAATCCAAGTTCAATATCTCCAGCCCCGACCAGGCCCGCAGCCTGATCACCGCCCTGCAGGGATGGCTGGAGGACTGAGCCCCGCAGTCTTCTGGCAGGATATATGCTTCCCTCCCGGTCAGGACGTTATCCTGACGTCCTGCCGGAGCAGAGGGGGCAGGCATGCGCAGCTATATCCGCCACCCGTGTGACATACCGATCGAGTTCAGCGAGGACACGGCCCGCTATCCCAGCCGTGAACGGCTGAGCAACATCAGCCAGGGCGGCCTCGCCTTCAGCGCCGCCCGGCCGCAGCGTCGCGGCCAGATACTCCGGCTGCGCATCCCCGATGTGCAGCCCCCGTTCGAGGCCCCGGCGCGGGTCAGCTGGTGCAATCCCGTCGGCGAGGGCTATGAGGTGGGCGTGGAGTTCATCATGCCCGACGACGAATTCCGTGCCCGGATGGTGGAGCAGGTGTGCTATATCGAACACTACAAGCGCCGGGTGCAGGAACTGGAGGGCCGGGAACTGACCGGTGAGGAGGCGGCGCGGGAATGGATCGCGAAGTACGCTGCGCGGTTTCCCGACCTGGAGGGTGACGAACCCTGAAGACTAGTCGTTTTCCGCCAGCCAGTCGCGCCAGGCGGTGAACAGTGCCGGATCGGACGCCGAGACCACCGAACGCGGGGCCAGCCGGGCAGCGAATACATCTTCCCCGTCGAGCGTGCGGCAGGTGCCGCCGGCCTCGGTCAGGATCAGGCTGCCGGCGGCCAGATCCCACAGCTTCTGGCCGCCGTGCAGATACACATGCCCGCGTCCGGCCGCCATCCAGCCCCACTCCAGGGCGCAGGAACCGAAGTTGCGCTGCGAACTGTAGGGCGGCTGTTCCACCAGCCGCCGCCGCAGCGTGGGGGTCAGGCGCTTGAAATCCACCATGGCCACGGCCCGTTTCAGCTCGATGCCACTGGCAGCCGCATGCAGCGGCCGGTCATTGAGACAGGCGCCCCTGCCTTTCTGCGCACTGAAGCATTCGTCGCGCAGCGGATCATAGATGATACCGAGTTCCACCTCGCCGTCGTGGATCAGTGCCAGCGAGATGCCGAAGCAGGGAATGCCGGCGGCGAAGTTGCTGGTGCCGTCCAGCGGGTCCAGGCACCACAGGGAGGTGTCGGTATCGGCCAGCAGCGTTTCCTGTTCGGCGGCCGACATCTCTTCGCTGAGAAAGGCGGTCGCGGGATGCAGTTCATGCAACTGTTCGCGCAGCCGGGCGTCGACCGCCAGATCGGCCTCGGTCAGCACGCTGCCGTCGGCCTTGTACTCATGGCCGATGCGCTGGAAGCGGGGGATGAGTTCCTCCCGGCCGACCTGGCGGATCAGGGTGTTCAGTTGATTGAGATCGATGGTCATGCAGGCATGGGTCCGAAGTCTGGGTGCCGGGGCGGTCGGGTAGGATGGGTGAAGGCGCTCTGCGCCGCAACCCATCATGGAATCGGGCTGTGATGGGTTGCGCTTTGCTTCACCCATCCTACGGTACTGGCGCCTGCGTCACGAGGAACAGCTTACCGTGATCGACTGGGCCCAGTCCGGCGGCTCGGCGGCATAGGCCGCATGCTCCGGCTGTTCGTCGAAGGGACGCCGCAGGACCTGGAGCAGACGCTCGAGCTCGCTGTAGCTGCCCGCCTCGGCCTGTTCGATGGCCTGCTGCGCCAGGTAGTTGCGCAGGATATACCTGGGGTTGACCCGGTTCATTGCCGCCCGGCGCATGGCGTCATCGCTGTTTTCCCGGCGCAGCCGGTCGCGATAGCGTGCGCTCCAGGCATCGAAGGCCTCACGGTTGATGAACCGGTCGCGCAGTTCGCGATTGTCGGCGTTGTCGCCGCTGTCGAACGTCGCCAGCCGGCGGAAGCTCAGGGTATAGTCGCGGCCATCGTCCGCCAGCAGGGCAAGGAATTCCTGTGCCAGTTCCAGGTCATGGGTGTCGGCCGTCTGCAGCCCCAGCTTGGCGCGCAGGCCGGCCTCATAGCATCCGGTGAAGATATCCCGATAGCGTTCGAACTGGGCCGTGGCCAGTTCCGCGGCGGCCTCGGCATCCTCATCCAGCAGGGGCAGCAGGGCCTGGCCCAGGCAGCTCAGATTCCACAGTCCGATGTCGGGCTGACGGTCGAAGGCATAGCGGCCGGAGTGGTCCGAGTGGTTGCAGACGAAGCCCGGATCATAGGTATCCATGAAGCCGAAGGGGCCGTAGTCCAGGGTCAGGCCGAGGATGGACATGTTGTCGGTGTTCATCACCCCGTGGGCGAAGCCGATCAGCTGCCATTGTGCCAGCAGCCGTGCGGTGCGCTCGACCACCTCCTGATACAGCGCCAGGTAGGGGTTGTCGGCCTGTTGCAGCTGCGGGTAATGATGGGTGATGACATAGTCGGCCAGCCGTTGCAGTTGCGGGAACTGGTTGCGGTAATAGAAGACCTCGAAGGAGCCGAAACGCACATGGCTCGGGGCGGCGCGCAGCAGCAGGGCGCCGCGCTCGATGCGTTCGCGGTAGACCTCCTCATTGGAGCCGGCCATGCACAGGGCGCGGGTGGTGGGTACACCCAGGGCATGCATGGCTTCAGAGCACAGGTATTCACGCAGGGTGGAGCGCAGCACCGCGCGACCGTCACCGTTGCGCGAGTAGGGGGTGGGACCCGCGCCCTTGGACTGCAGTTCCCAGCGCTCGCCGTGTTCGGTGCGTATCTCGCCGAGGATGATTGCGCGCCCGTCACCCAGCTGCGGCACGTAGTGACCGAACTGGTGGCCGGCATAGAGCATGGCCACCGGTTCGCTGTCGGGCAGCCGGTGTTCGCCGTTCAGCCAGGCCAGGAACTCGGGCCGGCCGGCTACGGCGGGATCCAGGCCGAGTTGTCCGGCCAGGTCGGCATTGAAGCTGATCAGGTGGGGTTCGCTCAGGGGGGTGGGGGCGACCGGCGAGTGGAAGGCCGGCCCCAGACGGGCATAGCTGTTGGTGAACTCCAGCGATTCCAGCGGGTGCAGCGTTGCCTCGGGGGCGGAGCGAGTGATCATGAACGGGATTGTGTCCGACCGGGACGGGTATCGCAACCCGCAGAATTACAAGGATTTCCTGTGCCTGCCTCGGCGGGGGGGTCTGTGTCTGTCCGGACCGGGCTTGCATCGAAACGCCATGAAAATGATAATTGTTACCGTTTCCTTTTGGTCATGAGCCTTACAGGGGTGTCCTAAGATGTCCGTCATGTCGCTTTCACGCTGGATTCTGCCGTTTCTGAGTGTCTTGCTGCTCGCCGGCCCCGCTGCCGCAGCCGAGGTCAATCTCTACTCCGCGCGTCAGGAAAACCTGATCAAGCCGCTGCTGGATCGCTTCACCGAGCAGACCGGCATCGAAGTCAACCTGGTCACCGGCAAGGCGGATGCCCTGCTGCAGCGGCTCAGGAGTGAAGGCCGCAACAGCCCGGCCGACCTGCTGCTGACCACCGATGCCGGCCGGCTGCACCGTGCCCGGGAGGCCGGCGTGCTGGCCCCGGTCGAATCGGGCACCCTGAGCGAGCGCATCCCCGCGCGCTACCGCGATCCCGAGGGCTACTGGTTCGGCCTGTCGGTGCGGGCGCGTCCCATTGTCTATGTCACCGACCGGGTCAAGCCCGCTGAACTCTCGACCTACGAGGCGCTGGCCGATCCCAAGTGGAAGGGCCGGGTCTGCATCCGCTCCTCCAGCAACATCTACAACCAGTCGCTGGTGGCGTCCATGATCGCCCATCACGGAGTCGAGGCCACCGAGGCCTGGGCCCGCGATTTCGTGGCCAACTTCGCCCGTCCGCCCATTGGCGGTGACCGTGATCAGGTGCTGGCCGCCGCGGCCGGTCAATGCGACATCGCCGTGGTCAACACCTATTACCTGGGCGTGATGCTCAACGAGGACGATCCGGAGCAGCGTGAGGCCGCCGGACGGGTGGCCGTGTTCTGGCCCAACCAGGAGGGCAGCGGAGACGGCCGCGGCACCCACGTCAACGTCAGCGGCATCGGCCTGACCGCCGCCGCCGGCAACCGCGACAATGCCGTGCGGCTGATGGAATTCCTCACCAGTGACGAGTCCCAGGCCTGGTATGCCCAGGTCAACCACGAGTATCCGGTACGCGATTCGGTGCCGGTCAGCGATACGCTGGCGGCCTGGGGAGAATTCAAGGCCGACGACTTGGACCTGCATCTTCTGGGGAAATATAATGCCGAGGCGGTACGGCTGATGGACCGGGCGGGCTGGAAGTAGGGCTGACCCGGATTATTGCTCGATCCTTTCCCAAAGGCGGGGTGCACGGCACCCCGCCGTTGTTTGCGGGCCATATATTTGAACAGCACCACGACCCAGACCGTCCCGGCGACATCCTCCCGCCAGCACTGGCTGAGCAGCGGCTGGCGCGCGGGCGTGCTGCTGGTGGCGCTGATCGTCGCCCTGCCGGTGCTCACCGTGTTCAGCTTCGTGTTCGAACCGGCCGGCGAGGTGTGGCGCCACCTGGCCGCCACCGTGCTGCAGGACTATGTGGTCAATTCCCTGCTGCTGATGCTCGGGGTCGGCGCCGGCACCCTGCTGCTGGGCGTGTCCACGGCCTGGGTGACCACCACCTGCGAATTCCCCGGCCGCCGGGTGTTCGAATGGGCGCTGCTGCTGCCCATGGCCATTCCGGCCTACATCATCGCCTACACCTATACCGGCCTGCTGGATTTCGCCGGACCGGTGCAGACCGGGCTGCGCGAACTGACCGGCTGGGGCTACGGCGATTACTGGTTCCCCCAGATCCGCTCGCTGGGCGGCGCAGTGGTGATGCTGTCGCTGGTGCTCTACCCCTATGTCTATCTGCTGACCCGGGCCGCCTTCCTGGAGCAGTCAGTGTGCGTGCTCGAGGTCAGCCGCACGCTCGGGGCCAGTCCCTGGCGCACCTTCAGCCGGGTGGCCCTGCCATTGGCGCGTCCCGCCGTGATCACGGGACTGTCACTGGCGCTGATGGAGACCCTGGCCGACTACGGCACGGTGCAGTACTTCGGCGTGGATACCTTCACCACCGGCATCTTCCGCACCTGGTTCGGCCTGGGCGATCCGGGTGCGGCGGCCCAGCTCTCGGCCCTGCTGATGAGCTTCGTGTTCGTGCTGATCCTGCTCGAGCGCTGGTCGCGCCGCCAGGCCCGCTACCACCACACCACCAGCCGTTACCGCAGCCTGCCGCGGCACCGGCTGCGGGGCTGGCAGCTTCCGGTCGGGGTGCTGGTGTGCCTGGTGCCGCTGTTGTTCGGCTTCCTGGTGCCGGCCGGGCAGCTGCTGGCCTGGGCGCTGCGCACCGCGCCCGAAATGCTCGGGGTGGAATTCCTCCAGCTGACCTGGCACAGCCTGATACTGGCCGGCAGCGCGGCCCTGATCGCCCTGTTACTGGGGCTGTTCATGGCCTACGGCAAGCGCCTGCACGGCAACTGGCTGGTGCAGGGCGCAGTGCGCATCGCCGGCATGGGTTATGCCGTGCCCGGGACCGTGATCGCGGTGGGCGTGATGATCCCCTTCGCCGCCTTCGACAATACCCTGGACGGCTGGATGCGGGCGCAGTTCGGTGTCTCCACCGGTCTGCTGCTGTCCGGCACCCTGGCCGCGCTGTTGTTCGCCTACACAGTGCGTTTTCTCGCGGTCTCGCTGCAGACGGTCGAGGCAGGGCTCGGCAAGATCAGGCTCAGCATGGACGATGCCGCCCGCTCCATGGGTTACCGTCCGGGCGAGGTGCTGCGCCGGGTACACATGCCCATCATGCGCGGCAGCCTGCTCACCGCGGTGCTGCTGGTGTTCGTCGACGTGCTCAAGGAACTGCCCGCGACCCTGATCCTGCGCCCCTTCAACTTCAACACGCTCGCGGTGCGTGCCTATGAACTGGCCTCGGATGAACGCCTGGCCGATGCCGCCAGCGCTTCCCTGGCCATCGTGCTGGCCGGTATCATCCCGGTCATTCTGCTCAGCCGCAGCATCGCCCACTCCCGGCCCGGTCATGCCTGAATTGCTCGAAGTTGAGAACTGTGTCCTCGCCTATGACGACATTCCGGTCGTCAAGCAGGTCTCGTTTGCGCTGGAGACGGGCAGCATCGGCTGCCTGCTCGGCCCCAGCGGTTGCGGCAAGACCACCCTGCTGCGCGCCATCGCGGGCTTCGAGCTGCTGCGCTCCGGCGAGATCCGGCTGCGCGGCCAGGTGGTCAGCCACAGCGGCTGGGCCCTGCCGCCGGAGCAGCGCCGGGTGGGCATGGTATTCCAGGATTTCGCCCTGTTCCCGCACCTTACCGTGGCCGGCAACATCGCCTTCGGGCTGCGCCATCTCTCCGAGCGCGAGCGCCGGACGCGGGTGCGGGAGCTGCTGGAACTGGTCGGCATGCCCGGCTATGCCTCGGTCTACCCGCATCAGCTATCCGGCGGCCAGCAGCAGCGTATTGCCGTGGCCCGCGCCATCGCCCCGCGCCCGGAGCTGCTGCTGCTGGATGAGCCCTTCTCCAGCATGGACGCCGAGTTGCGCGAGCAGCTGGCGCGCGAGGTGCGCGCCATCCTCAAGCAGGAGGCGATCACCGCCATCCTGGTCACCCACGATCAATACGAGGCCTTCGCCATGGCCGACGAGATCGGGGTGATCAACCAGGGCCGGCTGATGCAGTGGGACAGCGGCTACAATCTCTATCACCGCCCGGCCAACCGCTTCGTGGCCGACTTCATCGGTCAGGGGGCGATCATCACCGGCGAGGTGCTGAACGACCAGCATGTCAATTCCGAACTGGGCATCATTCCCGGACGCATCCCCGAAGGCTGCGTCCCGGGTTGCAAGGTCGATCTGCTGGTGCGCCCCGACGACATCCAGCACGATGACGAAAGCGAACTGCAGGCGCGGGTGGTGGAAAAGGCCTTCCGCGGCGCTGAATTTCTCTACACGCTGGAGTTGCACAGCGGTACCCGGGTGCTGTGCTTCGCGCCCAGCCATCACGATCATGCCATCGGTGAATCCATCGGCATCCGGATGGAAATCGATCACCTGGTCATGTTCCGACAGGAGCGGCAGACAGCATCATGAGCGAGGATTCCAAAACCCTGCATTTCGTCAAGCGGCGCAATTATCAGAGCGTGGTGAAGGACAAGGTGGTACGGCTGCGCTATGCCGTGTTCGAGCAGGACTCGGAGCAGGCGCTGGCCTATGACGACGACCTCTATTACCTGCACGGCGGCTACGGCGGCGCCTTCCCGAAGGTGGAGCAGGCGCTGGAAGGCCTCGGCGTGGATGCCAAGATGGAGGTGGAACTGACGGCCGACGAGGCCTACGGCCGCTACGACCCGGCCCTGTGCCTGGCCGTGCCGGCGTCAGAGATCCCCGGGGAGGCGCGTTACGTGGGCGCGCGGCTGGAGGGCGAATCCCCCGAGGGCGGCAGCCTGGATTTCACCGTCACCGCGGTGGAGGGCGATACCGTCACGGTTGACGGCAATCATCCCCTGGCCGGACGCGACCTGCGCTTCGTGCTGGAGATACTGGATATCCGTGAGGCCACGCCGGAGGAACTGGAAGCCGGCTACGCCTTCCCGCCTGCTGACGAGGGCTAATTGGCGTCAATGACAGAAACGCAGAGGACGCAGAGACGCTGAGGCGCAGAGACTTTTATATCAATGTGGTTACGGTGAAAAACTGGTGGGCCAACAACCAGCATTGCCGGACCGCTTCAACAAGCATCTTCAGAACCTTTGCGCCTCCGCGCCTCTGCGTCCTCTGCGTTTATTGCCGCGAAGCTGAACTCAGCCCTCGCGCGGAGTGAAATCCAGCGAGGCGGAGTTGATGCAGTAGCGCAGCCCGGTCGGCGGCGGACCGTCGGGGAAGACGTGCCCCAGATGGGCCTGGCACCGGCCGCAGCGCACCTCGGTGCGCACCATGCCATGGCTGGTGTCGCTCACTTCGGCGATGTCGGCGCCCTCGGCGGGCTGCCAGAAGCTGGGCCAGCCGCTGCCGGAATCGTACTTGTGCCGGGAATCGAACAAGGGCGCCCGGCAGCACACGCACAGATAGACGCCGTCGCCCTTGTGATCCCAGTATTTGCCGGTGAAAGGCCGCTCTGTCCCGCTGCAGCGGGTCACGCGGTACTGTTCCTCATCCAGCTTCTGCCATTGTTCGCGGTCGCTCATGATCGTGCTCTCATGTTCGGTGTTCAGTGACGCAGGCCGGACCCTGTGCAGCGAGCCGTCCGCGCAGAGCCTGCCTCGGCGCCGGGCCGTTGATGCTGCCGAGTCTGCAGCCGGATCCGGCTGATTGCCAGCCCCGCCGGGCGATATCCATACCGGATGCGGTAGAATGACGGTTTTGAATCGTCACGACATGATCAGAGGTTCCCCCGCCATGTCCAGGCCCGTACTTCTATCCATCATCGAGCTGGGTGGCTACCCCAATTTCGCGCCCCTGTACCAGCGCCTGGGTTGTGAGGTGATCGTGGAGGGGACCATGCGCAAGGCGCTGGCTGCGGCGCGCAAGTACCAGCCGCGGGTGATCGTGGCCGAGTTCAATTTCCAGTCCGATTTCCGCGACCGCACCAGCAGTCTGGAGAGCCTGCTGGCGGTGGTGCAGCGCCTGCCGGGGACGCGGGTGATCGTGTTCTACGAGCAGGAATACGCCCATCAGCTGGCACGGCTGGAGGCGCGCTTTCCCATCTTCCGCACCCTGGCCTTTCCCATCGACGAGGCCGAACTGGAAACCGCGGTCAGCGCGGCGCTATTGGATTGAAATTGGTAATGGCTACGGAAAACACGGAAAGCACGGACAAAAACAATGCGGCTATAGACCGTAGGTCGGGTTAGCGCAGCGTAACCCGACAGCATGATGCCAATGTCGGGTTACGCCCTGACGGGCTAACCCGACCTACGATTGGATCAATTTTTATCGTCCGTGTTTTCCGTGCTTTCCGTGGCTATCTTCTACTACTGCGGCGGCTGCGGCCCTGAAACTGCTTGATGTCCTTCATGATCTCGTTGAAGGGGATGGCGTCGATGCTGCCGAACCGCTGCTCGGCCCGGTTGAGGGCGTCGAAGGCGTTCTCCACCCGGCCGCTGCCGGCCGTCTCCGGCTGCACCAGGGCCTGGATGCCGAGCAGCCCTCCGACCTGGACCCGGATCTCCTTGTTGTGCGGCAGCGGGCCGCCGATGTGGGTCAGCTGCAGGGCGAAGCGGGCGTCCCGGCGCATCCGCTCCAGCAGGGCGATGCAGCGTCGGTTGGCATCCTCGGACTTGCAGCCCACGCCTTCACGGTCGGCAAGGTAGAAGCGGTGCATCTGGCTGCAGCCGACATGGCGGGCGTTGATGGCTTTCTCGAAGATACAGCGCCGTTGATTGACGGCGTCGTAGGTGGAGCGGTATTCGTCCTCTTCCATCGGAGCGTTACTTTTCCCACTCCATCACGATCGGCTTTTCGCGCTTCTCCATCAGCCGTTCCTCGGCCTCGAGCTGGTTCGGTGCAAACATGACCTTGACCATGATATCCGTGTCCCGGCCCAGTTCGGCGCGGCGGTTGCGGGCGAACTTCTTGGCCTCCTGGAAGGACTCGAACTCGGCCTGGTATTCCAGGTTCCTGGCGATACCGGTTGGATCCTGGGTGATGTCATAGATGTAGTACGGCATCGTGTCGCCCTCCGGGGGTTGATCGATTCTGCGGTTGAGGGAAATTCTAACCCAGGCCCCGGATGGGCGCATTAACCCCGGTAATCAAGCAGGTATTTGGGGTTTGTCGCCGCCGTCCATCCGTTACAATTGGCGGTAAAGCCATACAGGGGGTGCCCGAGCATGCAGAACAAGCCCGATATCAAGACCGCCATCCCACAGCAACGCTATCAGCTGGGCCAGTTTTCCGTGACCGTGCTGGGGGAGATCGAGACCGGGGATGCCAATGACTACCGCTATATCCTGGCCGTGGTGCACGAGGGCAACCCGGAGCCCGGCCTGTACCTGACCTGTGAACCGGCGCCCCGGGAGGCGCAGGACAAGGGCCGCTGGGCGATGCGACTGATCCTGCCCGATGGCGCCCAGGTCTTCGCGGCCAACGATGCCTGGGACGATATCGACGCCTTTGCCCGTGACGGTCTGGCCGCAGTGCAGCAGCTGTTGCAGCTGACTGATGAAGAACCCTTCCGGCTGCTGTAGTCACCCGGCATCATGAGCCACCGGGTCGAACTGCTGCCTTCCGGAAATGTGTTCCGGGCCGAGGTCGGGGAGACGCTGCTGGAGGCCGCGCTGCGCTCCGGGCTCAACCTCAGGTACAACTGCAACAGCGGCAGCTGCGGCGACTGCCAGGCACGGCTGGTCTCCGGGGAACTGGGTCGGATGGAGCATCACGACTACGTGTTCAGCCGTGAGGAGAGGGCCAACAACCACTTCCTCATGTGTCGCGCCCATGCCGCCAGCGATCTGGTTCTCGAGGCAGTGGAGGCGCGCAGCGCCGAGGACATCCCGCATCATCACATCACCACCACGGTGGCCCGGCTCAATCCGTTGTCGGATACCGTGATGGAACTGTATCTGCGCACGCCGCGCACCCAGACGCTGTGGTTCCTGGCCGGTCAGTACGTGACGCTCAGCGGCGAGGGTCTGCCGAGCCGCAACAAGTCCATTGCCAGCTGTCCCTGCAACGGCATGCTGCTGCAGTTTCATGTCCAGAATGTGGAGGGCGACCCCTTTGCCGAGTACGTCTTCAACCGGATGAAGCCGCGCGACAAGGTCGAGGTGGAGGGGCCCTTTGGACGCTTCACCCTGGACGAGGACTCGGGCCGGCCGTGCCTGTTTCTGGCCTGCGAGACCGGCTTCGCGCCGGTCAAGAGCCTGATCGAGCATGCGATCTCGCTGGAGTTCGACCAGCCGCTGCGCCTGTACTGGGCGGTGCCGCGGCCGGAGGATCTGTATCTGGCCAACTACTGCCGTTCCTGGCAGGACGCGCTGGATGACTTCCAGTTCGTTCCGGTGGTGGGGCAGGGCGACAATCCGGGCTGGACCCCTTCGGGGCTGCCGGACCTGACCGATATCCCCTCCCTGTCCCCCCGCGCCCGGCGTCTGCTGCACGCCGGACTGCGCATCACGGCCGACTATCCGGATCTGTCCGGCTTCGATGTCTATGTCAACGGTCCCGATGCGGACCTGGTGGCGCTGATCGAACTGCTGGTCCGCCACGGCCTGCCGCCGGAACGGCTGTTCGTCGACCGCATCGCGCATATTGATTGAGAATTACTGATAGCCACGGAAAACACGGAAAGCACGGAAGGTTTCATGGTCATTGCCGAGGCGCTTCGCGCCCGGCATGAAATATTATCGATAGCATGTAGGTCGGGTTAGCCCGAAGGGCGTAACCCGACATGGCCAGGCCAACGATTAGTGTCGGGTTACGCTACGCTAACCCGACCTACTTTTGGATTGGATTTATCTCGTCCGTGTTTTCCGTGTATTCCGTGGCGCTCCTGAATTTGGTGTCACCCGGCATCATCCGCCAGGCCGATGGTCTCGATCCGGTGGCCGCGCAGGCGGATGAAGCCGGTCTGGCGGGTGTCGCCGTCGCGGCTGTATTCGAAGCGATAGGTGCGGGCCAGGGTGGCATGGCCGCGCGGGGCACGGGCGAGGCTCAGGCGGCTCAGGGTGACGGTGGCATCCAGCAGCTGCAGGCCCTGCTGGCGGCAGGTGTCGCGGGCGCCGGCGGCGGCCAGGTCGCGGGCCTTCATGCTGTCGAGCCAGAACAGGACCAGCGCGGCCAGCAGGATGAGCAGCAGCGGGGTCACGCGTCCAGATCGGGGATCAGGGCGCTTTCCAGGCGGTGGATCATATCCTTGAGCATCAGCTTGCGTTTCTTCATCCGCTGCAGGGTGAGCTGGTTCATGGCCGGATCCTGATTCAGGCGCAGCAGCGCCTCGTCCAGGTCCCGGTGCTCCAGCCGCAGGGCCTCCAGTCGCTGACGCAGATTGTACTGTTCGGTTTGATCCATGACCGGCCCGGTTCCTCGGCAACCGCCTGAAAGATTACAAAAAAAGAGGTTTTTGCCACGCGCTGCAGCGGTGAAGATGCTACACTGGTGCAACTGCGTCGGGCGCGGCCCGGTTATTGTCGATCCAAGCCCCGTCAATCTCAAGTACTAGTACTCTTCCCATGCACAGCGCCCCCGACATCTTCTCCTACCGGCCCCACTGGGCCAGACGCCTGGGCCCGGCCCCGGTGCTGCCCATGTCGCGCGCCGAGATGGATGCCCTCGGCTGGGACGCCTGTGACGTCATCCTGGTCACGGGCGATGCCTATGTCGACCATCCCAGTTTCGGCATGGCCGTGATCGGCCGGGTGCTGGAGGCGCAGGGCTTCCGGGTCGGGGTCATCGCCCAGCCGGACTGGACCGGGACGGCGGACTTCACCCGTCTGGGCAGACCGACGCTCTTCTTCGGGGTGACCGGCGGCAACATGGATTCCATGGTCAACCGCTATACCGCCGACCGCAGGATCCGCAGCAACGACGCCTATACCCCCTTTGGGGCCGGCGGCATGCGTCCCGACCGCGCCGTACTGGTCTACTCCCAGCGCTGCCGCGAGGCCTACAGGGACGTGCCCCTGGTCATCGGCGGCATCGAGGCCAGCCTGCGCCGCATCGCCCATTTCGACTACTGGTCGGAGAAGATCCGCCGTTCCATCCTGTTCGACGCCAAGGCCGACCTGCTGGTCTACGGCAACGGCGAGCGCCAGATTGTGGAGATCGCGCACCGGCTGGCGGGCGGCGAATCGGTGCGTGAACTGCGTGATATCCGTGGCACCGGTTATGTGTGCAAGCGCCTGCCGGAGGGCTGGGACGAATTGGATTCCTCGCATGTGGACACGCCCGGCAAGGTGGACGCACCCGAGGACCCCTACGCCGAGGCGCCGGCCTGCGACAAGCAGGAAGCGACGACCGAGCCCGGGCAGGGCGAGAAGGTGGTGCGGTTCCATCCCCGCCACCAGCGCCCCAAATCCGATCAGACCTATATCCGCCTGCCGTCCTTCGAAGCGGTCAAGGACGACAGGGTGCTCTACGCCCATGCCTCGCGCGTGCTGCATCAGGAAACCAACCCCGGCAATGCCCGGCCACTGGTGCAGCGCCACGGTGAGCGCGAGTTGTGGCTGAATCCGCCGCCGATTCCGCTGACCACGCCGGAACTGGATGCGGTGTTCGAACTGCCCTACACCCGGCTGCCGCACCCGGCCTACGGCGGGGCCAATATCCCGGCCTACGAGATGATCCGCTTCTCGGTGAACATCATGCGCGGCTGCTTCGGTGGCTGCACCTTCTGCTCCATCACCGAGCATGAGGGGCGCATCATCCAGAACCGCTCGGAGGACTCCATCATCCGTGAGCTGGAAACCATACGCGACACGGTGCCCGGGTTCACCGGCGCGATCTCCGATCTGGGCGGACCCACCGCCAACATGTATCGCCTGGCCTGCAAGGACGAGGCGACCGAGGCGGCCTGCCGGCGGTTGTCCTGCGTGTATCCGAAGATCTGCAGCAACCTCAACACCAATCATGATCCCCTGATCCGCCTGTACCGGCGGGCGCGGGCGCTGCCGGGCATCAAGCGCATCTCCATCGCCTCGGGCCTGCGCTACGACCTGGCGGTGGAATCGCCCGAATACATCAGGGAGCTGGTGACCCACCATGTCGGCGGCTATCTCAAGATCGCCCCCGAGCATACCGAGGCGGGGCCGCTGACGAAGATGATGAAGCCGGGCATGGGCAGCTACTATCGGTTCAAGAAGCTGTTCGAGCGCTATTCGAAGGCCGCCGGTAAGGAACAGTATCTGATCCCCTATTTCATCGCCGCGCATCCCGGCACCACCGACGAGGATATGCTCGAACTGGCCCTGTGGCTGAAGCAGAACGGTTTCCGCGCCGACCAGGTGCAGACCTTCCTGCCCTCGCCCATGGCCACCGCCACGGCCATGTACTACAGCGGGAAGAACCCGCTGCGTCGGGTGCGGCATGACAGTGAAACCGTGAGCATTCCGAAAGGGCTGAAGGTGCGTCGGCTGCACAAGGCCTTTCTGCGCTATCACGACCCGGACAACTGGCCGCTGCTGCGCGATGCCCTCAAGCGCATGGGCCGGGAGGATCTGATCGGCAACGGTAAACGTCACCTGGTACCGCGCTGGCAGCCGGCCGGGGCCGGGCAGCCGGCGAAGGGACGCGGGACCGCGGGCAGGGGCCGGGCGTTCCTGACCCAGCATACCGGGTTGCCGCCGCAGGCGCAGACGCGTGGTCAGGGAGACAGGAAACCGTCGGGGCGCCGGCGGCGCCCCGGCAAGGGGGCATAAACTCCCGGATTCAGTGTACGGCGGTGTCCGCGCCCTGCGCCTGTCCGGTCAGGCGCGCATCCACCTCCTGTTCCGCCATAAGCCAGTCGTGCACCGGGTCCGCCGGGGCGAAGCCGCGGGATTCGGCCCGCAGATAGGCCGCCTCGGCGATCATCTCATGGCGTCGTTCCGGCGTGATCCGGGTGCCTGCAGCTTTTTTTCCGGACCCGGAAGCGGTCGTCCGTTTGGCCGGCGACCCGGCGGTTTTTGCCGGACTGGCAGGGGGCTTGCGGCGGCTGGTGCTCTTGCTGGCGCTCGTCATCTGTGTCTTCGCTCCATGAACTGTGAGGCATGCATGATTGTTTCTGGGGCGGACCCCATTGACTTCGAGTTTAGTCCAGTCCCGATCCGCTGCAACAACAACAACGCCTCCCCGGAGGGAGGCGTTGCGGTTTGATCGCACCGGCCGCTGCCGGCCGGTTCTGTTGTGGCGCCCGAGGGCTCAGGCCGCCTCGGTTTCCCTGCCTTCCATCACGATCTGACGGTCATAGATGCTCTGGGTTTCGAACGGCCAGCTGCGGATTCCACCGTCCAGCGACAACACCTCGAACTGGTTCTGGGCCAGGATCAGCGCGGCGACGGCGCTGCGGCTGCCGCCATGGCAGTAGACGATGTACTGCTTGTTCCGGTCCAGTTCCTCCATCCGATTGCGCAATTCGAACAGCGGGACCAGGCGCGCGCCCGGAATGTGGTGGTCGTCGAACTCCTCCGGATACCGCACGTCGATCAGTTCGTAGCCGGTCTCGACCATGGTCCGGGCCACGCTGGGATTCACCGTCTTGATCAGCGGGTTGCTGATCAGTTCCTCGAAGGCGGCCTTGTCCAGCACCAGGACCTCGCCGTCCTCGGTCATCAGCACCGATTCATTGCGGGTGCTGCCGGAGATCAGGGCCTCGCAGCCGAAGGCGTCGCCCTCGCCGATATCGGCGATCTTGTGCGGGGCGTCGTCGTAGATGCCGCGCTGATAGACCTCGGCCCGGCCGTTGAGGATGATGTAGTAGGCATCGCCTGCCTCGCCCTGCTGGATGACGTATTCGCCGGCCCTGACGGCCTGGGTCTGCATCTTCTGGAACGCCAGTTCCACGGTCTCCAGCGGCAGGCGCCGGAATACCAGGGAGTTGCGGACCTTCTCCAGCAGCTTGGCGGTCTCGGCGCCGGAGTCCTCCATCATGTGCACGACCTCGTCCCAGGAGATCAGGTTGTCCAGCATCTCGCGGTCGGCATGACAGATGATGCTGTCCTGGCGTGCCACCAGGGTGCAGGTCGCCGGGGCGGCCGGCAGCACCACGGGGCGCTTGCGGGTGTCGTCGGGGCCGGCAAGCGAAGTGATGGTGCCGCTGCAGATGACCTCCAGCCGGCCCTCGACCACGAACAGGTAGTCATGATCCTGGCCGCCGGCGATCTGGAAGATCTCGCCCTCGCGCAACTCGATGAAACGGACGATGTTGACGACCTCGCGCAGGCGTTCCTCGGACAGCAGGTTAAAGGGCTGATAGTGCCGCGACAGACGGTCGAGCACGTGCTCCATCTTGATACTGAACATTTGGCGGGAACCTCCCTTGGTGTTGTTCTTCCCCGACGGATACGGGGTGTGAACAGGATAACGGCGCCGGGCTGGCTGACTTGAGTCCGGGCGCGGCGGGAGGGGGCACAAAAAAACCCCGCAATTGCGGGGTTTTACAGGGGTCGGGGGCCGCCGGCTCAGGCGTGATTGGACGAGCCCGAACTGTCCCAGGCGAAGGCGCAGTCCAGGTGGGTGCGTACCCGCACCATGCCGCTGAGGCCGTCCTCGATCATGCAGCTGAGGGGGGTGCGCCGGCGCAGGTGCTTGTTGCGGCGGTGCATCCAGATCGGGGCCATCTGGGGATTGGCCGGGAAGGTGGTGCGCAGGGCGTCGGCGATGCCCAGGATGTGCTCGACCGATTCGTTGACCCGGGGCTCATCCGGGAGGGCCTCGTTCATGTCGCGGAAACGGTTGATCCTGCGCGCGGGTGTGCCATCCGGCAGGCACAGGATCTTGACCTGGTCGGAGTTCTGGGCGCCCCAGCTGTCCAGCATCCGGATCACGGCGCGGGTCAGGGCTACGCGTTCTTCATTGGTGAGGTCCATGGTCGACTCCTGGTCTCCCGATCGCGGGGAGACGATGGCTGTATTGAATTCAGTGGTCGCCGCTGCCGGGCTTGTCGCCGCGCAGGCTGGTGACATTCAGCGGCACGACAACCTCGCGCTTGGGTTCGTCGATGAAGCGCGGGCGCATGTTCATGGCGCGGCCGAAT
This sequence comes from Gammaproteobacteria bacterium, assembly GCA_002699185.1. GTDB lineage: Bacteria > Pseudomonadota > Gammaproteobacteria > Thiohalobacterales > Thiohalobacteraceae > Thiohalobacter. The sequence continues at coordinate 26,617 of PABG01000096.1, read as the reverse complement.
TCCTCGGCCAGTTCCTGCTCGCGGGCGGCGATGAGGGCCAGGCAGTCGCGAATGCCCTCGATGGTGTTCTCGGACAGCGGATGCCGGAAGCCGGGCTTGGCATGGGTGTCCTTGGCGACATCGGTGAGCACCCGCTTCATCATGCGCAGGATGCGCTCTTCCTTGCTCAGTTCGGGTTCTTCGGAAGCCATATCACTACCTGCAGTGTCTGGCGGTACGCCGGTTGGCGTACCTGATCAATTTGGTCGGTCATTGTGCCACATGACCGGGCCCGTTTCATCCGCCGGCTGCTGCCCGGCCTGGGTGTAGAAGCTGGACCAGGGGGAATCCGTAATTTTTTCAATCGTCTGGATAAACCCCTCGGTAGGTGCGGCTTCTCCCGGATGGATGCCCCAGACCTCCAGAAACAGGTTTGCATATCCGGCGTGTCCCTGCCAGTTCCAGTCCGTGATCGCGGCCTCGTGTCCGCAGTGCGCACAGGTCCGGTCCGTTCCGGATCCGGTCAGGAGCTCGGTTGCCGCCACGGACTTGCGACAGGCCGGGCAGCGCACCCTGGCGCGCGGATTGGCGCGAAAGCGCGCGCGTGGCAGAAGGCGGGTGAGATGGAGATGGCAGAACCGGCCCTGCCGTGCCGCGCGATCGCGTGCCTCGGGATCGGCGGGGGGCTCGGTCTCGATATGGGGGGAGCAGCCGAGAAACACCAGTTGGTCAAGAAACCGCGCACCGGTGGTGAAATGCTCGCGCCCGTCGAGTTCGAATGCCTGACCGAGGAAGCCGCATCCGAGCAGATGGGAAAGCAATGCTGTGCGCTGCGCCTCGCTGACATCGTCGCGCTGCGGGAACAGGATGAGTTGATAGGCGGACAGGGACATGGCGCTGTGCCGTCAGCGGCTGCCGCCCTTGCCGAGCAGCAGGGCGGCAGCCTCGTTGATGGCCTGCAGGGTGGCGGTGTCGCCGCCACGGTCGGGATGGTGGCGCATGGCCAACCGGCGGTACTGGTCGCGGATGGCCGTCGCGTCGGCACCGGCGTCGAGTTCCAGCACGCGCAGCGCCTCGACCCGCTGGTCCTGGCGCAGATAGCGTTGCCAGAAACGCCCCAGCATGGCCTCGACATCGGCCGCCGAGGTCTGCTCCAGGTTGGACCAGTCCAGGTAATAGTCGCGCAATGGATCGTGTCCGCCCAGGGCGCGGTCGGCCTTTTCTTCCAGCGGCAGCAGCTGAATGCGCAGTACGTGGATCCACAGGGTTTCATCGCCTCCGGCCAGCAGGCGCTCGCGCAGCCGGTACAGGGCATGGAACAGGATGAAGTGGGTCTGGAACAGGTTCAGGCTGTCATCGAGACGGGCCGCGCCGAGCGCGTCCTCGTCCGCCTCGCGCAACATCTGCAGCAACTCGTGTTCGCTCAGTCCCTGCGGATGGCGCTGCAGGATGGCGTGGAGCCGCTGGCCGAATTGCTCGATTGCCTGGGTGTCCATGTCCGGTCAGGTCTGTGCGGCCCAGCAGAGAGTCAGAAGCGCCACGGAATACACGGACAGTTCGCGTGTCGGGTTACGCCCTGCTGGCTAACCCGACCTACGCATCATTGAATTCATATTCCCCGTGCTTTCCGTGTATTCCGTGGCTATGGGTCTGCAAATTGTAACCTCTCGAACCGGAGATGGATAGATTCCACGCCCGGGTGGCGAACCCGGTGTTGACCCCGGCCGGCTTTGGGCTATGCTGTGCCGCCATGCACCAACTGCGCCGCCACTGCCGGAACCGCTCCGTACGCCATGCCCTGCTGGCGTTGCTGCTGCTGTTCGCCGGTATGCAGGTGGCCAGCCTCACGCACCTGGCCGAGCACGACTTCGCCTCGCACGAGCATTTCGGCCAGGCCTGCGATGTGCTGCATTATGCCAAGCACGGCGCGGACGGCCTGCCGGTGGATGTTTCAATCGCCGGTCCCGAGCGCAGCCGGCGCGCACTGCACGTCGCGATCCCCGCCATTGGCGAGCGCCAGTCACACCATCACCCGGCGCAACCCCGCGCGCCGCCCCTGTCCCTGTTCGTCTGAGACAACGACTGTGTTTGTTTCCGGCACCGCACGTGTGAATGCGGTGGTGCCCGCTGAATCGTGATTACAGGAACAGGAGCAACAGAATGCGTAATTTCACCCGGGCGACGCTGGCCGTCGCCGTCATGTCCGTCATCACCCCGGCCGTGGCCGATCAGAATGCAACGGCTGAACTGGAAGCCGTGCGTGAGGAGATCCGCGCCCTGCGCCAGGCCTATGAGAGCCGTATCACCGAACTCGAGGGCAAGCTGGAACAGCTGGAATCGCGGCCACGGGATACCAGTGCTGAGGCTGCGTCCGCTGTGCCGGCACGGACCCCGGCCCCGGCCGGTCAGCACCGTCGGATCTACGGTAACGAGTTCAACCCCTCCATCGGCGTGATCCTCAACGGCCGCTGGTCGAGCTTCTCCGAGTCCGGCAGTGAAATCGCCGGTTTCGGCGTGGGTGAGGAAGGCGAACGTGGCCGCGAGGGCCTGGCCGTGGACGAGTCCGAGCTCAATGTCGCGGCCAGCATCGATGATAAATTCCACGGCGCCATGACCGCGGCAATCGTGCGCGAGGAGGGCGAGGACAAGATCGAGTTGGAGGAGGCCTATGTCCAGACCCTGGGCGGGGCCGGCCTGCCGGCCGGCCTCAGCCTGAAGGCCGGCCGCGCCTTCTGGACCCTGGGCTATCTCAACGAGCACCACACCCACGAGGACGATTTCGCCGACCGGCCGCTGCCCAGCCGCGTGTTTCTGAACAACGCCTTCAACGACGACGGCGTGGAGTTCAGCTATGTGCTGCCGACCGCGCTGTATTCCGAGATCGGCGGCGGGGTGTTCCGCGGCGATGACCTGCCGTTCGGCGATTCAACCGGCAGCGGCCCCGAGGCCTGGTCCCTGTACGGTCGCCTGGGCGGGGATATCGGCTACAACCAGAGTTGGCGCGTCGGGGCCTATGTCCTGTCGGGCGAGGCGGCCGACCGGGTGACCAACGAGGGTGATGTCGGTTTTGCCGGCGATACCGATCTGTATGTGGCCGATCTGCGCTACACCTGGGCGCCCACCGGCAATGCCCGCCAGCGGGAACTGACCCTGCAGGGCGAGTATTTCCGGCGCAGCGAGGATGGAAGCTACCGCGATGCCACCGCCGGCACCGGGAATGTGGCCGTGGACGATGCCGTCAACGGCGGCTATGTCCAGGCGGTATACAAGTTCCGGCCGCAGTGGCGGATCGGGGCGCGCTACAGCCTGTTGCAGGCACCGGACGTGCCTGCCGGCCTGGTCGGCAGCGCCCTGGACGGAGGCGGCCATGACCCCGAGGCCTATGCCCTGATGCTGGACTGGACCAACAGCGAGTTCAGCCGGGTGCGGCTGCAGTACAACCGCGAGGAACCGGCACAGGGACTGAAGGACGATCAGTTCATTCTTCAGTACATCATGAGCCTGGGTGCGCACGGGGCGCATAAATACTGATGTGTGGGCGATAGCAACGCAGCAGGGTAGGTCGGGTTAGCGCAGCGTAACCCGACGGGCCTGCGGTCAGTGTCGGATTACGCCCTGCGGGCTAATCCGACCTACGGGACTACGTGTTTTCTGTCATCCCGGCGCAGGCCGGGATCCAGATGCCACTGTGTTCACAGGTTCACGCGGTGCTTCGGGATGACGATGCCAGGCATGACAACGGCAATTCATGTAATGAACTGCTCTGTGCCTTCGCACCCAGGAGGGCATAAACGTCTCCGCGTCCTTTGCGTTGCATCCGCGCTGCAAGGAGATTCTGTATGCAATATATACGGACATTAGCAATAATCCTGCTGCTGACATCGGGCCTGGCCCGGGCGGCGGATCCGGTGCAGGTCTTCGCCTGCGAACCCGAATGGGCCGCGCTGGCGGAGGAAATCGGCGGCGATGCGGTGGCGGTGTTCGCCGCCACCCATGCCCGCCAGGATCCGCATTATATCCGTGCCCGACCCAGCCTGATCGCCGCCATGCGACGCGCCGATCTGCTGATATGCACTGGAGGCGGGCTGGAAGTGGGCTGGCTGCCGGTGCTGTTGCAGAAGGCGGGCAACCCGTCGGTCGCTGTCGGTGCCCCGGGCCACCTGCTGGCGGCTTCACGGGTCGAACTGCGTGACGTGCCCGAGCACGTCGATCGCAGCCAGGGCGATGTGCATCCCGAGGGCAATCCCCACCTGCACCTGAATCCGCATAACATCGATCGGGTCGCCGTGACTCTGGCTGAGCGGCTGCAGGGCATCGATCCCGATCGGGCGCGGCACTATCAGGCGCGGTTGGAGGATTTCCGCCGGCGGTGGGATGCCGCGATCGGCGACTGGGAGAAGCGCGGCATCCAGCTGCAGGGACTGCCGGTGATCGTGCATCACCAGGCCTGGGTGTATCTCATCGACTGGCTGGGGCTGCGCGAGGTCGCCGCCCTGGAACCGAGGCCGGGTATCCCGCCGACAGCGGCCCATCTGGAGCGGCTGCTGCAGCGGGTGCGCGGGGAGGGCGCGGCCGCGATCCTGCGCACGCCCTACGCAGCGCCGGAGGCAGCCGACTGGCTGTCCGCCAGGACCGGCCTGCCGGTGCTGGTGCTGCCCTACACAGTCGGGGGCACGGACGGGGTGAACGACCTGTTCGCCCTGTTCGAGCAGACCCTGGTGCAGCTGGAGTCGGTTCATGTTACCGGTAAGCCCTGAACTGCTCGGGATCCTGCTGCCTGCCCTGGTCGCGGGACTGGCGATTGGCCTGACCCATGCCCCGCTGGGGATCGAGGTTCTGCGTCGCGGTATCATCTTCATCGACCTGGCCATCGCCCAGATCGCCGGTCTGGGTCTGGTGATGATGGAACTCTACTGGCCGCACGCCGCGGGCTGGTTGCTGCAGGCGGTGGTCGTGGCCTGCGCCCTGGCCGCTGCGCTGCTGTTCCACTGGAGCGAACGCCGGTTGCCGGCCCAGCAGGAAGCGCTGATCGGCAGCAGCTTCGTGGTGGCAGCCTCGCTGGCCCTGCTGCTGCTGGCCGACCAGCCGCATGGCGGCGAGGCCATTCAGCACCTGCTCTCCGGTCAGCTGCTGTTCGTGGGCTGGAGCGAGTTGGCCGTGGCTGCCCCGCTCTATGCCCTGGTGCTGCTGGCCTGGTTCGCCTGGCCGCGTGCGCGCGCCGGGATCGGATTCTATGTCCTGTTTGCCCTGGCCGTGACCGCCTCGGTGCAGCTGGCCGGGGTGTACGTGGTATTCGCCAGCCTGATTCTGCCGGCGCTGGCTGCCTCGGCCTGGCCCGGATGGACCCTGGCCGTCGCCTGGGCCAGTGCCGGCGCGGCGGTGCTGGCCGGTTTGGCGGCGGCGCTGCTGTTCGACTGGCCGGCCGGGCCGGTGCTGGTGGTCAGTTATGCGCTGGTTGCGCTGGTCGTGGCGCTGCCGCGCTGGCGCCGGGCACCGGCAGCGGGTCGTGCCGGACGCGGTTGACAGGGAAGGTGGTGAGCTGTGAAATCAATCACAGTTTTCCGGCTTCCGCGTCAGGAATCCGTCAGCATGAGGCTGAATTGCGAGCCGGATCACGGAGCGGGACTGCGCTTCGGGCAAGGATGGACGCAACACTTCAGGGAGGTGATTCGACTATGTATCCCGCACACGACAACCTGTATCAGGAAGCCACCCTGTTCGACCAGGCCTTCGCCGCGCTGGGGCAGCGTCTGCGGGCCTGGTTGCCGGCCCGGGTGGAACAGCGCTGGGCGCTGGCCTTCCGCGGCCAGGCCGCCCTGTTCGCCCTGCTGGGTCTCGGCGTGCTGCTGCATGGCCTGCAGGCCGGCGCGGCTGATGCTTCCCCGCTGGTTGCCCTCATGGCCTCGGCGGGCCTGATGGCGACAGCGCATTTCCTGTTCAACATCCCCCGCCAGGTGGCGCGCCCGGCTGCGCCTGCCTGCGCGCGTCGCGAAACCGCTTCCGCCCCGGTCCGGGGTATGCACCGGACCCGACTGCAACCGCAACCGCAACCGCGGCCACAGCCGCGGGTCTCGCCCCGGGACTTTCTCAATGAACTCCGCCAGGCCGGCGTGAACGTGCGCATCGCCAAGGCCCTCTTCACCACTGGTGTGCGCAGCCCTGAGGCGGTGCGTCACAGTTCGGATGCGGCCCTGCTGGCCATCCACGGCGTCGGCCCCGCCACCCTGCGCCGGCTGCGCGAGACGTTCGGGGAGTGAGGCCAGAGGCCAGGATAGCCCACGGCATCACACGCACTACACTACTGAACAAGCCGCGACAGCCTTTTCCCTGCTGAGGGCTGGCTATCTCCACCGTTCGTCATCCCGGCGCAGGCCGGGATCCAGAAGCCGCCGAGGTCAATGGATCACTCGCTGTGCCCGCCCTACGGCCGCCGTACCGGCGTTCAACGCGCTCCGCGCTTTTGTCCGGCCTGCGCCGGAATGACGGGTTGAGTTCAGCGGATTCACCCGGTCTTCCGCTCACTCCCGGTATTTGTCCCATCCCCCCCGCCTGTTGCACACTGTCCGGCCTCGGAAATCACCGGAGCTGGAAATGTCATCCACCCCCGATATCGAAACCGGCCGCCGCAAGCTGGCCTGGGCGCGTTCGCACATGCCGGTGCATGCCGAACTGCGCCGCCGCTACGGCGAGACGCGGCCCTTTGCCGGGCTGACCATTGCGGTCTGTTCCCACATCGAAGCCAAGACGGGCGTATTCGTGGAGACCCTGGCGGCTGCCGGGGCGGAGGTGGTCTTCACCGGCAGTGAACCCGGTTCGAGTCAGGACGACGTGGTCGCCGCGCTCAAGGAACCGGACGGCATCAGCGGCTATGCCGAGCGCGGCGTGAGCGAGGAACGCCTGCTGGAACTGCATCTGGCCGCGCTGGAACACGCACCCAACCTGATCCTGGACGATGCCGCCGAACTGACCGCCTGCCTGGTACACCGGCGGCCGGAACTGCTGCAGGGTCTGCGCGGCATGTGTGAGCAGACCACCACCGGGGTGCAGCGCATGCAGGCCATGGTGCGCGAGGGCGCGGTGAGCTTCCCCGCCTATGCGGTCAACGATACGCCCATGAAGCACGAGTTCGACAATATCCACGGCACCGGCGAGTCGTCGCTGACCAACCTGCTGCTGACCACCAACCTGCTGCTGGCCGGCAAGCAGCTGGTGGTGGCTGGCTACGGCGATTGCGGCCAGGGCATCGCCCACAAGGCCCGGGCGCTGGGCGCGCAGGTCACGGTCACCGAGATCGAGCCGCGCCAGGCCCTGCGCGCCCACATGGCCGGCTTCCGGGTGGCGGCCATGGCCGAGGCCGCTGAATGGGGCGAGATCTTCATCACCACCACCGGCAACCGCGAGGTGATCCGTGCCGAGCATTTCGAGCGCATGCGCGACGGGGCGCTGCTGGCCAATGCCGGGCATTTCAATGTCGAGATCGACGCCCGTGCCCTGGAGAACATGGCACAGACGCGGGAGGAGGTCAGGCCCGGCATCGAGGCCTTCCGCCTGAGCGACGGCCGCGAACTGCATCTGGTCGCCGAGGGCCGGCTGGTCAACCTGGCCACGCCGACCGCGATGGGGCATCCGGTGGAGGTGATGGACCAGACCTTCGCCATGCAGTTCATGGCCGCGCTGCATCTGCATCAGCACGCCGATGAACTCAGTCCCGGCGTGCATGCGGTGCCGGACCTGGTGGACCGGCAGGTGGCGGAGATCAAGCTGCAGACGCTGGGCATCAGCATCGATGCGCTGACCGAGTCGCAGCAGCGCTTCCTGGATGCCTGGCGGGTGGAGGAGATCAAGGGGTGAGGAGTGAGGAGAAGGTCGGGTGTGTATGCTGAACTCAACCCGTCATTCCGGCGCAGGCCGGAATCCAGCTCAGCCGTAGGCCGGAATAAGGGCCAGACGGCCCGTTTCCGGCAGCACAACAACCTGGAGTGCCGGCAACGCTGCGCTTATGCCGGCCTACACTCGCTTCACGCCGTAATTGCGCTCCACGTAGTCCTCGATCAGCGCCTGGAAGTCCTGCGCCAGGGTCTCGCCCTTGAGGGTGACGGTCTTCTCGCCGTCGACATAGACCGGGGCGACCGGCCGTTCGCCGGTGCCGGGCAGGCTGATGCCGATGTTGGCCTGTTTGGACTCGCCCGGGCCGTTGACCACGCAGCCCATCACCGCCACGGTCATGGCCTCCACGCCCGGATACTGTTTCCGCCACACCGGCATCTGTTCGCGCAGGTAGGACTGGATGTCCCGCGACAGTTCCTGGAAATAGGTGCTGGTGGTGCGCCCGCACCCCGGGCAGGAGACCACCTGCGGCAGGAAACTGCGCAGGCCCATGGACTGCAGGATGGACTGCGCCACCTGCACCTCCTGAGTCCGGGACGCGCCCGGCTCGGGGGTGAGCGAGATGCGGATGGTGTCACCGATGCCTTCCTGCAGCAGCACGGCCAGGGCAGCGGTGGAGGAGACGATGCCCTTCACCCCCATGCCGGCCTCGGTCAGGCCCAGGTGCAGCGGATAGTCGCAGCGCCCGGCCAGATCGCGATAGACGGCGATCAGATCCTGCACCCCGCTCATCTTCACCGACAGGATGATGCGATCATGCCCCAGCCCCAGGGCCTCGGCCTGGCGGGCGCTGTCCAGGGCGGAGGCGATCAGGGCCTCGCGGGTGACCTCCTCGGTTTCGCGCGGCTGCGGCAGGCGGGCATTCTCGTCCATCATCCGCGCCACCAGGGCCTGGTCCAGGCTGCCCCAGTTCACGCCGATGCGCACCGGCTTGTCGTATTGGCAGGCCAGTTCGATGATGGTGGCGAACTGTTCGTCCTTGCGGCTGCCACGGCCGACATTGCCGGGATTGATGCGGTACTTGGCCAGGGCCTGGGCACAGTCGGGGTACTTCGTCAGCAGCTTGTGGCCGTTGAAGTGGAAATCGCCGATCAGCGGCGTGGCCAGGCCCCGGGCGTCCAGCCGCTCCCGGATCGCGGGCACGGCCGCGGCCGCGGCCTCCGAGTTGACCGTGATGCGCACCAGTTCCGAGCCGGCGCGGGCCAGTTCGGCGACCTGGGCGGCCGTGGCCTCGATGTCGGCCGTGTCGGTGTTGGTCATGGACTGGACCGCCACCGGGGCTGAACCGCCCACGGTCACGGGACCGATGCGGACAGGGACACTGGAGCGGCGCTGGATCGGGGATGCGTTCACGGCAGATACCGGGTGGGCTGGGGATTCACGGGGGAACATTATGACAGGATTTGCGGTCCGAGAAGAGACCTCTCCGCCCGGGGCCGGGTAGAATATGGGGTTTTACCACGCACGTATCGCCATCCGCCGTTCCGGATCCTGATCAGGGTCAATGGCCCGCCGGACCGGCCGGGATACGCTTGCAGCGACAGGCGGACATTCCGCCAGCAGGACTCATTCCGATGCGTTTGACGACTTTCAGCGACTACACCCTGCGGGTGCTGATCTATCTCGCCGTGCAGGAGCAGCCCGTGACCACCATTGCCGAGATTGCCGGGGCCTACGGGATTTCCAAGAACCACCTGATGAAGGTGGTGCATCAGCTGGCCGGCGACGGTTATGTGGAGACCACGCGCGGCAAGGGCGGTGGGGTGCGTCTGAAACAGGCGCCGGAGGCGATCTCCATCGGTGCCGTGCTGCGCCGCACCGAGGCCGATTCAGCCCTGGTGGAGTGCTTTCGTCCGCAGGGATCGGAATGCCGCATCGAGACGGCCTGCATGCTGCGGGGGGTGTTCCACCAGGCCGAAGAGGCCTTCTACGGCGTGCTGGACGACATCACCCTGGCGCAGGTGGTGGAGAACCGCGCACGGCTGCAGGCGCTGCTGCCCGCCACGGTGGGCTGATGCCTGGCGGGCTGTTGAAAAGTTTCCCGGCCGCATCAAGTCATTCCCCTCTCCCCCCGCGTGCGGGGGAGAGGGCCAGGGTGAGGGGGTGGATCAGACCGCAAACCCCCTCACCCCTGACCCCTCTCCCTCAAGGGAGAGGGGAATGAAGGGTTTTGCTAGTGCTCGCCCTTCACGCGCAGCAGCCCGGCCAGCCGGTTGCCCTGTTTCTGCGGACCGCCGCGTGGAAACAGGTCGTGCAGGTAGCGGTTGCTGCCCCTGTCCTTCCCCCAGCGCTGGCGGAACTCCTTGATGATCTCGCGCACATTGGCCTGCAGATGGTGCTGCTCGTAGAAGTCGCGCAGGTAGCGGATGATTTCCCAGTGCTCCGGCGTCAGTTCCAGTCCCTCTACGGCGGCCTCGGCGCGCACGAAGCCTTCTGACCAGTCGTCCAGATCCACCAGGTAGCCCTCGCTGTCGGTGACGATCTCCTGGCCGTCCACCTCGAGGGTGCGGGTCTTCATGTTGGGGTAGGCGGTACTGCCGCCCTTGCTGCCGCCGGGGGCGCCGCGGGTATAGACGCTGTCACCATCGGTGGGCGACCAGATGCTGATGTCCACCCGGCCCTCGAGGTGTCCGTGGTAGCGCACCGCACCCATGACGCTGATCTTGCCGCTGGCCGGGGGGATGTCGAACACCGCCACGCCCTCGCGGTCGGTACTGGCGGTCAGCGGATGCTCGGGATCCGTGTCCAGATAGAGGATCACAGGGGTGCGTTTCAGCGGCTGGTTGCGAATCCGCATGGAGGCATGAACTTCGAGCATGGGTCACTCCTGGTCCAGTCAATATTAGATGTATTTAATATACATCTCGCTAATTATCATAGCGACCCTGTCTATTGGATTTTTTATGGAAAATTTTCGATATTAAATAACGGCGTTTCTGATAGATTCAGTCGCCGCTGCCGATCTCCACCGGGCGGTTGGGGTCGCGGATCCATTCGCTCCAGGAACCGGGATACAGGCGGGCGCCGCCCAGGCCGGCGTGTTCCAGCGCGACCAGGGTCTGGCAGGCGGTCACGCCGGAACCGCACATGACCACGCAGTCCTGCGGGGGGTGATCACCCAGGAGGCGGGTATACATCTTGCGCAGCGCTTCCGGGGGCAGATAGCAGCCGGAGACGTCCAGGTTCTTGTCGAACGGCAGGTTGGCCGCCCCGGGGATATGGCCCGCGACCGGGTCGATGGGCTCCTCGTCGCCGCTGAAGCGGGCCTCGCCGCGCACATCGATCAGACACAGTTCACCGTCGTCCAGGTCCTCGGAGATTTCGGTGGCATCCGCCGTCATGCTCGCGTCCGGTTCGCCCTGGAACGGCACCGGGAGCAGGGGCTGTGGCGGCTCCTGACTGAGCGGGCGCTCCTCGGCCAGCCATTTCTCCAGGCCGCCGTCGAGCACGGCCACCCGTTCATGACCGAGCCAGCGCAGCAGCCACCACAGGCGGCCGGCATAGGCGTTGGTGCGATAGTCGTAGCACACCACCCGGGTCTGCGGTCCGATGCCCCAGTCAGAGAAGGTGGCGCGCAGCACGGCCGGATCAGGCAGGGGATGGCGGCCGCCGCTCCCGGAGACCGGGCCGGACAGATCCTGTTCCAGATGTGCATAGAAGGCGCCGGGGATATGGCCTTCCCGATAGGCTTCCAGCCCGGCGTCGGGCTGAGTGAGGTCGAAGCGGCAGTCGAAGACCCGCCAGTCGGGGTCATCGAGGTGATCGGCGAGATCGGCGGTGGAGATGATCGGGCTGGCCATCCGGTTCACAATCTTGCTGCCAAATCCTACTAATTAACACTTATGTTGGGGAATGTGAACCTTTTGTCATGATCTGGCCACGCAATGAAGAGGTTCCGGAGACGGCCCCGATCTGTGTCAGGGAATCGATCTGGACGGAACCGGGATCGAGATTCCCGTGCTGGACCACGCCGGCATGGGCGGTAGCGATTATTTATACGAGAACGGGCCCCGACGCATCCGGAGTCGGGCTTGGTCAGGCCCTGGGTCCTGTCATAAAAGCTTAATCGCCACTCCGGAACAAGTTGCTATTATCGCGGCTTTAGTTTCCTTTATCGCGTTGTGCTGTCGTGAAAAAGACTCCCTATGCTCCACATCTTCTGACCGAGATCATCGAAGGTCAGTCGCTGCGCACCCTGTATCAGCCGATTGTCTGTCTGCGCCAGCAGGAGATATTCGGTTACGAGGCGCTGATGCGCGGCCCCGAGGACTCGCCCTGGGAATCGCCTCTGACGCTGCTGAGCGCCGCATCCGAGGCCGGCCTGCTGTGCGATCTCGAGTTGTGCTGCCGCAACCTCTCCATCAGCCGGGCCAGCGAACTGGGCCTGCGCGGCAAATTGTTTCTCAATGTGGTGCCGGACTGCTTCCAGGACGATTCCTTTGCGCATGAGCGCATCCTCGAGTTTCTGGATGCGGCGGGGATCAAGCCGGACCGCATCGTCATCGAGATCACCGAACAGTATCCACTGCGCGACATCGGCGTCGCGCGCAGGATCGTGGAGCGCTACCGCCGGCATGGGGTGGAGATCGCCCTGGATGATCTGGGCGCCGGCTATGCCGGATTGCGGGTATGGTCGGAACTGCGGCCCGATTACGTCAAGGTGGATCGACATTTCGTCAGCGATGTTCACATCGATGCCGCGAAACGGCAGTTCATTCATTCCATGTGCGAGATCGCGCACATCCTGGACTGCAAGCTGGTTGCCGAAGGGGTGGAGCAGGAGGAGGAACTGCACACCCTCCAGACGCTGGGGGTGCATTATGTGCAGGGCTATTTCATCGCCCGTCCCAGCGCCAGGCCGCCGGTCTGGCTGGAGCAGCTGCAAACCGTCCTGAGCCGCTCGCGCAGCCATTTCCATCAGCATTCCAAGAGCGTGGCCTCGCTGGTGCGGCATCAGCCCGCGGTAGCACCCGATACCCCGCTGGAGGAGGCGTTCGAGTTGTTCCGGGCTCAGCGCTACCTCAGTAGTCTGCCGGTGGTGGACGAGGGCAGACCGCTCGGTATTCTGCTGCGCTCCGAACTGCTCACACTCTACACCGGTCGTTACGGGCGCGAGCTCTATGGGCGCAAACCGGTGGTGCGTTTCATGCGCTCTGAACCCCTGATCGTCGACAGCCAGACCCTGGTCGAGGATCTGAGCCAGCAGATCACCGCTCAGACCGCGGCCTGGCCGGAGGAGGATTTCATCATTGTCGATCACAGCGGCCGCTATCTGGGCATAGGGACACTGCTTGATCTGCTCAAGACCATTACCGATCTGCAGATCCGCAACGCGCGCTATGCCAATCCGCTTACCCAGCTGCCCGGCAACGTTCCCATCAGTGAGCATGTGGATGAACTGCTGACAGCACAGGAGTCCTTTGTCGTGGTCTACTGCGACATCGACAATTTCAAACCCTACAACGACAAGTACGGCTATGCCCGGGGCGATGACGTCATCAAGAACGTCGCCCGCCTGTGGAACGATTATCTGGACCCGGTGCGTGATTTCATCGGCCACATCGGCGGTGATGATTTCATTATCATTCTGCGCGGAGACGATTGGGAGTCGCAATGTCGGGCCCTGCTGGAGGCATTCGAGGTCATGGCGCCGCGCTGCTATGACGAGCAGGACTGTCGCCGCGGCGGGATCTATGCCCAGGACCGGCGCGGGCGGGAACAATTCTTCCCCTTCCTGAGCCTGACGCTGGCCGCCGTGCTCGCCCGACCGGACGTGCATACCAGCCATCACGACATCGCCACCCTGGCCAGTGAGGTCAAGTCCCGCGCCAAGCGGGTTCCCGGCAACATCCTGTTTCTCGACCGGCGTCGACCGGCGAGCGATGATGGGGCCCTTGAGACCGCGGCCGGTACAGCCCCCTGAAGTCCGCCACTGGCCACCGCGGGGCTGGTGTGGTGAAGCCGACGCCATTTTGGGTTGTCGCGCCAGTGACGGCCACATACAATCCGGAATTCGTAGGCCGAAGTTCACGAATCTGGACGGTTTCCCCATGGCGAGACACAAGATCTATCCCGGCATCAACAATGATCACTGGGGCGGCATGACGGATATCGGCAAGATCATCCGCGATGCCTGGGTGTTCGGTCTGCTGCCCGAGGACGAGACCTGCGACGGCTGGGATTACGCCAGGATCGAGATGCTCTACGATCAGGTCTACAAGGCCTGGGAGTCCCACGGCCACCTGGTCAGCCAGCTGCCGCCGGAGTTGCGCGAGCGTCATGAGCGGTTCCATGGCGAGGCCATCCGCCGCGCGCGCGATCTGGGCTGGGACCCGTCGCTGGAAAACGAAAGCTGAAACCAGTAAAACCAAAAATAAGGAAAGCGCATGGGCATCGGTGATGTGGTCCTGATCGTGCTGCTGGTGGCGGCGATCCTGCTGGTCGTCTATGGCATCGTCATCTACAACCACCTGGTGGCGCTCAAGCACAATGTCGCCAAGGCCTGGTCCAACATCGACGTCCTGCTCAAGCAGCGTCACGACGAGCTGCCCAAGCTGGTCGAGGTATGCAAGCAGTACATGGGCTACGAACAGGAGACCCTGGAGAAGGTGATGCAGGCCCGCGCGCAGGTGGCCGCCGCCCGCGAGGGCGGGGACGTGCCCGCCCTGGGGCAGGCCGAGACCCAGCTGCGCCTGGGGCTGGGCAACCTGTTCGCCCTGGCCGAGGCCTATCCCGATCTCAAGGCCAACACCAACTTCCAGCACCTGGCCGACCGGGTCACGGCCCTGGAGAACAGCATCGCCGACCGCCGCGAGTACTACAACGAAAGCGTGAACCTCAACAACGTGCGCATCGAGCAGTTTCCGGATGTCATTGTCGCGCGCAAATTCGGCTTCGGTCCCTTCGACCTGCTGGAGTTCGCCGAGGAGGAGAAGGCGGACGTGGATCTGAAGGGCCTGTTTACCGGGTGATTCCGTGATCGTGGCATTCCAGCCACTGATGAACACGGATCAACACGACTAAAGACTGCTTCGTCATTGCGAGGCGCGTAGCGCCGCGGCAATCTCCTGACGCCTGCTTCTGCTTCATGAGATTGCCACGCTGCTCCCATAGAACCCCTACGGGGTTCATTATGGGTACCCCACCCTTCGGGTCCGGGCATCGCAATGACGTTGTATTATCCGTGTTCATTCGCGGCTGTAGACCGCCCAGCCTGATCCCCCGCCGGAGACCCCCATGCCCGCCGACCTCGCCGCCGACATCCAGCGCATGTCCACCGGCGGCTTCGTGGTGGTGAGCGTCATCGTCGGCATCGTCGTGCTGGTCGCCTTCCACGCCATCTGGCGCAACTGGTCGCGGGCGCGGCTGATCGAGGACACCCCCACGGCCCGCATCCGCTCCGCACCCCAGGGGTATGTGGAACTGGAGGGCGAGGCCGGACTGCTGCCGGGGCCGCCCATCGTCGCGCCGCTGACCGGTCGCCAGTGTGTCTGGTACCGCTACCGGATCGAGCATGAGGAACACAGCTTCGACAGCAAGGGCCGCTCGCGCAGCCACTGGCGGACGGTCGATTCCGGGACCAGCGAGGGACTGTTCGCGCTGGAGGACGCGACCGGCCACTGCGTGATCGATCCCGACGGCGCCGAGGTGCATCCCGACGACAAGGACGTCTGGCGCGGCCACAGCCGCTGGCCGTCGGAGGGGCCGCCGCGGCGCCGCGGCGGCCTGCGCATCTCGGCCGGCGATTACCGCTACACCGAGGAGCGCCTGCTGCCGGGTCCGCTCTACGCCGTCGGCTGGTTCGAATCCGTGCGCAGCGCCGACGGTGACCTCAGGGAGGCCACCGCCGCCCTGCTGCGCCACTGGAAGCAGGACCAGGCGGATCTGCTGGCGCGCTTCGATGCCGATGGCGATGGCCATATCGACGCCGGCGAGTGGGAGCAGGCGCGGGACGCCGCGCAGCAGCAGGCCATTCAGGAGCGCGCCCATAAGGCCGCCGAGCCGGCGGTCAATCTGCTGCGGCGACCGGCCTCATCGTCACAGGCGTTCATTCTCTCTGCCCATCCCCAGGATCATCTCAGCCGCCGCTACCGCCGGCGGGCGCTCGGTGGGCTGGCCGTCACCTTCCTCGGGGTGCTCGGGCTGGCCTTCCTGCTGATCGCCCGGGCGGGGGCGTAGAGCTGAACGGACTTTAGCCCCCCGTAGGTTGGGCTGAGCGCAGCGAAGCCCAACATCGCCGCGGCTGTTTGTCGGGCTTCGCTGCGCTCAGTCCAACCTGCGTCTTGCGTGTTCTTGTTTTGTTCTCTATGCTGATTGCAGATGAGAACAGAGCGAGAACATCCATGCTGACCCCCCAGGAACACAGGACCCTGCAGTTCATCCGTCGTCACCTGGCCGAGCACGGCTATGCCCCCAGCCTGGAGGAGATCGGTGCGGCCATCGGGGTGCGCTCGCGCGGCAGTGTGCACCGCTACGTCAGCCGGCTGCAGGACAAGGGCTATCTGCGCCGGACCCCGCACGGGGCGCGGGCGCTGGAGGTGCTGGACGGCCCCGGCGATCCGGCCGGCAGCCTGCCGCTGCTGGGGCGGATCGCTGCCGGCCGGCCGATCGAGGCCATTCCGGGGCAGGACACCCTCAACCTGGCCGACTTCCTGCTGGGGCCGGATCGCTACGCCCTGCAGGTGGTGGGTGATTCCATGATCGAGGCCGGCATCCTGGACGGCGACACCGTGGTGGTGCGCCAGCAGGACCGGGCCGAGGACGGCGACATCGTGGTGGCCCTGATCGACGGCCAGGAGGCCACGCTCAAGCGGCTCAGGCGCTGCGGCGGCGGCATGATCGAACTGATTCCGGCCAACCCCGAACTGTCGTCCATGGTCTATTCAGCCGAGCGCGTGACCATCCAGGGCGTGGTGGTCGGCCAGCTGCGCAGTTACCGCTGACCGGTCTCCTGAATCCGTCAGTATCATGTTGGAGGAGCGCCAGATGCGTCCGCCGCCCGCCTGGGCCTGGCCGCGGGCCATTATCCTGGTCGACATGGACGCCTTCTTCGCGGCCATCGAGCAGCGTGACAACCCGGCCTGGCGGAAACGGCCGCTGGGCATCACCAACGGCGCCCAGGGCACCTGTCTCATCACCTGCTCCTACGAGGCGCGCGCCTTCGGCGTGCACACCGGCATGCGCCTGCCCGAGGCGCGCCTGCGCTGTCCGGGCCTGATCCAGGTTCCGGCGCGGCCGCAGCGCTACGCCGCCGTCTCCACCGCCATCATGCAGGCCCTGCGCACCATCACGCCGGATATCGAGATCTTCTCGGTGGACGAGGCCTTTCTGGATATCACCCGCTGCCAGCGCCTGTTGGGCCATCCCGAGGGTGTCGCCCGGCGGGTGCGGGAACTGGTGTATGAGACCGCCGGCGTGACCTGCTCGGTGGGCCTGTCCGGCGACAAGACCACCGCCAAGTACGCCGCCAAGCTCAACAAGCCCGACGGCCTGACCGTGATCCCGCCCTGGGAGGCGCGTGAGCGGCTGCGCGCGGTGCCGGTGACCGAACTGTGCGGCATCAACAAAGGCATCGGCCGCTTCCTGGCCGAGCACGGCGTGCACCGCTGCGGCGACATGGCGCGCCTGCCCATCGGCGTGCTGGCGCGGCGCTTCGGCAATCCGGGCCGGCGCATCTGGTACATGTGCCAGGGTGCGGACCCCGAGCCGGTGCTCACCCGCGAGGCGCCGCCCAAGACGATCGGCCACGGCAAGGTCATGCCCCCGGCCACCCGCTCGCGCGAGGTCATCCTCACCTTCCTGCTGCACATGAGCCAGAAGGTGGGGGCGCGGCTGCGCCGTCACGGCATGCAGGCGCAGGGCTTCTTCGTCGGCCTGCGCGCCGATCCCGGCTGGCTCGGCGACAAGCGCCGGCTGGTGCGGCCCACCGACGACGGCCGGGTGATCGCCGCCCTGGCCCGGGCGATATTCCTGGACTGCTGGCGGGGCGAGGGCGTGCATCAGGTCCAGATCACGGCGCTGGATCCGGCACCGGCCGATTACCAGCTGTCGCTGTTCGAACCGGCGCCGGCGGCAGTGCAGGCTGAGGTGAACCGGGTGATGGACGCGGTCAACGATCGCTATGGTGAATTCGCCCTGGCCCCGGCGCGGCTCTTGCGGCGTTCGCAGATGCCCAATGTCATCTCACCGGCCTGGCGGCCCTACGGGCATCGGGAGACGATCCGCTCAGGTGGCGATAACGCGGAGGACGCCGAGGCCCAAGGGCGCGAAGAAGAGGGTATGGACTGGGTGGTTGATTGATCAGGCCGCGCTCTGTTTCCTGTCCTCGATGATCAGTTCGTGGCCCAATTCGGTCAGGGCCCTGATCACGCCGTCCAGGCGTGAACTGTGATCGGGATCGACAAGGCGGCGTACAGCGCCTTCCGAAAGGCCCAGGCGCTGCGCGAGTGCGACGTTCGAGACATCTTCCTCCCGCATTGCCGACCTCAGGGCCAGCTTTGCCGCCACGAGGGGCGCGACGGGTACCCAATGGACATCGGTACCGGTTGCCGAAGGGGCGGGAAGCGCCTGCCCCGCCTTGGCATAGCCCGCCAGGGCCGCCCCGAGCGCGTCGCTCATCTCGCGCAGGGCCTGCTCCGGCGTCTCGCCGTCCGTGAGGGCTTCCGGTACGTCCGGAGCGACGGCGAGGTAGCGACCTTCCTCATCCTGTTCCACCGTGACCGGGTATACATAACGCATGACTTGATTACTCCTGCAGGTCGTCGGGATGGATACCGAGTTGCGCGCACATGGCCTTGAGCAGGCCCTTGCCGATTTCCTTCCGGTGGTCTTTCATGGTGGCAAACCGCTCCCCGAAGTACAGTCGGCCGTGACTGCCCTTGCCATGTGGCTCGAAGCGCACAGCCTTCCCTTGCCTGCGACCGATCCGTTTCAATCGCTGCATCAACTCATTCCCTGTCATGGAATCCAATATCGTACATTTATGTACGAATTGCAAGAGAGGAATATCGGAGGGTTGAGTGGCGATAACGCAGAGGGCGCAGAGACGCGGAGGCGCAAAGAAATTGATAATGGTTAAAGGGGAAAAGGCCCGCCATTCCCCGATGTAGTGCAGATGTAGGTTGGGTTAGGTGCGTAACACCGTAACCCAACATGCCGCGGGCCGTCGGGTTACGCTACGCTAACCCGACCTACATGCGTCGGAGATGAACGCGGATCAGGAGGGTGTTGAATGAGTATTGATTGAACCGCCAAGGTCTGTTGTTTTCGAGTACAGCATTTTTGTTGGCGTGCTTGGCGCCTTGGCGGTCAGTAGGGAAACACAGAAGAAAATGGTCGGGGTGACAGGATTCGAACCTACGACCCCCGCCTCCCGAAGACGGTGCTCTACCAGGCTGAGCTACACCCCGAAGAAAGGATCAATGCGTGCGGCTGACGGCAAACTCGGCCAGCGCATAGAGGGCGTCTTTGTACTGCGACGTCGGGAGTCCCTCCAGCGCCTGGGCGGCCTTGTTGGCGGCCTCGCGCGCGGATTGCGCAGTGTACGCGATGGCCCCGGTGGATTCAATGGCCGCCTGCACCGCGGTGATGCTGTCGCGCCCGCCCTGCTCAATGGCATGACGGATCAGTTCGACCTGTTCGGGCGTGCCTTCGCGCATGGCATGGATCAGCGGCAGGGTGGGCTTGCCCTCGGCGAGATCGTCACCGATGTTCTTGCCGGTCTCGGCGCTGTCGGCGCTGTAGTCGAGCACATCATCGATGAGCTGGAAGGCCGTGCCCAGGTGCATGCCGTAGTCGGCCATGGCGGTCTCGATCTCCGGCGGCTGCTCACCCAGCACGGCGCCGACCCGGGCGGCGGCCTCGAACAGCTTGGCGGTCTTGGATCGGATCACCTCCAGATAGCGCGCCTCGGTGGTGTCCGGGTCGTGGCAGTTGAGCAACTGCATCACCTCGCCCTCGGCGATGGTGTTGGTGGTCTGCGCCATGATCTCCATGATGCGCATGCTGCCGATCTCGACCATCATCTGGAACGAGCGCGAGTAGAGAAAATCGCCGACCAGCACCGCCGCCTCGTTGCCCCAGATGGCATTGGCGGTATCGCGGCCGCGGCGCAGGTCGGAGGCATCGACCACGTCGTCGTGCAGCAGGGTGGCGGTGTGGATGAACTCGATGATCGCGGCCAGCGGTACATGGTGGGGGCCGGCATAGCCGCAGCCGCGCGCGGCCAGCAGTACCAGCAGCGGGCGCAGGCGCTTGCCGCCGCTGTTGATGATGTAGAGCCCCAGCTGATTGATCAGCAGCACATCGGAGCGCAGCCGCTCCTGGATGACCCGGTCGACTTCGGACATGTCCCGCGTGGAGAGCCGGCGGATCTGTTCCAGGTCCATGAATTGACTGGTTTTTGCGAGGGGTTCGCGCATGCTTTGCTCGGTTCCGGCCGCCGCGGTTGTCGATCAGGGTGGCAATTCCGCCATTATCCGTTGATTTGCCTGCTCAAGTCCACCGCCGCAAAGCGGGCGGAGTGATTGACCCGGCCTGGCGCAGCCGATAGAATTGCGCGTCTTTCCTGCGGGGTCCGTCGGTGCGACGCTGCGGGTGGATGAATTTTCGGAGAATCATGGCTATGTACGCAGTAATCCAGACCGGCGGCAAGCAGTACCGGGTTGCCCCCGGCGACAAGCTCCGCATCGAGAAGCTCAAGGCCGCCGAAGGCGAATCGGTCGAGTTCGACAAGGTCCTGATGGTCGGCGACGGCGACGATGTGAAGATCGGCGCCCCCTATGTCGACGGCGGCAAGGTTACCGCGACCGTGAAGAGCCAGGGCCGCGGCAAGAAGGTGGAGATCATCAAGTTCCGCCGCCGCAAGCATCACATGAAGCGTCAGGGCCATCGTCAGGCCTACACCGAGGTCGAGATCACCGACGTGTCGGCCTGAGCCGGGACGCCAATACGCTATATAGAGGTTCAGTTCAATGGCACACAAGAAAGCAGGCGGTAGTACCCGCAACGGTCGCGATTCCCAGTCCAAGCGCCTGGGTGTGAAGCGTTTTGGCGGCCAGGCCGTCTCGGCCGGCAGCATCCTGGTGCGTCAGCGCGGCACCCATTTCCATGCCGGCACCAACGTCGGCTGCGGCAAGGATCATACCCTGTACGCCAAGGCCGACGGTACGGTGCAGTTCGTGGTCCGCGGCGCCCAGGGCCGCAAGTTCGTGGAGGTCGTGCCGGCCGAATAATCGCCCCGGCACCAGCCTGCTGCAGAGGAAAGCCCCGGCAGTGCGTTCGGGGCTTTTTTTATTGTCAGAGATACAGGATGCAAGAGACCGTAGGTCGGATTAGCCCGCAGGGCGTAATCCGACAATCGGTGCGGGAACGTCGTCGGGTTACGCTGCGCTAACCCGACCTACGAAACTCGCACCTGGCATCTAGAACCCAGCACCTAGAACCTGATCATATGAAATTCGTCGATGAAGCCACCATCAGGGTCGCCGCCGGTGACGGCGGCAACGGCTGTGTCAGTTTCCGGCGCGAGAAGTACATCCCCTTCGGCGGACCCGACGGCGGTGACGGCGGCGATGGCGGCAGCGTCTTCCTGGTGGCCGACGAGAGCATCAATACCCTGGTGGATTTCCACTACGAGCGCCGTTTCCAGGCCCAGCGGGGCGAGAACGGCCGGGGCCGCAACTGCACCGGCGCCGGTGGCGAGGATCGGGTCATCCGGGTGCCGGTGGGTACCATGGTCTATGACCACGACACCGGTGAATTGATCGGCGACCTGACCGAATCCGGCCAGCGGCTGAAGGTGGCCCAGGGCGGCTGGCACGGCATCGGCAATGCCCGCTTCAAGAGCTCGACCAACCGCGCGCCGCGCCAGTCCACGCCGGGCACGCCCGGCGAGCAGCGCGAACTGCGACTGGAGTTGAAGCTGCTGGCCGATGTCGGCCTGCTGGGCATGCCCAATGCCGGCAAATCCACCCTGATCCGGGCCGTCTCCGCAGCCCGGCCCAAGGTGGCGGACTATCCCTTCACCACCCTTTATCCCAATCTCGGCGTGGTGCGCCTGGCGCAGCATCAGAGCTTCGTGATCGCCGATATCCCGGGCCTGATCGAGGGCGCGGCCGAGGGCGCGGGGCTGGGGGTGCGTTTCCTCAAACACCTGGCCCGCACCCGGCTGCTGCTGCACCTGCTGGATGTC
The DNA here is from genome assembly GCA_002699185.1 of Gammaproteobacteria bacterium. GTDB lineage: Bacteria > Pseudomonadota > Gammaproteobacteria > Thiohalobacterales > Thiohalobacteraceae > Thiohalobacter. The sequence goes on along the minus strand of PABG01000096.1, from coordinate 4,560 downwards.
TCGCCCTTCGGCGGCAGCGGCGATCCGGTGGACGATGCCCGCAAGATCATTGCCGAACTGGAAAAATACAGCCCGGAACTGGCCGCCCGACCGCGCTGGCTGGTGCTGAACAAGCTGGACCTGCTGCCGGAGGACGAACGCGCGGCCCGCTGTGATGAAATCCTCAACGGGCTGGAATGGACCGGGCCGGTGTTCCGTATCTCCGCTGCCACCGGCGAAGGCACGGATGATCTGGTCAAGGCGGTGATGATGCACCTGGAACAGCAGGATCTGGAAGCGACCGAGGACATCGGGGACAATGGTTCCGTTGACTGATTTTTTATGGCCACGGAATACACGGAAAGCACGGAAGACTGTAAAACATTAATGTAGGTCGGATTAGCCCGAAGGGCGTAATCCGACGTCGAGCCGCGCCCGTGTCGGGTTACGCTGCGCTAACCCGACCTACTGTTGTTCGGGCTTCACCGGAATGATGAAAATGGTTTTTCCGTGCTTTCCGTGTATTCCGTGGCTAATGTTTTTGATAGATGGGATCTGCACTGGTGACGAGTCGTAGCGAACTGGGCAAAAGCCGGCGCTGGGTGATCAAGATCGGCAGCGCCCTGCTGACCGACGAGGGGCGGGGGCTCGCCCACGGCGCCATCGCCGCCTGGGTGGAGCAGATGGCGCGGCTGCGTGCCGCCGGCCATGAGATCCTGCTGGTGTCTTCCGGCGCGGTGGCCGAGGGTATGCACCGGCTGCACTGGGTCACGCGCCCGCATGCGCTGCATGAGTTGCAGGCCGCCGCGGCCGTCGGCCAGATGGGGCTGGTCCAGGCCTATGAATCCCGCTTCGCCGGGCATGGCTACCACACCGCCCAGATCCTGCTCACCCACGATGATCTCTCCGACCGGGTGCGCTACCTGAACGCGCGCAGTACCCTGCGCACCCTGTTGCGCATGGGCGTGATCCCGGTAGTCAACGAGAACGACACGGTGGCCACCGACGAGATCCGGTTCGGCGACAACGACACCCTGGCCGCGCTGGTGGCCAATCTGGTCGAGGCCGAACTGCTGGTCATCCTCACCGACCAGCAGGGGCTGTACGACAGCGACCCGCGCCGCAATCCCGATGCCCGGCTGGTGCCGGAGGCCGAAGCGGCCGATCCGGCGCTCGAACTGATGGCCGGCGGCAGCGGCAGTCTGGGCCGCGGCGGCATGCTGACCAAGGTGCGGGCCGCGGCGCGCGCGGCCCGCTCCGGTGCCAGCACCCTGATCGTCTCCGGCCGCGAACCGGACGTGCTGAGTAAGGTGGCGGCCGGGGAATCCCTCGGCACGCTGCTGCGGGCAGTGAAGGCGCCGCTGGCCGCGCGCAAGCAGTGGCTGGCGGGGCAGCTTACGGTCCGGGGCCGGCTGATGCTGGATGCCGGGGCGGTAAGCGTGCTGCGCAACTCAGGCCGCAGCCTGCTGCCGGTCGGGGTGACCGGTGTGGAAGGGGAATTCGAGCGTGGCGAACTGGTCAGCTGCCTGGATCAGGACGGCAGCGAGGTGGCGCGCGGCCTGGTCAATTACAATGCCGGCGAGGCCGCCCGCATCATCGGCCAGCCCAGTGATCGGATCGAGTCCCTGCTGGGCTACGTGGACGAGCCGGAGCTGATCCACCGGGACAATCTGGTGCTGGTCTGAGGAAATGAGACTGTAGGATGGGTGGAGCGCAGCGTAACCCATCGCAGATGGACCCAGTGATGGGTTACGGCGCGAAGCGCCTTCACCCATCCTACGGGCAAGCGGATGGAACCCCAACGCAAAAGGCCGGTCAGTGACCGGCCTTTTGCGCAATCCGCTGCGGCTGAAGGTTTCAGCCGGCGCTGAGGCTGCGGATCTGGGCGTTCAAACGGCTCTTGTGGCGGGCGGCCTTGTTCTTGTGGATCAGGCCCTTGCGCGCCATGTTGTCGATCACCGGTACCGCACTCTGGTAAGCGGCACGGGCGGCCTCGGGGTCACCGCTGCCGATGGCCTTGATGACGCCCTTGATGTTGGTGCGCAGCCGTGAGCGCATGCTGGCGTTGTGCCGGCGGCGCTTTTCAGACTGGCGTGCACGCTTCTTCGCTTGTGCGGTATTGGCCAACGTAAAACTCCTTGGATTCGTGCGAGTTGCCGAAAGACGGCGTAATATGCGCAAACTCCGGCCGTTTGTCAATGGCGGGCAAGGGCGGTATCGTCCCGAAATCGCCTGTAGGCAAATAAAAACAGATGCTTAAGAAACCTGTGATGTTTTCCTCATGCCCACGAAGGCGGGCATCCAAGCCGCTGAAATACCTGGATTCCCGCCTTCGCGGGAATGACGGATGGGGGGGTGACCAGCGTTTCCTCGAAGTCATGAGAACGGGGGCTTCGTGAGTCGCGGACTGATGCGAAACACCGCCGTGGTGGGGATGATGACCTTCCTGTCCCGGGTGCTGGGGCTGGTGCGCGACATGGTCTTTGCCCGCGCCATCGGCGTCGGCCTGGGCATGGATGCCTTTCTGGTGGCCTTCAAGATCCCCAATTTCCTGCGCCGCCTGTTCGCCGAGGGGGCCTTCTCGCTCGCCTTCGTGCCGGTGCTGTCCGACTACAAGGCCAACCGGGAGCACGCCGAGGTGCAGGGGCTGGTGGACCGGGTGTTCGGCACCCTGGCCGGTATCCTGCTGCTGCTGAGCATCGTCGGCTCGCTGGCCAGTCCGCTGCTGGTCATGGTCTTCGCCCCCGGCTTCATCGACGAGCCGGAGAAATTCGCGCTGACCGGCGACATGCTGCGGGTGACCTTCCCCTACATCCTGTTCATCTCGCTGGTGGCCTTCGGCGGGGGCATTCTCAATACCTACAGCCGCTTCGCCCTGCCGGCCTTTGCGCCGGTGCTGCTGAATGTGGTGTTCATCCTGGCGGCGCTGTTCGGGGAGGCCTGGTTCGAGGTGCATGTCATGGCGCTGGCCTGGGCCGTGTTCGCCGGCGGTGTGATTCAGCTGCTGCTGATCCTGCCGGGTCTGGCCCGGCTGCGGCTGCTGCCGCGACCGCGCTGGGGCTGGCGCGACAGCGGCGTGCGCCGCATCCTCAAACTGATGGCGCCGGCGGTGGTGGGTTCCTCGGTGGCCCAGATCAACCTGCTGTTCGACACCCTGATCGCCTCCTTCCTGATCACCGGCAGCGTGAGTTGGCTCTACTATGCCGACCGCATGGTGGAGTTTCCCCTGGGCGTGTTCGGCGTGGCGCTGGGCACGGTGATCCTGCCCAGTCTGTCGAAAAGCCATGCAGCCCGCTCGCCGCAGGAGTTCGCCGCCACCCTGGACCGGGCCCTGCGCTGGGTGCTGCTGCTGGGGATGCCCGCGGCCATCGGCCTGATCCTGCTGGCTCAGCCGATCCTGATCACCCTGTTCCAGTACAACGCCTTCACCCCGCACGATGCCTTCATGGCCGGCCTCAGCCTGATGGCGTACGCGCTCGGCCTGCCGGCCTTCATCCTGGTCAAGGTGCTGGCGCCGGCCTTCTATTCGCGTGAGGACTCGCGTACCCCGGTGCGCATCGGCATCATCGCCATGCTCAGCAACATGGTGCTCAACGTGTTGCTGGTGGTGCCCATGGTGCTGTTGGACATCACCGGCCCGCACGCCGGCCTGGCCCTGGCCACGGCCCTGACCGGCTGGCAGAACGCGGGCATGCTCTACCGCCGCCTGCGCCGCGAGGGGGTCTATGCCCCGCTTGCGGGTTGGAGCCGGGTGCTGCTGCGGATCGTCGTCGCCGGCAGCGCCATGGCGCTGCTGCTGATCTGGGCCGTGCCCGCAGCTGCAACCTGGGTGGAGTGGGGCGGCTGGCAGCGCATCGGCCGGCTCGTGCTCTGGATCGTCCTGGCCATGGGGCTGTACTTCCTGTTGCTCCAGCTCATGGGCCAGCGCCTGCAGCTGCTGTGGCGGCGGCCCGATGCCGGGGACGTATGATCCCGGGGGCGGGTTCTTTATAATAGACAGCTTATGGGAATGAAAACCGGGATAGCCACGGAAAACACGGAAAGCACGGAAAATTGCACAGGGGTAAAAGATCCGGCCGGGCGCGAAGCGCCACGGCCGGCAATATTATATGTCCGTGCTTTCCGTGTTTTCCGTGGCCATTCTGATTGAGAGTCATTAAAACAGATGCGGCTGATCCGGGGTTTGCACAATTTGCAGCGGATGGCGGCGGGCTGCGCGGCCACCATCGGCAATTTCGACGGGGTGCACCTGGGCCATCAGGCCGTGCTGGGCCAGCTGGCCGAGCGCGCGGCCGGGCTGGGGCTGCCGACCGTGGTGGTGACCTTCGAGCCGCAGCCGCAGGAATATTTCGCCCCCGATGTCGCACCGCCGCGCCTGACCCGGCTGCGCGAGAAGCTGGCCGCGCTGCGGCGCTATTCGGTGGATCAGGTCATGTGCCTGCGCTTCAATCCGGCCCTGGCCGCGCTCACGGCCGAGCAGTTCGTGCAGCAGATTCTGGTCGACGGCCTGAATGTGAAATACCTGGTGGTCGGTGATGACTTCCGCTTCGGTCGGGGTCGGGAAGGCGATTTCACCTACCT